>SVIC01000022.1 GCA_015055515.1 Clostridiales bacterium | reverse complement strand
AATTCCAAGTGGAGCCAGATATTGATAGTACGATTAGTCTGGCTCCACTTGGAATTGCAGAAGGTATAGCATTCAATGGTGTGCTGGATGGTAATGGTAAGACTATCGAATATGCTCCACAATTAAAAGAGAAGTCGGGCAAGATGTATTTCGGATTGTTCTATATGATTGATGAGAGTGCAAGTATAGTTAACCTTAATATAAATGTGAAAATCTTAGAACATACAATAGATAGTACATCTGTTGTATGGGGAGGATGTGTAGCAGTCAATAACTATGGATTGATTGCCAATGTCAATGTATCAGGTACAATTTATGCTAAGTATACTGCGAAAGACTTGCAGATTGCGGGAATTGCATATGATAATAATGGTACAATCGCATATAGTACAGTGTCTGCAATAATTACTGTAAATGGTGGATCTGCGGATAGTGGAAATAGTATGATAGCTGGTATTGCTTCTTATAGTGGTAATAAGAATACTAATGCAGGAATATATTATTCAGCGTTTAATGGTGAAATGAGCGGTAATGATATGGCGGGAATTGTAGGAAAAGTATACGCTGGTACCATAGATTCTTGTTATAATACTGGTAGTATGACTGTTACTAAGAAATATAGTGGAGACATAAAACTATCGGGTTTGATACATACTTTTGAGCAATCGGGCAATGTGGTGAACATTAAGTACAGTTTTGTGAAAATAAAGGATCTGACTGTGGCAAATACAGTAAGTAATAATGTTACATTCGGCGGATTGATACATTCTTATAATAGGAATACTGGTATTAATGCTACTGGAAAAATATCTATTAATAGTTGTAACTACTCAATAGATAATTTGGAGATTAATAATGGTGCAAATATAACTACTAATAACTGGTATGGAAATAACTCCAATATTAGTAATATAGATATATCTGATGGAGCATCATATAATCCAACTACAGCACCAAATAGTATATTTGGCAGTGGTGCTTATTGGGCTCTAGAAGTTACAAATAGCGGAGAGGGTTACACTATTAAGATAGTAAGAAATGTAGATTAATACGCTATAATTATGCTATTATATGGATATATTTAGTTATATATTTGAATTTATTGTATAATCTTATATATCATTAGATCTATTTTGATTGTAAAAATAAAAAAAATAGTGTAGAATAGAGAATAGGCTAGATTAGCCTATTTTCTATTTTTTTGTAAAAGGTAATATTGACATGAATTTTTTTAAGAAACTTTTTGCATCAGATAATGCAAGAAATATTGAAAAATTGGAAAAAATAGCAGCCAAAGTCGAGGCTTTGTCTGATAAATAT
This sequence comes from Clostridiales bacterium, assembly GCA_015055515.1. Lineage (GTDB taxonomy): Bacteria > Bacillota > Clostridia > Christensenellales > UBA1242 > UBA11490. Next base: position 9,929 of record SVIC01000022.1, on the reverse strand, counting down.
AAGGCAATGAGTGAGGAAGAGCTGAAGGGTACTACAGCGGTATTAAAGGATAGATTGGCTAAGGGTGAGAAGACAATTGATATATTGCCTGATGCTTATGCGTGCGTGAGAGAGGCTAGTAGTAGAGTTATGGGACTAAGGCATTTCCATGTTCAGATATTGGGCGGAATTGCACTTTTCCAAGGGCGTATTGCAGAGATGAGAACTGGTGAGGGTAAGACATTGGTTGAGACCCTTCCTGCATATCTAATGGCGCTAGAGGGCAAAGGTGTGCATATAGTTACTGTCAATGAATATTTGACATCTCGTGATGCCGAATGGATGGGAAAGATATTCAAATATCTTGGATTAACGGTAGGCGTATCGCTACACAATATGTCTCCACAAGAGAAGCGTGATGCGTACAATTGTGATATAACTTATTCTACCAATAATGAGTTGGGCTTCGATTACTTAAGAGATAATATGGTTACTCGTGCACAAGATAGAGTTGTGACAAGACGATATCATTTCGCCATAGTCGATGAGGTGGATAGTATATTAATAGACGAGGCTAGAACTCCACTTATTATTTCTGGTAGAGGTATGAAGAGCAATGAGACATATAAGTCCGCTGCTAGATTTGCCAAGAATTTGAAGAAAGATGATTATGAGATTGAGGAACAAGATAAGGCAATAAGATTAACAGATAGCGGTGTTGCTAAGGCAGAGAAGTTCTTCGGCGTAGATAATCTTAGTGATATTGAGAATATTGAATTGAACCATCATATCAATAATGCTATTAGAGCACAATTCATAATGAAGAAGGATGCTAACTATATAGTTCGTGATGGCGAGATTTTGATAGTTGATGAGTTTACTGGTCGTCTAATGGAGGGTAGGAAGTATTCTAATGGATTGCACCAGGCGATAGAGGCAAAAGAGGGTGTAGAGATAAGGGATGAGAATAAGACTTTAGCTACTATTACCTTCCAGAACTTCTTCCGTATTTATAACAAACTAAGCGGTATGACAGGTACTGCCAAGACAGAAGAGATTGAGTTCAATAAGATATATGGTCTAGACGTTGTAACAATCCCGACTAATTTACCTATTAGAAGAAAAGATTATCCAGATATTGTGTTCCAGACAGAGAAGGCGAAGATGGATGCCATAGTAGAAGAGGTTAGAAAGGTTCATGAAGAGCATAGACCAATTCTTGTAGGTACTGTCACAATTGAGAAGAGTGAAGAATTGTCTAAGATGCTGAAGTTAGCGAAAATTCCTCACAATGTGTTGAATGCTAAGAATCACCAAAGGGAGAGTGATATAGTAGCACAAGCAGGTAGATTAGATGCTGTGACTATTGCTACCAATATGGCTGGTCGTGGTACCGATATCATGCTAGGTGGTAACCCAGAGTATATGGCGAAGGCTAAGTTAAGAGAGATGGATGCAACAGAGGAAGAGATCGAATTCTGTACATCATATCTTGCTACCGATGATGAGAGGTTAGAGAGTCTTAGAAATAAATATAGAGAGTTGTGTGCCGAGTATAAGAAGGTAACAGATGAAGAGAAGAAGCAGGTTATAACCCTTGGTGGTCTGCATATCATTGGTACAGAGAGACACGAGAGTAGAAGAATTGATAACCAGTTGCGTGGTCGTGCTGGTAGACAAGGAGACCCAGGTAGTTCTGTATTCTATGTGAGTATGGAAGATGAATTGATGCGTAGATTTGGTGGCGACAAGATGAAGGGTATACTAAGCTTCTTTAAGATAGAAGAGACATTCTCTTTCCAAGTGGGTATGATCTCAAAGCAAATTGAGAAGGCTCAGAGGAAGATTGAGGGATATAACTTCAGTGCTAGACATAATGTCTTGAAGTTTGATGATGTTAATAATACTCAGAGAACTATTATATATAACGAAAGAAATAAAGTATTGGATGGTGTAGATATGCACGCCGAAGCAGTTGGTATGATAGAGCAACTTGCGAAGGAAGCAGTATATAATGCGATTGATGACACTAAGACCTTTGATGAATGGGATTTGAATAAAATCAATGAAGAATTGAATGGCAAGATTTTGCCAGAAGGTGCCAACTTTGTGACAGAAAAACTTGTTGAAGATTTGGAATTAGAGGAACTTGCTGACAAAGTCGCAGAGGAATGTGTAAGGCTGTATGAACTAAAATGCAAGGGCGTAGAGGCTATAGGAATTAATCCATCTAGGATAGAAGGTGACATTCTTCTAAGAGTGGTTGATAGTCTATGGATGGATCATATAGACTATATGGAAATCCTTAGAAATGAGATAGGACTTCGTGCCTATGGTAACCAAGATCCAATCATTGCGTATAAGAAGGAAAGTTCTGCAATGTTCGAGAATATGATCATGAAGATTAGGCGTGAGACTGCTACATTCCTGCTTAATTATAAGATCAATCTTAGAACTCAGGTTAAGCCGGCTGTGAAGCCAGAAGAGTTGCAAACTAATGCACCAGAAGGCAATACTCCAGTCAAGGCAAAAGGAAGAGCGGTAGGTCGTAATGATCTATGTCCATGTGGTAGTGGCAAGAAATACAAGGCTTGCTGTGGTAAGGAACAGAAGTAAAAATAAAATCTTAGACTGAATTAAAAAGTCTAAGATTTTTTTTACTCGCCTCTTGAAATTGCATATTATATGTAGTAATATATTGTACGAGGTATATATGAAGATATTAGAGGATAAAGACAACGGATTAATTTGGCATACCCCAAATGTAAGTGGGATATCAACGTTAGATGATGGCAAGATTGTGCTGGATGATATGCGTATAGTTGATGAGTATAAGAATATGTTAAATGGCAAAGAGTGGAACAATGAGAATATAAAAAGATTTATTACTGGTAAAAACTTGCTTTTAGGTAATCTATTTTACTCCAGGAGTAATCATCCATATTCCAATGTACACTATGCACATGATAACGGTGCATGTGTTGGGGCTGTTGTCATAAAAAAGGATATAATTAAGGTTTCCTATCAAGATATTAATGATTATGCAGTGTATTGTTCAGATAATAATATATCTAGAGTGGATGGATATATGTTATTAGACGATGCAATAAGGGCATTAAATCAGAGCGAGTTAGATAACTATAGCATAGATTATATTGCTGTGATAGGTGATATGCAGGGCAAAGGCGTAGGTGATAGAATGTTGTCATCTATATTGAATAACTCCGATTATTTCATGAAATATAATAATTTTAATCTAGTATCTGCATTGATTAATGATGATAATAATAGAAGTATTCATTTGTTCAATCGTCATGATTTTTATCCTGTATATAGTGAAGGATCTGAAAGATTTCGTATCAATCATAAGCGGTTTTATTATGTAAATGATATGGAGGAAACAAATGTTAGGCTTTGAAGATAGGATAAATGGTTTGGTTTGGATAACTCCAGAGATAACTGGAATTGATAAGAAAAATCATCATATATATTTGCCAGAAGACAGTAAAGAACTATTAGATATAACCAATGAGTTAAATACATGGAAGAGCGAGGGTATTAACAAATTTATTACTAATAGTCCATTGCTTGGTGATGAATTGACTACTTGTCATGTAAAAAATTATAATACATACTACGCTTATGATGAAGGAGGGCTGTCAGCAGTGGTAGTCTTTAGAGAAGATCCTGATATCAATTATGCTAAAATATGTGATTATGTATTGCATTGTGAGAGGTGTGAGGTTGATGGTGTGGCTGGATATCTGTCGCTAGCACAGGCAAGAGATTTGTTACTAAGTTCGCTTGATGATAACAATTTGTTACTGAATTACGTAGTTGTGTCACCTGGGTTACAGGGGAGAGGCATTGGTACTAGGGTTGTTAGGTCTATCAATGATAATATTGCTAACTTTACTAGTCTTAATCATGTGGAATACGCTACTGCATGTATACACAATGACAATGTGGCCAGCCAAAAGATATTTAAGCGTAATGGCTATGAGCCTTTATATAATGTAAGTTTTGGTAAATATTCTGCCTTTGATGATTTTTATCGCAAAATGGAAGATTAATATATGATAAAATTGAAATCAATTGACACTTTGTTTTCAAAAAAATAAAAGATATGATAAAGTAAAATAGTGAGAATGTTTGTATGAGAAGAATGCATGATGAGAAGAATAATATAACATGGCGAGGTTTTCATTTCCCTAGAGATACCGAAGATTATATGTCTGAAGCCAAGACTAATATGTATAATAGATATATAGCAGAACTAAATACTTGGCATAGCGATAATATAGAAAGGTATATAGTAAGAGGCGAGAAACTGGGCGATTTTGTAGAATATTTTACTAGTAGATATGATTACGCCGATTACCAGACATTCTTTGCATTTGAAGGCAAGAAAATGCTTGCCACAGCGGTTATTAGTTCTCAAAATTATCTAAATGCAAAATATGCTCTAGAGAAGATAATAGAGAATAAGGATGTGGGCGAGGGTGCAGAGTACGTTACATTACAAGATGCTAGGGAGATAATAGATCGAGATGGCGATATGAATGCTATAGAATTTAATTATCTTATAGTCAATCCCGATTATCAAGGGCAAGGTGTAGGAACTAGGGTTATAAATTCGGTTACAAATAATATAGATTTCTTTACTGTACATCCTAGTGATTGTGCAATTAGTGGCTATGTTCACAGAGATAATTATGCTAGTATGAGGGCTGTGTTAAAGAATGGATTTAAGATGTTAAAGAAGTCGGAATACTTTAATACAGAGGACTATAATACATTCTTCTTTATACCAAAGCAAAGACGTTTTGAGAGTGAAAAAGAAAAGGAAAATTAGTATGTTAATATTAAATAATCAAAAAGAAAAATTAAAAAGTCTAGTCGGTAGCTTTCAATTAATTACCGACTGCCTTTGATGTAGTTGCGTTAGATAGAGATATAGATAAAGTTGTCAAAGATCTGGAAAATCCGGAAATATATGGTGATATGACGAAGTTGCAATCGCTATCAAAGAGGCAAAAAGACTTGACTGGCAAAAAATTAGAATATTTGGATGCTAGTAGCAGCATAGACTCTTGCAAAGACTATATTGAGATAGCAGAGATGGAAGATGATGAGACATTGATATCTCATGTTGATGCAATGCTATCTGATACCGAGAAAAAGGTAAATGCATTATATCTAAAGACTTTGCTTGTAGGAGAGTATGACAACTCCAATGCTATCATCAAGATCCATAGTGGTGCTGGCGGTACAGAGTCTTGTGATTGGGTAGAGATGCTATATAGAATGTATCAGGCATATGCTACTAAGAATGGTTATAAGATCAAGGAATATGACAGTCTAGATGGCGATGGTGCGGGTTATAAGAGTGTTACATTCGCAATCATTGGCGACAATGCCTATGGGTACCTTAAGGGTGAGATGGGTGTGCATAGACTAGTTAGGATATCTCCATTCGATGCCAATAAGCGTAGACATACATCATTTGCCAGTGTTGAGGTTATGCCAGAGATTGATAACAATGTGAATATATCTATTAGACCTGAGGATATTAGGGTGGATACATATAGGGCATCGGGTGCTGGTGGACAACATGTCAATACCACAGATAGTGCTATTAGAATAACACACTTTCCTACAAATATTGTGGTTACATGTCAGAATGAGCGTTCTCAGACACAGAATAGAGAGGTTGCTATGAAAATGCTTGTGTCCAAACTGACTCAGTTAGAGATTCAGAAGAATTTGGACAAGGCTATGAGTCTAAAGGGTGAGTCAAAGAAGATAGAGTGGGGTAGCCAAATTCGTAGTTATGTATTCTGCCCTTATACCTTGGTAAAAGATCTTAGAACTGGCTATGAGACTAGTGATATAGATGGCGTAATGAATGGCAACCTGTCGGATTTTATAGAGAAATATTTGTTGTATATCAAATAGAAGGTGTATAATGTATATAGATATCGCAAAAGAAAAATTTAATAATTTACAAAATAAAGATGTTGTTACAATTCTGTCTATTGAGAGTAGTTGTGATGATACCAGTGTTGCAGTAGTTAGAAATGGTAGAGAACTATTATCTAATGTTATTTCTAGTCAGATAGATATACATACCAAGTTCGGTGGGGTTGTTCCAGAAGTGGCTAGTAGAAATCATTTGCTTGCAATATCCAACATTGTAGACAAGGCGATGCTTGAGGCAGGACTAACACTGTCAGATATAGATGCAGTGGCAGTGACTTATGGTGCAGGGCTAGTGGGCAGTCTTATGGTTGGGGTTAATTATGCCAAATCTTTGGCTTTTGCTCTAAACGTTCCACTAATTAAGGTTAATCACATTAAGGCGCATATATCCGCTAATTATTTGGCACATAATGATCTAAAGCCACCGTATTTGGCCCTTGTTGTGTCTGGCGGTCACACAGCACTCATTAATGTAAAGTCATATAACAAGTTCGAAGTAGTAGGGACAACACACGATGATGCGATAGGTGAGGCATACGATAAGGTAGCAAAAGTGTTAGGACTGGGTTATCCAGGAGGACCCATTGTAGACAAATTGGCTAAAGAAGGGCAGAACAATATCCAGTTCGTAAAGCCAAATTACAATAAAAAGGAAGCTAATTTTAGTTATAGTGGGCTAAAGACTGCTGTTATTAACTATATTCACAAACTTAGTCAGAATGGAGAAACTCCTAATGTGAATGATGTATGCGCATCTTTTCAGACGCAAGCTGTGGATGAGGTTGTAACAAAGACCATCAATACGGCAAAGAGATTGAGAGCAAAGAAGATTGTTATGGCGGGTGGAGTTGCATGCAATTCTCATTTAAGAGAAAGGATGAGAGAGGTCGCCCAACAAAATAACATAGAATTGTATTATCCATCTCCAATACTTTGTACAGATAATGCTGGAATGGTAGGAGCAGAGGCTTATTATCTGCTTATGTCTGGTGAAGGCTTGTCGGACATTGATTTAACTCCAAATTCATTAATGAATTTGAAATATACTAATAAATAACAAATAGGGATGCACTTTTACGCATTTCTATTTTTTATGAGATATTTTTTAATTAAAGGATAGTTTGATTGCTAAGAATGGCATATTTTGATACAATGACAATAATATTTTGGAGGTTTTTGTTATGCAGACTATTGTTCTTGCGACTGGCAATAAGCATAAATTAAAGGAATTTAGAGAAATGTTGCCAGACTACAATATAATAACTATGCAAGATGTTGGATTTAGTGGAGATATAGTAGAAGATGGTGATACATTTATGGCTAATTCGTATATCAAGGCAAGTACAATAATGCAATACTTGCAAGGAAAAAGATTGGACTACTGGGTAATGGCGGATGATAGCGGTATATGCTGTGATGTGTTAGAAGGTAAGCCTGGTATATATTCAGCAAGGTATGCAGGATTGAATGCAACCGATGAAGATAATAGGCAGAAATTACTTACTGATATGAAGGATAAGGATGATAGGAGTGCTTATTTTTCATGTGTTATCGTGTGCATTAGGCAAGATGGCAAGTGCGTTGTTGGTGAAGGTAGAACAATGGGTGAAGTACTTAAGGAATATAGGGGTGATACTAGCTTTGGTTACGACTGTATATTCTATAGCCATGATTTAGGAAAATCTTTTGGAGAGGCTTCTCCTGATGAAAAAAACAGTGTGTCTCATCGAAAAAGAGCGATAGTGGATGTATTAAAGAATATAGAAGATGACAGATGGAGGGTTATAAAATGTTAACAGATATAGAAATAGCTAGAAGTGTGAAGCCAAAAGATATATCGAAGATAGCATCAAAATTAAAAATTTCTAAGAAGAATTTATACTTCTATGGTAAGAATATTGCTAAAATAAATATTGAGAAAAAGGTGAGAAAAGATGCTAAATTAATCCTTGTTACATCTATCAATCCTACTCTTAGTGGTAATGGCAAGACGACTGTCTCTATAGGACTAGCAGATGCATTGACTATAAGAAAACAAAGCGTATGCTTGGCACTCCGTGAGCCATCGATGGGTCCAGTATTTGGTATGAAAGGTGGAGCGACTGGTGGAGGCTATTCACAGGTTATACCTATGGAAGATATTAATTTGCATTTTACAGGTGATTTTCATGCTATTACATCAGCAAATAATCTTATTTGTAGTGCAATAGACAATCATATATTCCAAGGCAATGCACTTAATATCAATCCAAAGAAAGTTTTATTCAATAGATGTATGGATCTAAATGATAGAGCACTTAGAGATGTTATAATTAAGGTTACAGACAAGGTTTCTAGAAATGAGAAATTTAATATCACCGCCGCAAGTGAGATTATGGCAATATTGTCTGTTGCGTCAGATATCAATGATCTAAAGACTAGAATTGGTAATATCATGATTGCCATAAATAAGTCTGGTAATCCAGTGTACGCAAAGGATCTAATGGTCGAGGAGGCTTGTACAATATTGCTTAAGGATGCTATTATGCCTAATTTGGTACAAACACTTGGCGGTACACCTGCACTTATTCACTGTGGGCCTTTTGCCAATATTGCTCACGGTTGCAGTAGTATTGTAGCTACAAAGATGGCTATGTCTAGGGCAAAATATGTTATAACCGAGGCGGGTTTTGGAGCAGATTTAGGTGCTGAGAAATTTTTAGATTTCAAGTGTAGAGTGGGTGGTATTAAACCAAATTGCGTTGTTATAGTCGCTACCATTCCAGCTTTGAAGTTGCATGGTGGTGTGGCAAAGCAAGATATCTATCAGGAGAATATAGAAGCAATTAAGTCAGGCTTTTCTAATTTGGCAAAACATATAGATAATATGCAAAAGGTCTATCATGTACCTGTGGTTGTAACATTAAATAAGTATGCTACAGATACATTATCAGAGATTGATACTGTGTCTAGTATGGTTGAGAAAATGAATGTGCCGTTTGCACTAAATGATGTATGGGCAAAGGGTGGTGTAGGAGCACTAGACCTAGCAGATGTTGTAGCAGGTGAATGTGATAAAGACTACGATATATCTTACGCTTATGATATGGATATGTCTATTAAGGATAAGATTAAATCTGTGGCAAAGAAAGTGTATGGTGCTAGCAAAGTGTTGTACACCAAGGATGCTAATACTTCTATTAATATGGTGAAGAAACTTGGACTAAGTAATTTGCCAATAATCATTGCGAAGACACAATATAGTCTAACTGATGATAAAAATATTGTAGGTGCACCAAAAGGCTTTGAAATAACTGTGAAAGATGTAGAGATAAGGTCGGGTGCTGGGTTCATAGTTGTACTGCTTGGCAAGATGTTGCTTATGCCTGGATTAAATAAGAAGCCTGCGTATGAGGGTATGAGTATTACTGCAAATAAGGATATAGCTGGCTTGTATTAATATTTAATTGACAGTAAAAAAAAAGATGCTTTTATCAAAGCACCTTTTTTTACTACATATCTAGTAATCTGCAGATTTTACCATCTTTGATCATGAAGATAAGATCTAGGATCCACACAAGAGTGAAACCGAAGATTAATCTGATAAGACCAGCAACGATTTTGCCTTCTTGTAATCTTGTGATAGCGCCACAAATCCATGCAGTGAATGGAATGATAGCTAGAATTAAGCTAACAAGCTTACTTAAACCAAAATAATCAGAACTTCTCTTTGCCATAGTTTTTCTCCTTTTTGTTTTGTATACCTATATTATACAAAATCTGACAAATTTTCCAAATATAATTATCAAATTTTTTTATATTGCAATAAAATTTCAAAATTATCAATATTTTCATCGCAAAATATAGGCTTTTATATTATATATATGTTTTTTACGTACAATAATATTACAAAATAAATAGAAATAATTTAATTTATCGATTTTCGTTTGACTAAGGGGGGGGGGTAGATGGTATCCTAATATCAGAAG
>SVIC01000021.1 GCA_015055515.1 Clostridiales bacterium | reverse complement strand
GTACATTTACTATCGCAACATTCGGCTCTATAGTACAGAATGGATAGTTCTCACTAGGTATGTGATTTTTTGTAATTGCGTTAAATAGTGTGCTCTTGCCTACATTTGGTAGTCCTACTATTCCTATTTTCATTATATTCTCCTATGTTTACCTTATTATCGCAGATGATTGTATCAGATAACAAGATTTTTTTCAAGAGAATGAGGGCACAAATTGCTTACATTTATAATTTAAGTGTTTATATTGACTATGTATTAAAATTATCGGAGACAAAAAAATGCAACTAACTTATAGTTGCATTTTTTGTATGTAATATATTATTTGTTTTACTTTATCATACGGGATTTCCACAACCAAGGTGTCTGGGTGGCTTTGCCACGGATAACTTGTATAATCTGGAATATCTTGGTGATACCGGTTAAAATGAATAGTCCTACACCGAATAATTTGCAGATAATACCTATAATGGAACTTATTGCACTAAATGTAATAAGGGTATTAGTCAGTATTAGTGCGGTAGCAAGTAAATCGAATATAAATATCTCTAGTCCTTCATTTGCGTGTAATCTTACGAATTTACTCTTTCTATTTATTAGTAGCGGAATGAAGAATAGTATATATGCTAGCCATGCGTATTTCTTTGTCTTCTTAATATCATCATACTCGTTTGTGTCATCCAATATTTTTGGTGCAAACTCGCTATTATCTACTGTTTTGGCTGGCTTTTCTTCTATACTTTTAGCCTCTTTCTTTACGCTTTCGGTGCTTTCTTCTATCTCTGTCACTATCTCCTTAGTAGATATATCTTGAGATAATTTCTGCATATCTTCATCAATCTTGCTTGTAGGCTTGTTGTATACTATGGTAGCCGTTGGTTGTTCGCTACTTGTAGTTTTGTTTTTTGCTACCATGCTCTTCAGATTTTGCATAGCGCTATTCATAGATACTATTTTTTTTTGCTTGTCTTGGTTATTGCTATTTTTATCCATTGATGTAATCTCCTTTTCAGGACTATATTTATATTAGTATATCTTATTTGGTAGTTTTTGCAAAAGAAAATAAATCTATCAAAAATATTTATATTTTGTCTTATATGAACGCTACAACTATACTAAGTATTAATAGATAGAACGAGAAATAATATAGTTTTTGTTTAGCGACTAGTCTAGTCATGGCGTGTATAGCGCCTAGTCCCATAAGCACGGCAACTGCAAAGCCGATCGATAGTTCCAATATGTTAAAACCAAGTGGTGCTGGTGTATTTGCATATTCAATAATCTCAAGTAAGGTGGATGCGATGATTATGGATATGGATAATAGGAAGGAATATTTTGTAGCACTATCTCTATCACACTTACACATTAGCCCTGTGGCGATAGTACTGCCACTTCTGCTAATTCCTGGAAAACATGCTACTCCTTGGGCAATGCCTATGCTAATGGCTTGCACTTTTGAGATATTAAGATTGGTAATGTCGTATATATATCCATTCTTCTTGCTAGTATACTGTGCTATTATTAGTATAATTGCTGTAATTACAAATCCTAGCCATAGCCAATCCCCGCCAAAAGCACTCTCTATATGAGGTTTTAGCACTAGTGCAATAACACATGTAATGATCGTAGAGACCGTGAGGGATATGTTTGTCTTGCACAGAGGGTGTTTTAATAATTGCCAAATATCTCTTCTATAATATATAATTACCGATACAAGTGTGGCTAGGTGCAGTATTACCGATAGCAATATTGTATTCGACTGTATGCCGAATATTTTGTACGCTAATACTAAGTGTCCACTACTGCTAATAGGTAGGAATTCGGTTGCACCTTGGATGATTGCAAGGGCAATTATAATTATTATGTTCATGAATTACCTCTGACAAAAAAATAACAACCATTGCATTGGTTGTTATTAGTATATTCGTTATTCACTGTATATATTATTCCATACTGCTAGTATTTTCTTCCCTTACCATCTTGTAATTAGTGAAATTGTCTTCTAAATACTGCATTTTGCCATCTCTGCATTTGTTAGTCATTGCAACATATCCATTCTCAATATCAGATATCTTCTGCTTGTGATTTGGTACATTCTTATTTATCAGATTATCTTCTAGCACCGACGCATATTCATCGCAGAACATCGCTATATAATCTCTGATGTATGCAGGATAGATGTTATTTAATAGCATGCTGTATTCGTTCATATTGTCTGTGTCTACATCTCTAGTAGTCTCCTCGGCATCGAAGAACAACCTAGTCTTTGTTAGATATTCATGCTTCAATAGATGATTTTTGATTACTTCCTTAGTAGCGGCTCTCTGTTCTTTGGTATAATCTTTGCCTATTATAGAGTTGCATACGCTAGTCAACTCTTTTTCGCTAATGTGTGTCATAGATCTAAGTAGGGTAGGATATAGATAATCACTACCTACTTCTTTCTCTAACAATTTGGCACAAGATAATACATCGCTATAAGAGTGCTCATATGGTACTACATTTACTACAGTTACAGCCTCTATTCTGTCGTGCTTCAATAATGCCTTGACTAAGTTAGAGTGTAAGGTTTGATCTACTTCTTTGCTGGCTATGCACAGATAATCATTCAATCCTTTTTGGGTTAAATATGTATTCATGAAGTTGTCGAAATCTTCCTTAGGATAATCTGCCATTGTACATATATTCTCGGCTATTTTTGTGACATGCTTCTTTGCCTTTGCTACAATTCTCTCTATCTGGTCGGAGATGAAAGACATTTCTACTTGTCGCTCTAAGTCACTCATTAGAGTCTCTTCATTCTCCCTATTAAATGCATCCATTTCATTAACTAGATCCACGTATTCGGCTTTTTTTGGATTGTTTATCACTAGATAGTGTAATATATTTGCCATCATTTCAGTTTCTTTGAAATTGCTATCTAGTTCGGCTGGGGCACAAGAGTATAGTAGCACCGATGCATTATGTGTATCTGCAAATTCCACGTATACTATGTTCTCTTTGGAGAAGTTGGGTACATTAGTCATATTTTTCTTGGCTGTCATGCTAATAAGTTCTTGTGTCCTGTGGGTTATCTCATGTGCCATAGTGCTAATTAACTGTACAGGATTGTCTAGGTTCAATGTTCTAGGTATTGATATTCGAATATCCTTGCCTGTCTGTTCTGCGTGGAAATCATCTAGTTCTGATTCATATGACAAGTATACCGCTTCTACACCCAATTGATTAAGTAAGAATGCTGTTACATCTATCGAGAAATCTACCCTGCTATTTAATGACATGTCTTTCCACGATAAGCATTTCTTAAGAATTAGGTCTAGTTGCTTCTCTGGATCTTTTGTCGCATATACCTTGACCATGTCTTCAGTTGCATCGAATTTCGAAGTGTCTATATTGACTTTTGTTATATTTTTTTCATCTACATCGTGATCTATTACTTCTTCGCTCAATATTGCTTTTGATCTAGTGAATTCTATAATATCATCTATTGTAATATTGTTTTCTATTAGAAATTGCCTTAGCGACATATTTGGATCTATATTTTTCTGCATTCTTTTATCCTCAGTTTAATATATTTATATATTAACATCAGTATAGAGCGTTGTCAATATACAAATTTCTGGCGTTTTCGACAAAATATTACTTTCTAATCATTTGCTATTGCGTTGAATGCAGTGATAGGCACATCCTTGTTTTGATCAAAGACTGTATCTAAGTTCTCTATGCCTAGTGGATGCGGTAGGTTAGGATCACCAATTTCTATGGTATATGCTGGTACATCTAGTTTCATGCTTACCCAATCACTGTATCCACCAGTGGATGCCACTGTTCTAACTAGGGTATAGCCTGTGACAGCAGATAACTTCTCTCCAATTAAGAAATCTCTATTCAGAGATGCTTCCGATAGCGTCTCAAATCCGTAATATATTACTTCGCCTTTTGTGTGATAAGAAATGGTTAAGGCTGGCTGTACTAAATTGGTGAAGTCTATTAATTCCCGCACTTCTCTTTCGCTCGAAGGGTAGTATCCAACGAAGTTGCCAGAGGATAAGCAGAATACATTCTGACTGCCTCCTCCCCACAATGCGTCGAAGTTGACATTTAGATCCACTCCGTTGATATTTGCTTTCCATAATCCGAAGTCGGTGTTGCCGTCGTTGATTGCCAGTAATACCTCTTGCAGTTTCGGACAGTAGTAGTCTGTTATGCCATCTAGTACCAGCCTTACTCCATCGGGGTTAATGTTCGGTATGAAGTATATTCCTCCATCGATTATTGGACTGGTCTCTGCTGTGTGCCGTGCTAATTCTGCTACCAATACTCCTGCTAAATATTCTCTAGCGTGTATGCTTCCCTCGATGATAATTTGTTTGCCAGTATAGTTGCCGTAGTGCGCATAATATATAGGCTCGCCCAGTGTGCTGTATCCTATAGTGCCGTAGTCTAGACTGGGTAGATTCTCTAATCTTAGTATATACTCTAAGAACTCTTGATATGTCATACATCCTCCTTATATTCAGAGTAGTATATATGATATAGCTATGATATTTGTTACATTATGACAAAAAACACACTTTGAATGTCACAAAGTGTGTATATATTTTCAAAAAATAATATTATTTTAATCTTGGTAGCGTCGTAAAGTAGTTAGTAATATCTGCTCTAGACAATCTGTCTAGATAATTATTAGGATTCATGGCATAGCCTAGGTCTATTATAATCTCTGTGGCTATCGCACCTAAGAATCTTGATTCGTACTTGCCTGGAAGTTGTGTAATCTGGTATAGTATTTTTTCTGCTATTGCCTTGTCAAAAGTATTCGTTAGTAGCATATATATCTGTGTGTAATTCTTTGCGCTAGGTGTATTTAACATCAGTTTGATAATTTTTGAGTTAATGATCTTAAGGTTCCTTGTGTATATACTAGGGAATATGTGCCAAGCAGAGAATGTGCTCCAGCCATTTATGACAAAGTTAGCACCGAAGTCAATACTTCTATTGTCTGTCTTTTGGAATTGCCTCTCTACGAAGTGTGCATAACCTGGGTATACATTAGTAAGGTATTGAATATGTAGATCATTCTCATCTACTCTTCCATCAAAACAATTTACTGTAAATACGTTATTGAGTTCGCTGGTTACATTGCTTCTGAATTTACCAAATCCATACTTGTTGTTAATCTTCAGAACATAGTCTATCTCGTGATCTTTACCCCATAGATTCAGTACCGATGCATTTGAAGATATCTTTTTTTTTAGTTCATTTAGCGATGTGGATACCTCATACTCTTTTAGATATTTTTTATTCTGATTTGCTCTGAAATGTTGTGCGTATTTGTTCAGTTTGTTGATTACTCGGCCATATACAGATCCTAATACAACTTTGTAATATTTCTTGATAGGACAGAATGTTCCTTTTGTCATGCCATAGTCTAGCAGATAATTAAGTAGTTGGTGATATATAGGTTTGGTCTTAGATATCTCATCACGATATCTATTCTCCAATTCTTTAGGGATATACAGTAGGTGGGAGATGTTTGCCTTAATGTTTTTAACAAATTCATTATATTCTTCATCGGTGAATATTTGTTGTAGATAACTTATTACAGCCTCTATAGAGAAATAATCTTTGAAAAAGGACAATTCTCTATCGAATGCCTTTCTAGCATTACCGTTAGAGATTGTCTTGGCAAAATCAATTACCTCTCTACGCTTTGTAGTATTCAGTGCTATCTTGTATCTCCAGTCTTTATCCCATAATATCGCCATACTATCTTCTCCATTCTATACTTTGTCTATTCTTACTATAAATATATTATTTTATACATATTTTTGCAAACTATTTTCATGTGTTTTGTTAAAAGAAAAAGTGTAATTTCTACTTAATTTTGTTTTGAAAAAGTTCAAGATATGTTATACTGAAGCGTAATATAATGAATGATATCATTAGAAAAAAAGGAGACTAATTATGAGATTTGAAGATAGCAAATCATTTAAGAATTTGCAAGAAGCATTTGCAGGTGAGAGCCAAGCAAGAAATAAATACACATATTTCGCATCTAAGGCGAAGAAAGAAGGCTTCGAGCAAATAGCAGCATTCTTCGAGGAGACTGCAAATAACGAGAAGGAACACGCAAAGATATGGTTCAAGTACTTGTGCGGTGGCGAGATTCCTACAACAAGAGAGAATTTGCTTGCAGCAGCAGAGGGCGAGAATGGCGAGTGGACAGATATGTACGATAGAATGGCTAGAGAGGCAGAGGAAGAGGGTTATACTGAGTTGGCTTATAAGTTCCGTGCAGTAGCTAATATTGAGAGAGAGCACGAAGAAAGATATAGAAAGTTGCTTGCTAATATCGAGGATGACAGAGTATTCAATAGCGACAATACAGAGATCTGGATTTGTAGGAATTGCGGTCATATTCATGAGGGCAAGAATGCTCCTAAGGTATGCCCAGTATGTGCGCATCCTTTAGCTTACTTCGAGAGAAGATCTAAGAATTATTAAGATATTATTAAGGTGTCAAATTATTTAATATTTGACATCTTTTTTTATCCATTCGTTTATATAATTTAATCAATTTATTTGACAATCGTAATATCGAATTGTACACTATAATATAGAATGTATAAGTAATATATTCAACGTAGATTGCATACATAATTTAACACTTATTTCTGCCATGTGTAAAGGGCGAGGTGTTATTTTTTAACTAATAAGCGAGGGCTATAATGATAAAGAAATTATTAAGAAGTGTAAGGGAGTATAAGCGTGCTTCCATTCTCACACCTATATTTGTGGCAATAGAAGTAGTGCTAGAGGTTGCTATTCCCTTTGTAATGAGTTATCTCATAGATTATCTAGATATGGTCGATAAGGGCGTAGTTGCTAGTGATATGTGGCAGATTTTGAAGTATGCGGGAATACTTGTCGTGCTTGCTGGATTTGCAATGGTATTCGGGGCATTATCTGGTGTGCAGTGTGCTAAGGCATCTACGGGTTTTGCCAAGAATCTTAGAGGGGATTTGTTTGCCAAAGTACAGACTTTGTCATTTTCCAATATAGATAAGTTTTCTACATCTAGCCTTGTCACTAGATTGACTACCGATGTTAGCAATGTGCAGATGGCGTATCAGATGATAATCCGAATTGCAGTAAGAGCGCCCCTTATGATGCTGTTCTCACTTACCATGTCATTTGTTATTAGTCCAAATGTGGGCTGGGTGTTCCTAATTGCTATACCTATACTGTTTGGCGGATTGCTACTAATATTATCTACCGTCAATCCCATATTTAAGAAAGTAATGAAGCATTATGATAGAATGAACCTGGTTGTCCAAGAGAATGTGCGAGGTATTCGTGCGGTAAAAGCATATAATAGAGAAGACTATGAGGTGGAGAAGTTCAGCGAGGTATCAGAGGATATCTATACTAGTTTTAGCAAGGCGGAGAAGATTACATCACTTAATGGACCATTAATGAAATTAGTCATATATGTCACTATCATTCTTACATCGTGGATAGGTGCAAGGGTGATAATCGGCTCTGGCGGTGCGTTGCTTCAGACGGGAGATCTGTCTACCTTGATTACATACGGCATACAACTACTTAGTTCGCTAATGATGATGTCAATGGTGCTAGTCATGATAGTAATAGCCAGAGCGGGCGCAGGTAGAATAATAGAGGTGTTGGATGAAGTGCCAGATATAGCCAATCCCGATAACCCAGTAGATAGTGTAGCGGATGGTAGCATAGAGTTTAGCGGTGTTAACTTCTCCTATGCAAATGATATCAATAAGTTGTGTCTAAGTGATGTTAATATTCGCATTAATTCTGGCGAGGTTGTAGGTATTATTGGAGGAACAGGTAGTAGCAAGACTACTCTTGTACAACTTATTCCTAGGCTGTACGATGCTACAGTGGGCGAAGTAAAGGTAGGCGGAAGAAATGTCAAAGAATACGATATAGAGGCGTTGCGTGATCAGGTAAGTATGGTGTTGCAGAAGAATGTATTATTCAGTGGCACTATTAGAGATAACTTGAAGTGGGGCAATGAGAACGCTACCGATGAAGAGATTATCGAGGCGTGCAAGATGGCAGAGGCGCATGATTTTATTATGAAGAGGCCTGATGGCTATGATAGTCATATAGAGCAAGGCGGAACTAATGTCTCTGGTGGTCAGAAGCAGAGGTTGTGTATAGCAAGGGCACTACTTAAGAAGCCTAAGATAATAATACTAGATGACAGTACTAGCGCCGTGGATACCAAGACAGATAGGGTTATACAGAAGAACTTTGCATCTGCTATTCCTAATACTACGAAGATAATTATTGCTCAGCGTATTTCATCTATTCAGCACGCAGATCAGATAATTGTCATGGATGGTGGCAAGGTAGCAGATGTGGGTAAGCATGCAGAATTGTTGAAGCGTTGCGCAATATACCAAGACGTATATTACTCTCAAGTAAAAGGGGGTAAGAAATAATGGACAATAGAAGACCGCAATTAAAAGATAAGAAGAAAACAATATCCAAACTAATGAAGTATATCTTCAATAAGCATAAGATGGCGTGGATAGTAATACTAATCTGTATTATTGTCAGTGCATTGACAGGTGTTATTAGTACCAAATTCATTCAGACATTGATAGACGAGCATATAGAGCCACTATTGTCTGCATCGCAGTTGGGTATAGCACCTAATTATTCGGGATTAATATCGGCTCTTATATATTTGGGATTGGTGTGCTTGGCAGGAGTGCTGGCTACCTTGGTGCAGAATTTGGTAATGGTAGTTGTGTCGCAAAGGGTGTTGAAGAAAATCCGTGATGATATGTTTGCTAAGATGCAACGTATGCCTATCAAGATGTTCGATAGTCACACACATGGCGATATTATGTCCAGATATACTAGCGATACCGATACATTAGAGCAATTGATTACTAATACATTGCCTAACGTAGTTACTTCGTTATTCACTATAATATTTACATTTGTATCAATGCTACTTACTAGTATATATCTTACGTTAGTTGTGTTACTTACATTGGTTGCAATGATGTGGGTTACGAAGAAGGTAGGTGGCAAGAGTGGTAAGCACTTTGCTTTGCAACAGCAATGGATCGGTAAGGTAAATGGCTATGTAGAAGAGATGATGAGTGGACAAAAAGTGGTAAAAGTATTTAATCATGAGACAAAGTCGAAAGAGGACTTCGACAAGTTGAATTCTGAACTATGCCACAACTCATATACCGCTAGCAAATACGCTAATATGTTCATGCCTATAATGGGCAATATTGGCTATGTTCAATATGTGCTTATAGCTATTGTTGGTGGACTATTTGCAATTACTGGAGTATATAACTTTACACTTACGGGATTTATGCCATTTAGTATAGGTATGATTAGTGCGTTCTTACTTCTATCAAAGAGTTTCTCTCAGCCAGTCACACAATTATCTAGTCAGATTAATAGCGTGGTACTGGCTATGGCGGGTGCAGAGAGAATATTTGACTTCATGGATGAGGATCCAGAGGTAGATGATGGATATGTGACGCTAGTGAATGTGAAGGAAGAGAATGGCAAACTAATTGAGACTGATGAGCATACTCATAGATGGGCGTGGCGACATCCTCATGGTGATGGTAGACTAACGTATACCGAGGTGCGTGGCGATGTAGTTATGGAGAATGTTGATTTTGGTTATAACTCAGACAAAATAGTACTACATGATGTGTCTCTGTATGCTAGACCAGGTCAGAAGATAGCATTTGTAGGCTCTACCGGTGCTGGTAAGACTACTATTACCAATCTACTTAATCGCTTCTATGACATTGCCGATGGCAAGATTAGATATGATGGAATTAATATTAATAAGATTAAGAAATCAGACTTAAGACGGGCAATAGGAATTGTCTTACAAGATACTAATCTATTCACAGGCACTGTCAGAGATAACATCAGATATGGTAGGCTGGATGCGACAGATGAGGATATATTGAAGGCAGCAAGACTGGCAAATGCAGATGACTTCATCTCTAGATTGCCAGAGGGCTATGATACAATGCTGACCGGTAATGGTGAGAATTTATCCCAAGGCCAGAGGCAATTAATCGCCATTGCCAGAGCTGCTGTGGCAGATGCTCCGGTTATGATAATGGATGAGGCTACCAGTAGCATAGATACTCGTACCGAGAAATTAGTCCAAGAGGGTACAGACTTACTAATGCAGGGTAGAACGGTATTTGTAATAGCACATAGACTATCTACTATTCATAATGCCGATGTCATAATGGTGCTGGAGAATGGTGTAATCATAGAGCGTGGTAATCACGAACAACTGATGGAGTTGAAGGGTAAGTATTATCAGCTGTATACTGGGAAGTTCGAACTTGATTAGAGGGCTCGGATATAACAAATTTTATCCCTCGTACATAATTGCCCTCGAAGTCAAAAATTTGCTTATATCCTCGCTTAAGAATATACGGATGTAATATATTGTGGGCGATAAATACATAGAGAGGCTCATCATATGCAGGCGTAATTTATGAGGTGTAAAATATAATTTAAGATGATATACTTTTTTATCCGTTATAATGAGATACTTTAAGTCAAAAATTTATATATCTGCTTAAAAAAATATTAATATAACGCAACAAAAAATAGCCAATATTATACTGGCTATTTTTTTTAAGTTTTTAATTAAATGGGGTGATAGTAATAAGCAATTTTGTGCCATATTCCCATGGGTTGTCTGCTAGATCCCAAATACCATCTAGTGCATCTGTATTAAAACTAGCAATTCCATCCCAGGTGGAATAATATATACATTTATCATAATCTTTGTCGTATTCGGTTGCATCTGTATCTTTTGATCCCGAGTTGCCTATAGCAAATCCATCAGTGCCATCATAGTAATATGTGTCACATACATATTTTCCGGAAGGTGTTAATAATTCGAATGTGTACATTGCAGGAGCGCCACTTGGTACGTATAGGTGAATATAACCTATTTCACCATCTACGGGTAGTGATTCAGCGAATACAGCCGATGCGCCATGTGTTGTGTTGCTATACAATGTATTTGTCATTACTTCATCATATATTCCATGACCTATAATACTAGCAACATTAGAATCGTTCTTCACGCCTATGATCAATTCATCCTCGGCGTTGCCCCATGCGAAATTGTCAATATTGCCGTTGGCGTATTTTAACTTTATATTCAATCCAAATGTGAAATCGTTCACATCTATGGTAGCATTGGTTATCTTTGTGATAATATTGATAGTAAGACTGCTTTGGCCAGGACCTATAGGTACATATCTTACATTATCCTCGTGTGATAATAGGACAGTGTTTGTTGTTCCATTGATAGGCCAAGCGAAATATACGCTAATATTATCATCTTCAGTCAAGTTATTAATTGTAAAAAGTGCCGCTAGGATCTTCTCATTGTTTGCGTTCGCAGTGTTGGTAATAGTGAATGAATACTGTGCTCTACCAGATGCAGTCAGGTCGGTATCATTGAATCTCAATGCACTAGTGGTTGTTGAGCCTGTTGCGCTGAATATGGATGTAGCCTGCAACAAATTATCTTCTCCTATGGTGATAGCCTTGTCACTATCGCTAGTACCACTAGCATTAGCATAATTCGTTGCCGAGGCTGTAATAGTAGCATCTACATTGTCTGCGGTATA
>SVIC01000020.1 GCA_015055515.1 Clostridiales bacterium | reverse complement strand
GAGATTGGATGGCGATAGTATACCTGTAAGTAAATTCGACCCTAGAGGAATTGTACCTACTAATACTGCAAGATATGAGAAACGTGGTGTAGCAGATAGTATTCCTTGCTGGATCAGTGGCAACTGCGTACAGTGTAATACTTGTGCATTTGTATGTCCTCATGCTGCAATTAGACCATACCTTATAGATGAGAAAGATCTAGTTGATATGCCAGAGAATATGATCGTACTAGATGCCATCGCTGAACCAGGTAAAAAATATGTATTACAAGTAAGTAGCAAAGACTGTACTGGATGTGGCGTATGTGTTAACGCCTGCCCTGCTAAAAATAAAGCACTAGAGATGGTTGATGCTTCCAAAACTATGGATATTGAGGCAGAAAGATATGAATATATCAATTCCATCCCTCATCAAAAGAGTAAATTATTCAAAGAAACTACTGTGAAAGGAAGCCAATTCAATAAGCCTTATTTCGAATTCAGCGGTGCTTGTGCCGGATGTGGAGAAACCCCATATATCAAGGTAATATCACAGATGTTTGGAGACAGAATGGTTGTAGCAAATGCTACAGGATGTTCTAGTATATACGGCGGTAGTGCTCCAGCATGTCCTTATGCCAAGGATGATCAAGGTCATGGCGTGGCATGGGCAAATAGCTTATTTGAAGACAATGCAGAGTTCGGACTGGGTATCAAGACTGGTCTGGATATCAAATATAATATATTACAGAACAAACTACAAGAATTGCAGAACAACTCAGATAATGCCGAGATAAAGGCATTGATAGATAAGTATTTTGCCGAGACAACTACTGCAACAAAGAGATCTATTGGTAAAGAAATTATCGCTAAGATAGAGGACAATTCCGATCAATTGTCAAAAGACATTGTTACACTTCGTGATCACTTTGCAAAAGACAGCATGTGGATTATTGGTGGCGATGGCTGGGCATATGATATAGGATATGGTGGACTAGATCACGTGCTTGCTAGTGGCGAGAACGTAAACATATTGGTATTAGATACCGAAGTATATTCTAATACTGGTGGCCAAGCCAGCAAATCAACCCCTGTGGGTGCTGTTGCTAAATTTGCTGCAAATGGTAAGCGCACTAACAAGAAAGATTTAGGCTTAATGGCAACAACTTATAAAAATGTATATGTTGCAAAAGTAGCAATGGGAGCCAACATGGCACAATTCCTAACAGCAATTAATGAAGCAGAGAAATATGATGGTGTATCATTAATTATTGCTTATGCTCCATGCATCAATCATGGTCTGAAGATGTCTAATAGTCAACTTGAGATGAAAAAAGCAGTAGATACAGGCTACTGGCACCTATGGAGATATAATCCTACCCTAGCAGATGAGGGCAAAAATCCATTTATACTAGATAGCAAAGAACCTACAATGGATTATAATGATTTCTTAATGGGCGAAAATAGATATAAAGCACTACTTGCTAAGGACAAAGACTTGGCAGAGAAATTATTTGCAGAGGCAAAAGAGAATGCCAAATCAACTTATGAATATTATAAATCATTAGCAGAAAAATAAATCATATTGGAAAAAGAGGTCTAGTAATATTACTAAACCTCTTTTATTATACTTTATTATCTGAATACTAAACGACAAAAAAAACGAGCAAGTTGCTCGTTTTTATATAATATTAAGTTGTTGGAGTTTCTGTTGTAGGATTATTTCCACCAGCTTCTACCCATCCAAAGATATCATGAGCATTTTCTACAAATAGATACAATGCTAACATTAATACGATCATTAATACGGCACCAACTACTACATTAATAATTCTCTTCTTTGCTTCTTCTTTCTGATCAGAAGTCTCTGCCTTAGCATAATTCACGCCTAAAACTATTGCATATACAATACCAATTGTAGCAACAATTATAATTATTGGAACTATAATATCACCAATAACTCTTTGCACTGCCTCTACGATACTCTGTAACCATGGTATATCAGTAGCTTTGTCTTTTTCATCAGCTAAAAGCATATTCATAAAACCTAGTAATTTATTCATGTTTTTCTTCCTTTCTACCTTTTATATTTTTTAACTATAGATATAGTAGCACATTATACAAATAATAACAAAATATTTTTAGCATATTTCAAAATTTAATAATTTTATATTTTCTTGTAAAAATGTCTACCCTAACTATACTAACATTGTTTTGTTTTTTTCTTGACATTTATAGCTATCACCCAATACTTTAGCATAATAGTTATTGACAATATATACAACAATTATAATAATAAAACTTAACATTTTTTTTGATTTATAATATTCTTTGACAAAATATATATTTATTAATATACTAATACTAATTATAAGTATTATATAGAGGTGTCTAATATGGCAAGTGAAGAAAAATCTGTCTTTCGTAATTTCTTACGATTTATATTCTGGGGTGCAATTGCTGCATTCTTAGCATCATATGTTGTGGCATCATTTATTGTTTACGATACAATTATGTTCTCGTTGGAATTATTTGCCGATGGTACTTTCTATTCTGTATTTACTGCAGTACTAGTACTATTAGCATTGGTATTCCTACTGAACCTATCCGACGATGGATCAAAATTGTTTGGCAAAGGAACGAAAAGCAAAGCTAAGCTAAAGAACAAAGATGGCAAAGAGAAGTATTATAACACAGAATGGATGACATTAAAGCAATTAAAAACTGATCCTCAATTCAAGTTCCATTATTACGAGCAATTAAGCACCTCTAAGAATATTGGTATCCCAATAAGAGCAGAAGTCGTAGGAAATAAATTGCAAGTAAATATGTATAAGAGTATTCACACAATAGTCATTGGTACAACTGGTGCAGGTAAAACAACTCAGTTCGTTGACCCAACAATTCAGATACTATCAGAGAGCGCTGCCAGACCATGTATGGTAATCACTGACCCAAAAGGCGAAATATACAGAGACCATAGCGAGAAGATGAGGAAGAAAGGTTACAGAGTATTAGTATTCGACCTTAAAGAACCCTTTCAAAGTAGTTGTTGGAATCCAATGACCAGAGCATATGACTTAAATATGAGAGCACATAACCTAAATCGTGAGGTAAAAGTGCATCATGGCGATGATCCAAGAACTTATGGTCTAAAATGTATTAATAAAGAATATTTCAGAGAATGGTACGAATTTGATGGATTGGCTTTTGCAAATGAACCAGAACTAAGAGAACACCTGAATGGTACAAGACAGGTATTAAAGAATGAAGCATTCGAAGACTTAAAAGACCTAGCAACAACTCTATGCCCAATAGAGAGTAACAACGATCCTATATGGGAAAGAGGTGCAAAAGACTTGGTCTTAGGTACAATGCTTGCAATGCTAGAAGATAGTGAAAATCCTGAACTAGAAATGACCAGAGACAGATTTAATTTCTACAACTTATCTAAGATACTTAATACAAAAGATAATGATCAATATAACCCTATTAAGAGTTTGCAAGAATATTTCCAAGGCAGAGACAAACTAAGCCAAGCCACACAACTAGCAAACCAAGTCGTAGCAAATAGTGAAAAGACTGCTAAATCTTACATGGGTATAGTAACAGACCGTATGGGATTATTTAGTGATAGCGGTATATGTTATGCCACTAGCAAGAACGATATGAAATTAGAGACCTTCGCTGATGAACCTACTGCCCTATTCATTAAGATTCCAGATGAGAAGATTACTCGTCATCCAATTGCAACAATGTTCGTATCTCAATTATACAAAATCCTCGTTGATGTAGCCAATAAGCGTGGTGGATCACTTCCTAGGGACACATATTTCATCATGGATGAGTTCGCAAATATGCCAAAGATACAGAATTTTGATACAATAATAACAGTTGCACGTAGTAGAAGAATATTCTTTACATTAATTCTACAATCATATGTACAGTTAACAACTAAGTATGGTAATGAAGTAGCATCTACCGTTAAAGACAACTGCAATATCCACATATTCATAGGATCTAACGACCAGAACACACTGGAAGAATTTAGTAAACGTTGTGGTAATACAACTGTTGAGACCGAGAGCGTATCAGCATCGAAGAGCGGAGAAGGCAAGGACAAATCTCACAGTACAACTACATCATTATCGGTAGAATCTAGACCACTTATATATCCTGCCGAGCTAGCATCATTGAAGCCAAATAGCGGTGAATGCATAGTGTATATATTGCAACAAAACCCAATAAGAAGCGTATTCACTCCTAGTTATAAATGCCCGCAATACTATATGGAAAAGGCTGTAGATTCATACAAAGTTCCAAAGCCATTGAATGAGGCAGAAATGTTCTATGATATAAGGGTGAGAAATAATAAGATACTTCGTGGAGGCAAAGCTACTGCCACAGGCAGTACTAATAATAGCAACAACAATCCATTCGATTTCTAATAAGGATAGACTTCGTGTCTACCCTTTTTTATTTTATAGAACAAAAAAAAAGATGTGCAAATTACAAATGCACACCTTATTTTTTTACCTAATATTACTTCTCGTCTCTGATAGCAGATTGAGCAGCAGCAAGTCTTGCAATTGGAACTCTGAATGGAGAGCAAGATACATAATCTAGACCAATCTTATGACAGAATTCGATACTAGATGGATCGCCACCATGCTCACCACAAATACCTGCATGAAGTTTAGACTTCTCTGCTTTTCCCATCTTCATAGCCATTTCCATTAACTTACCTACACCGTTAACGTCTAGTCTAGCAAATGGATCTGACTCATAAATTTTATTAGAATAATAAGAAGTCAAGAACTTACCAGCATCATCACGGCTAAAGCCAAATGTCATCTGAGTAAGGTCGTTTGTACCAAAGCAGAAGAAATCTGCCTCTTTTGCTACTTCATCAGCAGTCAAGCAAGCTCTAGGAATCTCTATCATAGTACCAACTTCGTACTTAAGATCGCTACCTGCTTCCTTGATAACAGCATCAGCAGTCTCTACAACTACTTTCTTAACAAACTTCAACTCTTTTACTTCACCGATAAGAGGTATCATGATCTCTGGAACTACTTTCCAATCAGCATGACGCTTCTGAACATTAATAGCAGCTTTGATTACCGCCTTAGTCTGCATTACAGCAATCTCTGGATATGTAACTGCTAGTCTGCATCCACGGTGACCCATCATTGGGTTAAACTCGTGTAAATCAGCGATTAGTTGCTTAATCTGAGCAACAGTCTTGCCTTGAGTCTTAGCAAGAGCAGCAATGTCTTCCTCAGATGTAGGAACGAACTCATGTAGTGGTGGGTCCAAGAATCTGATTGTAACTGGCATACCCTTCATTGCTTCCATCAAAGCCTCGAAGTCTGCTTGTTGCATTGGCTCTATTTTTGCTAACGCAGCCTCTCTTTCCTCTACAGTATCAGAACATATCATCTCTCTGAATGCACCGATTCTGCTTGGATCGAAGAACATATGCTCTGTACGGCATAGACCAATACCACCTGCACCCAATTCAACTGCCTTAGCAGCATCTGTAGGAGTATCAGCATTAGTTCTAACACCTAGCTTTCTATATTTGTCAGCCAACTTCATTATTCTACCAAAGTATCCGCTGTTAGGATCAGCTGGAACAGTCTTGATCTCACAGTCATAGATTCTACCAGTAGAACCATCAAGTGATAATGCATCACCCTCTTTGAATACTTTACCAGCTAGAGTAAAGCACTTATTTTCTTCATCCATCTTGATGTCACCACAACCAGATACACAACAAGTACCCATTCCACGTGCTACAACGGCAGCGTGAGATGTTTGTCCACCACGAACTGTAAGGATACCCTGAGCATACTTCATACCCTCAATATCCTCTGGGCTAGTCTCAAGTCTAACTAGAACTACTTTCTTACCTTCTTTGCCAGCAACAACAGCATCCTCTGCAGTAAATACTATAGTTCCTGCAGCAGCACCTGGAGATGCAGCAATACCAGTTCCTACAACGTTATTCTTATCAGCTTCCTTCAATGCTTTTGCATCAAATGTTGGGTGAAGAAGCATATCTAGAGTCTTAGCATCAATTTGCATTAATGCCTCTTTCTCAGTGATCATACCCTCATCAATCAAATCACAAGCAATCTTAATAGCAGCGGCTGCGGTTCTCTTACCATTACGAGTTTGAAGCATGTATAACTTCTTGTCCTCGATAGTGAACTCCATATCCTGCATATCACGATAGTGATTCTCTAGAATAGAGCAAATCTCTAAGAATTGATTGTATACTTCTGGCATAACTTCTGCCATCTTCTGAATAGGCATAGGAGTTCTAACACCTGCAACAACGTCTTCACCTTGTGCATTCATTAGGAATTCACCCATAAGGCCTTTCTCACCAGTAGCAGGGTTTCTAGTAAATGCAACACCTGTACCACTAGTCTCGCCCATGTTACCAAATGCCATCATCTGTACGTTAACCGCAGTACCCCAAGAATATGGAATATCGTGGTCCATACGATAGATATTAGCTCTAGGGTTATCCCAAGAACGGAACACAGCCTGAATTGCTTCGAACAACTGCTCCTTAGGATCGTTAGGGAAATCTTTGCCTAATTGGTTCTTATACTCTGCCTTGAATTGATTAGCAAGAGTCTTAAGGTCTTCTGCAGTAAGATCTACGTCAAATACTACACCCTTCTCTTCCTTCATCTGGTCAATAAGCTTCTCGAAATACTTCTTACCTACTTCCATAACTACGTCAGAGAACATCTGAATAAATCTTCTGTAACAGTCCCAAGCCCATCTAGGATTGCCACTCTTTCTAGAAAGAGTCTCTACAACTTCTTCATTTAGACCAAGGTTAAGGATTGTATCCATCATACCTGGCATAGAAGCACGTGCACCAGAACGAACTGATACAAGTAGTGGATTCTCTTTATCACCGAATTTCTTACCAGTGATTTCCTCCATCTTGGCAATATTCTCCATAATCTCAGCTCTAATGCCATCATTGATCATTCTACCATCTTCGTAGTACTGAGTACATGCTTCTGTAGAGATAGTAAAACCTTGAGGAACAGGTAGGCCGATCTTAGTCATCTCAGCAAGGTTTGCACCCTTACCACCTAGGAGTTCTCTCATTGAGGCATTGCCTTCTTTGAACAAATATACATATTTCTTTGCCATATTTATTTTTCTCTCCTGTTTATATTATTGTATTGGCTAAATACCACGTATATTATATAGGATGTAAATACAAATTGCAAATATATTTTGAAAAAACATTCAAAAATATTTTATAAAAGGCAACAAAAAAGGACAAATGAAAAATTTGCCCAAAATTATTGATTACAATGTACCTTAAATAATGCCTGAACTGTCTTCAGTATCCTTATCCCCTGCTCTTCTTCTATTGATATATCTTCCAATGATGCGTAGTCACACTCTGCAACGCTTTTTATAATATTCATATCGTTAACATCAACAACTATCATCCCAGGCTTATTACACTTCTCGCACACAACCATTCCGGTAAAAATGTCAATATAACCTGTCTTATCTACTGGATTACCACACCTCTCACAAGTATTCCAACCATGCTTATACCCCATTGACTTCAATGTCTCTACCAAGAATTTTAGATATACCACATTACTATTAGCCTTGGTATTCATCAATACATTCAATATTGATATAAACACTACAAATAGTTCAGTACTATTGGGATTGTATTTCGATACATATTTAATAACTTTAATAATATCAACAGCAAGTATATAGTTGTCATAATTATACGCCAATTCAAAAAAGCTCTCTATAAGATCCGCATTTATTATTGTATACATGTCTCCATGCTTGGACATAATAAGGTCTACAAAACAAAACAATTGACCAGCAAAACGAGACTTTGCAGTGGATTTCTTCACCCCTCTAATAACGGCCTTAATAACACCTAAATCATAGGTAAAAATAGTAAGTATCTTATCATACTCCCTATAGTCCTTTACATCTATTACTATTCCCTTAGTTCTAGTCTCGCTTGACATATCTCATCCTTGTTGTGCTTATGTGTGACAATACTCAATAATTCTTTCTCTGATACTGTCTTCAATATTTTACCACTATTGTCTACAAAATGAAAAATAGAATAAGTATGTTTATCAATAAATCTTAGAATTTTATAACAAGGAGTGTTAACTGGAACATGATAATTTCTTATGGGCAATATTTTTTCATAATCATTCTTATTTTTATCTATAAAAACCCTCTCATAATATACTGTGTTTTTAACACTCAACACAGATGAGAATAATAATACTGCAATGAATAGCAAACTTAAGTTTATTCTATTGAACGCTGATAGTACGAATAATATTATTAAGAGTATACCGATAACTATGCTATTTATTCTATACAACTTATATATTCTTGCAAATTTTGAATTGCCTTTAATTAGAGCAAGTATAATTCTTCCAGCATCTAATGGAAATAGTGGCAACATGTTAGTTACAAATAAAGATACATTGGCTAGAGCAAAAGAATAAGTAGCCGTATATAAGGAAGGAAAAACCCACCAGACAGCAACAATTAAAATTGTTATAGCCAGATTGATAAGAGGCCCAGCAAGTGCAATTAATATTTCATGTTGTTTTTTGAAAAAGTTTGTGTTACCACTAAGAGACGCACCAAATGGAGAGAATGTCATAATATTGAGATTATACCCCAAGGACTTTGCCACAAAATAATGTGAATATTCGTGCACAACCAAAGCAATGATATAAAACAAAATCTCATCTATCCAACCAAAATAAACAAAGAGAAATAATGCAACAAGAGCTAGTGGATCTATAACGATCTTTAACCTTTCCATACTATCTTGTTGTCTACTATCTCTATATTATTTACTTGCTTATCGGATATGTACACCTTAAACAAAATATTATCTCCCAATCTAGCAGTGCCAATTTCTTTTCCAGCATACACCATATTGCCTACTTGTACACCCAATACATCCAAACCTATATATTCTACGCTAAGGTTATTTCCATGTACTATTCTAACCACATTTACGCCATCTGCATCATAGATATTATCTACTACGCCATCTGCAACTGACTTAACCAATATACTCTCCTTTACCTCTGCAATAATAGTTCCATTGTTATCTATTGTAATATTAGAACTAATTATAGGTAGGTTAAGTTCTTCTATTTCGTTATCAAATACATAGTTCCAAGCAAAAGTTATACTACCCGTCTCGGAGTATGGGGAATATATAGGATTATATATATTACATACATTCATATACACTTCTTTCAATTCCGTATTAGCGCATAGCCGAAGACACACCATAGCAAACACAGGCAATAGTAATAATACCAGCATAGTAGTATACCTATTATATGGTTTATGTTTCTTTCTTACCTCTTGCAGTATATTATTCTTATATAGCCTTGTTATCTCTACGTTATGTGTTTCCATAATAACCACCTCTCATACTTCTATAATATATGCTTGTCCTACTATATTTTATTACTACTCTATGTATGACACTCTCTTTATATTCCTACACTCTGCCTTGATTAATACTTCATAATAGCCTCTACTATTAACTAATATATCTATATCCATATCATAATCTTGTAATTCAAAGTAATTTTTTAATACATACATTATCTCCGCCCTTAAGACATTATTTATCCTGCTAGTATTATCCCCCTTATCTTTTATCATAAGATTTCTTAATCTTGTCTCGCAATACCTGCTTATACTTGTATTATCCATATTACCTATCTCCTTATGACAACTTCCTTAACTTTCTTCTTATAGCACCCACAAAACCTTTGTATCTTCTTGTACAATCATATAACTCAATCTTGTTACTAGATACAGACTTTGCAATTTTCTTAAATGCCGTATATGATGTAGATCCCTCATGTATGTCTCCTCCTAATAATAGTTGGTTATTTATTTCATCATCCTCAGGCACAACTCCTACAACCGACTCATGAAGGTATTCTTCAATAAAAGTTATGTCAATAGATTCACCACACACAAGTAGATCTCCTCTAACCCGATTAACTACTATATTAATAATATCGAACCCAACACTCCTTAATATCCTTAATACTTTGTCTGCATCTCTAAGGGCTGATATATGTGGCGTTGTAACCACTATTGCCTCCCTTGTAATATTGAGAGTTCTTACAAATCCTTTATCAATGCCTGCTGGACAGTCTATTATAATGTAATCATAGGCATTCTCAATCTCCGCTATAATATTAGATAACACATTAGTATTGGTTCCTGTTAAAGTAACATCTTTTGATGCCGGAAGTATATATAGATTTCTATTATAATAATCCTCAATTACTGCCTGCTTTGCTCTACATCTACCTTGAATAACATCATGTATATCAAATACCACCTTATTTTCTATTCCCATTACAATATCTAAATTATTTAATCCAAAATCTGCATCAACTATTAATACACTATAACCAAGTTTACTTAAGTGAGTACCTATATTAACACAGACTGTTGTTTTTCCAACCCCACCTTTGCCAGATGTAATAAGGATCTTTCTTGCCATTGTCCGCCTCCACAATTAACGCAATAATATATGTGCTCAAAAAAAAAGTAAACTAAATATTTGTTAATATTTATGTTTACTTACGGACTTTGACAAAATTAGTAAATATATTAAATTTTTCTTAATTAAACGCTAATTTAGACAAAGCATCAGTATCATTAAGAAGACTACCAATGCTTATCAATGGGGCATATTCTACACTATCTGCCACCTTTATATCAATACCAAGTCTATTTGATAAAAACTTGGTTAGCCCTGTTATTTCTGCATTTTTGCCGGCAATAATAGCTCCCGACACCTTTAGTTCTGCTAAGACTTCTTTAGACAATGCTTTCTGTATAGCGTCTATAATATCGGCAACCTCGCCAACATAGTTCGAGTAAAACTCCTGCAACTCATATGAATTTAGAGAAAATTCTACATACTCATTAGAATATATTTCCTTGCCATAGTATTTTTCTTCTATATAATCATTAGGTAATATAGTTGCCATATCATCCTTAATGGATTGCAAAGTTTTATCATCTACTTCTACACCTTTACTACTAGTCAAATATTCATTAATACTATTTTCTATAACTTCACCACCGAAATCTATAGTGTAACCCTTTACTATTTTATCATCATATATAACTGCAACATCCATGTAATCTTCAGCTAGAATAATTGACATACTAGCCAATTTTTTATTTGTGGTTAATCTATATAATCCCTCGACCTTTGCTACAAGCATTGTATTTTTTGCTGACAAATAGTATCCAAGGCTAATATAATCCTCGATTTCTTTTGGATTAAGTCCGCAAGGCACCAAAAAAACTATATTTCGCCTCTTAATAATCCCCTTATCCTCAACCTTAGACAAAAGTATATCAATTAATGACGCACAAGATTCTATATCTATAATCCTTCCATTTACTACAGGACACAGAAAGGAACAATCTTTGCCAACCTTGCCCACAAATCTAGTAGCATCATCTCCAGCAACAATAACACGATCTTTATTTTTTTTCGATATAAGACCGATATTTGGCTCGGACAAAACTATTCCTGCATTCAACTTGTATATACTAATATTATCTTTCTCTATATTAATAGCATAATTATATAGATCCATATTATACACCTCTACTTACTAAGTAAAGTATATCAAAATCACACAAATATACAAAATAAAAATATATTTGAAAATAATATAATCAAAATATAAAATAAAGAGGATCGATTAAGCAAAAAATTTTTATTAAAAATCTTTACAAATTGTGTATATTTTACCAATATCTGCAAACAATATAATTAGAAGTTGGTTAATTTTTAGAATTAACTTCTCCAAAATTAACATATACTGTTATGCGGATATAGTTTTCTAAGTTTAATTATTTTCTAACTTCTATTATATTTGTAAGGAATTATGGCAACAATGAGAAAATCATTATGTGTCTCCTTACAACAAATCAAAGGATTACTTTATATTATATCTAATGTAAAGTTTTCCTTTTTTTTGTGCCTAATTTGTACCCAATGCGATTATGACACCAAAAAAAGCCCTAAATATAGGGCTTTCTATTAGTATGGTGGGAGAGGCTGGATTCGAACCAACGAAGTCTGAGACGACAGATTTACAGTCTGTTCCATTTGGCCGCTCTGGAACTCTCCCAAAATATTTAGCAAACATCTTAAAAAAGTAAATTTATAAAGAAAGGAGATAGAGTTGAATATGAAAAAAATCAAAAAAAATAAAATAATTTTATATTCAAATTTACATCCTAAGATGTTTGATTGGAGCTGGTGATAGGAATTGAACCCACAACCTGCTGATTACAAGTCAGCTGCTCTACCGATTGAGCTACACCAGCATACATTGTTAAACAAGATTGATTATGGTGCCTCGGGGCGGAATCGAACCACCGACACGAGGATTTTCAGTCCTCTGCTCTACCGACTGAGCTACCGAGGCAAACATAATTGGCGACCCGGAAGAGACTCGAACTCTCGACCTCTAGCGTGACAGGCTAGCGTTCTAACCAACTGAACTACCGGGCCATATATGTGAATATCTATTACAATAAAATAAATTGGTGGGCCTTCAGGGACTTGAACCCCGGACCAACCGGTTATGAGCCGGTTGCTCTAACCAACTGAGCTAAAGGCCCAATTGTAATAGATAGATGGTCGGGGTGAAGAGACTCGAACTCCCGGCCCCATGATCCCAAATCATGTGCGCTACCAAACTGCGCTACACCCCGAAATCTTTATTATCAATCTTGTGATAACGAGTAAATTCTACTATAAGTCTCATACAT
>SVIC01000019.1 GCA_015055515.1 Clostridiales bacterium | reverse complement strand
GTGGATTTGCCAAGCGAGTATTTCATTTGCACTTGAGATATGCAGGAGATAACAGCGAATTGTATTTCAGGGATTATCTCATAGAGCATTCGGATGTAGCCAAGGAATACGAAGATTTGAAATTTAATTTATGGAAAAAGTACGAACATAACAGGGATGCTTATACAAACGCAAAGACCGAGTTTGTAAAGAAATATACCGAAAAAGCGAAAGTTTTGTATGGTAATCGATATTGACAAATTCCAATTTGTCGGTCAGTTTTAATGTACGCATTTGAGGTAAACTGTACGCAAATTGTATCAAAATAGGTATTTATGCACATGTATTAAAAAATGGCTTTATTAAGTCATTTTTATTTTTATTGGTTGCAGTTTGGTCACATTTTTTTTGTGGTGGGATGACAGACTGCTGATGCAGTCACTGCGTGTACGTTATGGGGTCTCACTTGGTACTTAAGTACTAACGCAAATCAAATTTGCCGTGCAGAAATTTGCCTCGCGTTCGCTCGTCTGCTCCGCCATCCGTATCTCCATAATGTATTATAAAATGGCGTTGTGTTCTATTTTTATTGGGTACAATATAGTTACTTTCTTTATTGTATTATTTTTTCAATTAAAATGATAAAAATTTTCAAATTTATATTGAGTCTCTTTTTGTTTGGATAATTATGTATTTTTAATATAAAATATAACTAGAGTTATTACATAAGAAGGTGACCTATGACAAAGAAAATTTGCGTGATTTTAACAATATTATTTTCTAGCATGCTGCTGGCATTAATGTCTATGCTAGTTATTCATTCTGCTACAAATATTTCTGTGACAGATGATGTCGACGATACTGGGGTAGAATATATAGCAAGTACCGAAGATGAATCGTATGATATTATAAGAAGCGACAAAGAGCCTATAGCATATCCTGGAAGAGTTGGTTATATGTTCATAGGTTGGTATTATGATAATGGCAATGGCGTGTTACAACCTGTTATGTTTGGCAACGGTGGTGATGTGACTGGTGTACCTAATATATATGCTAAGTATGAGACGGCTACTAGTAGTTTGGTTTATGAGTATGATGCAGATTCTTCATCTTATAAAGTAGTTGGATGTTCTGATACTAGTGTTACGAAGTTGGTTGTGCCAGATTATTACAATGATGGTACCAATGGTAAAAAGCCGGTTACTGCAATAACTTCGAATTTGCTTGAAAATGAAGGTACCTACAATACTTCATGCAAGACCATATTTGTTGGTAATGAGGTGCAAAAAATCGACTATCTGGCATCTACAGTGTCAATAAATGAATATAATATGATTGTATCTTCTAAGGGTTGTACAACTCTTAAGAATATATACATAGGTAGGGGATTAGTCTATATAAGTACTGCATCAATAATTGGTTGTGAGAAAGTCTCTGTGCAAATCATGGCAAGAAACACAACCGACTGGGAGTGGAGAGCGGGACTAGCATCTAATGGTAGAGAGACTGCTAATATTACAGAAGCAATATCATATGCCAACTTCCAGCATTCAGTAGAAAAGAAACAATATAATGCTATTCTTGGAAGAAAAGATAATAGCGGAATATATGATGTACACATTGTTTACATATTAGATGGTATAGACTATGAGGGCGATCCAATAGCTTATGATAAAGAAGTAAAAGTGGATGCGGTAGGAACAATAACAGAGATTAATGAGCCATTAGGTGTGGTATATAAGGCGGATTGTTATTTTGATGGTTGGTATACAAAGGCATCTTGTAACCTGGGAAGCAAGGTTACATTTCCTCACAAGACTGTAGGTAGTGTTACTTTTTATCCAAAGTTTATCCCTGCAACGGATGCATTGTCTTATGGCTATGATAGTGCGAAAGATTGTTATTATGTGTTGTCAAATGGCGCGAACTTAACTGATACCACATTGGTTATCCCCGATTATCATAGTGGTGACAATGGCGTAAAGAAGGTGGGTTATATTGAGACCCCTAGCAAGGTGGAGGATAATCTATTATACGATGATCAAATTGTTGATACACTATATATAGGAAGAAATATAAATAATATCACTAATAGATTTGCCTATTCTTCTGTGCTTACATCTATTAATTATGGTTATACTACTGCTACAAATAAGTCTTCTGATATTGCAATAGGTGATCTTGCATTTATGGAGATTCCAATAACCAAGGTCACTATTCCAACTAATGTGACAAGCATTGGCGCAAATCCTTATGCTGGCTGTTCTGGGTTAAGATCAATAACCGTTGATGATAATCATCCGAATTTTGAAGATAGAGATAGTAATGTTGTTGTATCCAAAGAAGATAAGTATCTAATAATCGGTTGTAACAGGTCTACTTTGCTTACCACGGATACAGATGTTAAATCAATAGGAGATTATGCTTTTTATGGTTGTACTGAAATTAATGAATTTGTATTACCTAGCAATCTTACAAGAATTGGAAATTATGCGTTATATTCTTGTAGTGCATTAAATATCACTTCGCTGGATTTGCCAGATAGTTTAACATGTATAGGAGAATATGCTTTTTATAATTGCAAAGCAATGAGCGGAACAATATTAACCATTCCATCAATCGTTACTAGTTTGGGGTCATATGCTTTTGCGTATTGCGAAGGAATAAAAACCTTGAATTTTGAAGTTGATGCCAATGGTAATTGTTTATTATCAGATAATTCAGATAATTCAGATAATATTATTAGTAGTTATGCATTCTACAATTGCAGTAGTTTATCACAGATAAATACAATTAAGAATGGCGAAACTATTCAAAATGATTTTCCAAATAATATTACATCAATTGGTAGTAATGCATTTTATGGGTGTACTAGTTTGTCTGTGGCACCGTCTCTTCCTGCTGAGTTGAAAATAATTGGTGATGGTGCATTCCGAATCTGTAATAATCTGACTGGAAATTTGGTCATTCCCGATTCTGTTACAGAAATAGGACTGTCTTCATTTAATGGTTGTGGGAAACTTGGGGCCATTACCCTTGGCAAAAGCGTAAATACTATAAAATCTGCTGCTTTCCGTAATTGTACGGGAATTACTTCCATTCACATCCCTGCATCGGTAACAGCCATTGATGGAAATCCATTTGCTGGATGTTCTAATGTAGTGAGTATAGTAGTGGAAGAAGGAAATGTTGGTGGATATACATCAAAAGGTAAAGTAGGTGAAGAAACGTTAGAATGTAATATTATTTTCGGTATTTATCCTGATAGTAATGGAAAACCAACTAATATACTGAAAACGGGCTGTAATAATTCTACAATTCCTAATGACACACGTCGTATTGGAGAGTTTGCATTCTTAAATTGCTTAGGAATAACAGGAGTAAATATTCCTAGTACTGTTGAATATATAGGAACTAATCCATTTGCTGGTTGTTCTAGTATAGAGAGTATAGTAGTGGAAGAAGGAAATGTAGGTGGATATACATCAGAAGGTAATATTATTAGAAATGGTAATTATTTAGTGGCTGGGTGTAAGAATTCGACAATCTCTGATGATATATCAGAAATAGGATATTATGCGTTTTATAATTGCAAAGACTTAGAAGGTGAAGAAGTGGACGGCAAATGTGTATTCACTCTTCCGAAATCTGTTCAAATTATTAGAGATTATGCATTCTACGGCTGTGTAGGCATACAACACTTGAAGATTGGTGAAGGTATCAATACTATTGCAGAAGGTGCTTTTGGTAATTGCCAATTAACAGGACTAGAGTTTGCAGCAGGTGTGACAGAAATTGGACCATCTGCCTTTAGTGGGAGTTTTGCAGATACAGGTGCAGATATTATCATACCGTATACAGTAATCACAATTCGGCCATCAGCCTTTGCGGGTAGTAATATTAAGTCCCTAACTATACAAGATGAAGAAGGGGAAAAGAAAAGTCGACTACAGGCAATACAGTCAAATGCGTTTAATGGCTGTAGTATGCTAACGGGGGAGTTGATACTACCAGAATCTATAAAAGGTATATCTGATTACGCATTTCAGAATACTGCGTTAACCAGTGTGACCTTTAAGAATGTTGGTACACCTACTAGTGAGACAGGTGTATCATTAGGTAGATATGCATTTGCTAAGAATGATAGTTTGACAAGTGTTGATTTGGGTAATAACATTAAGGAAATTAAACAATCTGCATTTATGAGTTGTTCAAACCTTACTGGAACTATAACTATTCCTGCTATTACAACAATTATAGGTGGATATTGTTTTGAAGGCGCTGATATAACGAAATTAATATTTAAGGGTGCCGATGATGGCACTAGTTGTCTGACTACTATAAGTACTCGTTCATTTCATAGCAATGCGAACTTAAGTGGAGAACTATGCATTCCTGCTAGTGTAGAAGTAGTTAGTAGTAATGCGTTTTTCGAATGTAGTTCATTGAATAAAATAACATTTGTGGGTGCTAAAGATGGGACTAGTAAGTTAAAGACAATTGGTGATTATGCTTTCATAAGAACTGTAACGACGAATACAGAATTGATCATTCCTGCTAGTGTAAAGACTATTGGTTCTCAAGCTTTTCATGGTACAGTATTTTCTAATTTAACATTTAAGGGTGCTGATGATGGGACTAGTAAGTTAGAAACTATTGGTAATTATGCATTCTCAGGTACTATCAGCGAAACAACATCGCTTAGTGAATGTGATTTGTTAATTCCAAATAGTGTTATTAGTATTGGGATGTATGCATTTAGATATACTCAAATAAAATCTTTAGAATTTGGTAAAAATGCAAATCTTCAGAGTATTGGTGATTATGGATTTGGAAATTGTGTTGATTTGACAGGATCTGTGACCATACCTGATGGTGTAAATTCCATAGGATATTTTGCATTCTATGGTACCAAACTAACTGCGATAGAATTTGAAATTACAATTGGTTGGAAAAAAGCATCCAATGCATCATTTACATCAAAAGTAAGTAGTGTAAATGTGGCAGATCCTTTGCAAAATGCTACATGGCTAACAAGTTCTCCATCATACTATGCATATTACTGGAAGAGATCGTAATAAGAAAATCACTAATCATTTATTGATTAGTGATTTTTTTTAATTGTTTGCCTTTATTGCTACATTATTTTCTATACTTATGGTACAATAATGATATGGAGGATGTTAATATGACAAAAGAGAAAAAAATAATACTGTTTAATATAATTTTTGCCGTTATAGTTGTAGCTTTTGATGTGATATATGCTATATTTAGCAATCCATGGGTTTTCAAGACTACGACCAGCATGCTATTCGTTGCTGGTGGTGTAGTTAACCTAATTATCGCTTACAGATCGGGCTTTGCAGATAATAAATATAAGAAATTTGCTTACCTTATGATGATAGGTCTGATATTTGCAATGCTAGGTGATATTTTGCTTATTCCAAAGGAATTATTTATCGTAGGTGCAGGGCTATTTGCTGTAGGGCATGTGTTCTTCTATATTGCTTACTTACAATTATCCAAGTTCTCATGGAGAGATATTATTTGCTCTGCAATAATATTCACTGCATCGCTACTAGTGATATTGCTATACAAGGGCTTTACATTCGAAGGTATAATGCAAATAGTAGTTATTATTTACGCCCTTATTATTAGCCTAATGCTAGGCAAAGCATTAAGTAATCTATTTGTAAAAGATATGCCAACACTTTCTAAGTGGATCATATTCATAGGTAGCCTTATGTTCTTTTTATCCGATCTGTTCTTGTTATTCTATATGTTTGGTGGCAAATTGATAGTATTCGATAACCTATGTCTAGGCTTCTATTATCCAGCAGAGGTGCTACTTGCTACCAGCATATATTATGCATCTAGAGGGGAGAGGAGATAATGAATATATTTAGAAAAATGTGGTGCAGATTGTACCAAAGTGTGTTCAAGGTAGTATTACCAATGATGCCGTACCGTGAGCCAAAGATATTAGATAGTGTGGTAGATATCAAAGATGTGTTTGATGAGTATAAATATAAGAATGTAATGCTTGTCACAGATAGTGGTGTAAGAGGTTTGGGACTAACCAAAGAGTTGGAAGATAATTTGGTGAAAAATGGCTATAATCTGACAGTTTTTGACCATGTTATACCCAATCCAACGATAGCAAATATAGAAGAAGGTCTAAGTATATACAAGGCAAATAAATGTGAGGCTATAATTGCCTTTGGTGGTGGTTCTGTCATGGATTGTGCCAAGATTATTGGTGCGAGGGTGGTTAAGCCAAATCAAAGTGTTCAGAAGATGAAAGGACTGCTAAAAATAAGAAAAAAACTGCCTCTACTTATAGCAGTTCCTACCACTGCTGGTACGGGTAGCGAGGTGACACTTGCTGCAGTGATTACAGATGAGAAGACACATCACAAGTATCCTATTAATGATTTCAACCTTATTCCAAAATACGCCGTGCTGGATTACAAGACAACCCTTGGTCTTCCACCACACTTGACATCCACAACGGGATTAGATGCGCTTACACATGCGGTAGAGGCGTATATAGGTCGTAGTACAACCAAATATACTAGGGCAAAAGCAGAAGAGAGTATCAAGTTAATCCATGATAATCTATTAAAAGTGTATCAAGACGGCTCAGATAAGGATGCTAGGGCTAATATGCTACATGCATCATTCTGTGCAGGAATAGCCTTTACTAGATCATATGTGGGATATGTGCATGCTGTGGCACACTCGCTTGGCGGTAAATATGGCGTGCCTCATGGATTAGCCAATGCGATACTTCTGCCATATTTCCTTGAGGATTATGGCAAATCGATAGAGAAAAAATTATCAAAATTGGCTAAACTAATAGATTTAGTCAAAGATGATGTGTCAATAGATGCTGGTGCAAAAGCGTTCATTGACTGGGTAAAATTATTAAATGAGAAGATGAATATCCCAAGATATGTAGAAGGATTAAAAGAGGCTGATATCCCAGAACTAGCATTGAAGGCAGATGCAGAGGGTAATCCATTGTATCCGGTACCAGTGCTAAAGAATGCAAAAGAGTTGGAAAAGATGTACAGATTGGTACTGAAAAAGTAATAGTTATATCATCATTAGGTGCAAATACTGCACCTTTTTTTTTGACTTCAAATTTCCAAAAGAGTATTGAAATCCAGTATGACATTATGTTATTATATATTTACTAATTAGGAGAAAATATATAATGTTAAGAGATTTACGATCATATTTGGTACCAAAGAAATTAAATAATGACGATCAATTCAATGAGTATAGTGATGTCACTATGACAAGTGATTTAGTGTGGATAGATCACGTGAGAGAGATAGACGGTATTCATAGGGTATCTCCTACTGATTACGCACTGGCTGGTTTTGTATTCACAAGAAATGGATATTCATCAATAGATGGCAAGGAGATTACTGCCGATTATTTTTTGCGTTCAATTGCGGATACAGAGGAGGGTTCCCTTAACTATATTCAGGACGAAGGAGTGGGTACCGTTGGAGTGGGAGATGATTCTACTACCATCTTGCCTGTTATGCAACTGGATGCGAAATCTGTTATAGATGCTAGATCGAGTGGTGCAAATCAGTTCGATATATATGATGTAAAGAATTTGAAGAATGAAGTATCTCATATCATCACATTTGGCGAGTTTCCTCATACTAAGGTATCTGGCGATTTGTATACACAATTGGAGAATTGTCATGAGGCGGGTGTAGATACATTATTGAAGGATACTAATAGAGCGTATCTTGGATATATTGACCGTACAGATGGTGAAGTTGTTCACGCATATAATTTCGAATATACATATGGTGGTAATAAATATGTCAGAGTGATTAGTCATGAAGAATGTGATTCTAACGATGATAAATATTCTGATGGGTCATACGTTGAAAATAATGAGATACTATGGTTCGATGTAAGGCCTATCAAGTGGCAGATATTGAATTGGGATAATTTGCCAAAGGAATTAAATCCTAATGGTAGCGGTGAGGCCAGCACAATCCTTGTAAGGCCAGCAGAGGCTATAATAGGGCATATTCCTTATTATGCAGGTAATGACAAGGACGCCAATTGTTATCTGTGGCAGAATAGTACAATTCGTGGATACCTAAATGGTATCAATGTGAATAATATCAAGGAGAATGGTAATCCAGGCTATCCTGCACCTAATGGTGGAGATTTCTCTGTTACACAAGGTTTTCTAGCGGAGGCACTAAAAGTACCTGTTTTATCAAGAGACAAGAGCATAGAAGAAGATAAATCCAAGAAAAGATCCAAAGGCTATGGAGTGCAAGTGCTAGACCACCCAATGACAGTAAGGGAGCAGTTGCAGTTCTATATAACGAACGGCAAGTCATTCATGTTACATGGTCCATCTGGTGTGGGAAAAACTAGGAGGATAGAGGAGGCAGATCCAGACTTTACCTCCATAACCCTTCGTAATGGAATACTGCCAGAAGAGGTAATAGGCAAGACCATATATCCTAATAATGATAAGACCAAGGCAGGTACGTGGGTGCCACCAGCATGGTATGTGTCACTATTAGACAAATGCAATGCAGAGCCTAGTAAGAATCATGTCCTATTCATAGATGAGATCACTAATGTGAAGCCGGTAGAGCAAAGTCTAGTATTCCACCTAGTGCTAAATAATATGATCGGTCCGAATGTAGGACCATTGCCAGACAATGTAGTAGTAGTTGCAGCAGGTAATAGCAAGGAAGAGAGTGAGTCTGCATATACCATGACCGAGCCACTATTCAGAAGATTTGATGGTCATGTGTACTTGAGACCTGATGTTCATCAATTCTTAGAGTGGGGTAGTGAGCCTCATCCAAAGGATAGTACTAGACCAAAAGTACATCCGCTAGTTGCTAATTTCGTAGCAACATATGGAGACAAAGTGTTCTACTCTCCATACGATAGCGAAGAGCCACCGAAGTACGCCATAGACCCTCGTGGTTGGGAACAAATCTCAGATATTATTTATGATAACCACGGCATAATTGCCAAGGAACTAATTGAGAACAAGGTAGGCGCAGACATTGCCTCTAGTTTTATAGCCTTTGCATCTACACCACAGATTACGGTAGAAGATGTAATTGATGGTACATACTCTGATGAAGATATCCCATCGTCATTCGATGCAAAGTACGCTATGGCACTGTCTCTAAGAGGTGTGAAGGAAGAGCATATCTCAGATATCCGTAACTTCATACATAACGAACTGGGT
The DNA here is from genome assembly GCA_015055515.1 of Clostridiales bacterium. Classification (GTDB taxonomy): domain Bacteria; phylum Bacillota; class Clostridia; order Christensenellales; family UBA1242; genus UBA11490. Next base: position 4,637 of record SVIC01000019.1, on the reverse strand, counting down.
AGCGAAGTACTATCCATGTTCGACACAGTCTGGGTAGGCGAGGACAATGAGAGAGCAATACTGATAGATAGTTTAGATATTGAAGAGAAAGTAGATAATGAAGACGGTACTCCAACTAAGCATAAGTATGTAATGACCGTAGATGAGTTCTGGGACGCTAAAGAGAAACTAGAAATACATACAGATAAGGTGTGGAAGGCTAATATGCTTCGCGAGGTCTTTGATATAATGGGCAAGAAGTGGGGAACTGGAGAGCCTTATTCAAGTGGGGCGAGTTTTTTCAGGTATGGTGAAAAGACAGCCTATACTAATGATGGTTGTTATGGGTGTGTAGATAACGGCGCGGGAGAATACAAAACATTCGACTTCTATGATGTAGACTATAGCAAATATCTTTCTCCAGAAAGGTTAAAGCAACTGGAAGAAGAAAGAAAAGCAGAGGAATTAGAAGATAAGATAGATGATAAAAGTAGTGCGGATGATAGTGTTAGTGACGGAGAGTATAAGATAACCATAGATGAGTTCTGGGGTGAGGATGAAGACTATTCTGGTATTCATTGTGATGCGGAGTGGAAGTATACTATATTGACAAAGGTCTTCGATAGAATGGGTAAGACATGGCGTAGTGGTCATAGTTATAAAGATAAAGAGTATTATGCCTATCATGTAAATGGCATAGATAGTGTAATGACTAATATGAGGACATGTACTGGCACTTATGAGAAGGGTGTTAAGGTATATGACTTCTATGATGTAGATTTAGAAAAATATACTAATGCATCCGAAGATTTTCTAATAAATACAAATAGAAAAAATGAAAAGGCGATGGCAGAAGAAGATGATGAAATGGAATTGCCATTCTGATAAAGGAGGAATATATGACAGATAGACAAATAGAGAGATTGGAATATATATTGGATAATAATACTAAGTGGCCTGTTATAATAGAGTGTGATAAGACATTGCGCCTAGATAACACTGTTGTTATTCCAGCGACAATACCTTCTGCCCAACTAGGCATTATTCCAGGAGAGACTGGGCTGAAATATCCAGCGTGGTTAATGCAAGTAATGATGTTAGATAAAAAGGGTGCGAAGATAAGGATATTAATAGATGGCTTAGATACAATACCTATTGAAGAACAAGAAAAATTCTATGGTATTATCAAGTACCGTGGTGTTAATGGTATGAAATTTCCTGCATATTCACAAGTTATCATCTCTGTATCCAAAGATGGCGTAGACAAGGTAAGTAATAGAATATCATCGCTATGTATTGTGCACAAGGTGGTATAGCATGGCATACAAAGATTATGTTAGATATAGAAAGGTTGAGAACATCAAGGCAGGCGTGTTAAGAAAGTTCCCCTTACTAGGTGCGACAATGTCCAACCTTGAATTTGTGTATGATGAGAATACTCGTACACTAAGTACTGATGGAGAGAAAGTTTATTACAGCGAAGAATTTATGGATCAATTTTCGTATGATGACAAAGTGTTTTTCTTCTCTCATGAGGTAATGCACGTGGCATTCGATCACTTGCTTCGTAGCAAGGGAAAAGATAAGAGGTTGTGGAATAATGCGACCGACGCTGTCATCAACCAGTTACTAAAGGGTGAGGGATATGATATACCAGCAGGCCTTGTGAATAAGCCAGAGGCGGAGGGTAAGTCTGCAGAGGAGATGTATGAAATTTTGTTAAAAGAGGCTCAAGAGCAAAATCAGCAAGATCCTAATAGTAATGGCAAGAGCGGTAATAATCAGTTACCTAATAATACTCCAAATCAACCAAATTCTAGCCCAAATGAGCAACAAGAGGAAGATAATAATCAGGATCAAGAAGAGAATAATACCGATAATCAGCAACAAAATCAGCAGACTAATAGTCAAGATCAACAACAAGACAACGATCAGCAAGATAGTGAATCTAATGGATCTGGTGAAAATACAGATAATGAACAAGATGAAGACTATCAAAACACCCAAAACTCAGACAATATGGCTAGCCACGATAGGTGGGAAGATGCTATAAAGCGTGCCGAGCAGAATATGAATGATAATAATGATGGTGGCTCTGACAATAAAGATATGGAGAATAACAACGCCGATGAGAACAAAGACAGAGAAGATACAAAGGATAGTAACAGCAACTCACAAGATGGTGTAAATCAGTCGAAAGATGGTGATCAGCAATCTAACACAAGTGATATGGAGAAGAATTTCTCTCAGCAGAATAGTGATCTAAAGAATGAAATGGGTCAAAGGATAAGAGAGAAAATTCGTAATCGTAGCGACAAAGTAAGTAGTAGTGGCTCTGGTAAAGGTGGATACACCTCATCATTCAGTGGTGTAGGCGAGGCAAAAGAGGTAATATCTTGGAAGAAGATATTAAAAAGAGAGTTGGAAAAAGAAGAAGAGCGTTGGTCATATAGAAGGGCGGATGCCGATAATGATTATATGGCCAGAGTAGAGAGTGTTGAGACATACGACCACCCATCCACCGAGGTAATGCTAGATGTTAGTGGATCGGTAGATGATGATTTCTTAAGGGGTTTCTTGAGGCAATTAAAACCACTACTTAAGGAATCTGATCTAAAGGTAGGTTGCTTTGATGAGTATTTCTATGGATTGAAAGAGATAAAGAGCAACAAGGATATAGATAATTTCACTGTCACTAGGACATCTGCATGGACAGAGAACTGGGATTTGGCAGTGCGTAGTTTTACTAAGAGCAAGGATATTAATAAGATTATTTTTACAGATGGCGAGCCATGTCCTGGTGTAATGCCGAAGGATGATCTAAAAAATGAAAAAGTCATATGGCTGGTATTTGGCAACGAGAATTTCAATCCTTGTTGTGGCAAGGTGATTAACATAGATAGAAGAGAATTAGATAGAGCAATAGAAGAGAGAACGATATAATACAAAGGATTACTTATGAGATTAGAAGATATAATAATACCTAAAAACTTAAAAAATACGCTTTCATATGGTGTAGAACGAGCTGGTATGACAACAGAGGATAAAGTCTACTTATATTCAGCAGAAGAAGTGATGAAAAGTAGCAATAGAGCGCGTGCTATAATACCTACCGATTATGCAATTCTTAACAATGCTATGGTGAATTTTGATTATGGCTATTCTATGTTAAGATCTTCTAGTGAAGGTGATAATAGGGTTGATAATATTGATTATGATGCAGATCTTATTACATCGGGTATTTCAGTGCACGATACTCAATATATTGTTGCTCCAGTTATGAATATTGATGAATCTGCTGTATTGGCTGGCACGTTAAATATAAAAGATATTTCTGCTAGATATGATGTGTCAGAGGATGATACACATGCAGTAGAATTTGGTGAATACCCAAAGACGTATGTAGATAATATTGTGAATAAAAAATTGGAAGAATTATATACTTCTGGTGGCCTTACGCCTACTGGTAAGGCATATTTCTGTGGTGTTGGAGGAGATAGTGGTCTTACACCTTTGTATAACTTAGAGTATATGACAAGAGATAATGACAAATACGTTAGGGTCTTTAGTAGAAAGTATGATAGTGACAGCATACTATCCGATGGGACAGAATTGCCAGAAGAAGAAAAACCTTTTTGGGTAAGGGTTGAGCCTATTGAATGGAGAATAATGAACTGGGATAATCTGTCTACTATGATCAATCCTAATGGTACAGGCGAGGATGATTATTTAGAGTTGCAGACACAGTATGGTATTATTAGTGGTATTCCTTTTTATCCGAAAAATGAGGATGAGTCGGAGGCGTGTGTGTTATGGCAGAATAGTACTATTCGTGGATACCTAAATGGTATTAATGTGAATAATATCAAGGAGAATGGTAATCCAGACTACTCTGCACCTAATGGTGGAGATTTCTCGATATACAATGGAGGTTTCTTAGGTGAAGCATTAGGTATAAATTTGCCCAAAACTGCCGTTATAGAAGAATCAAAAGAAGTTATAAAAGATGTTGTAGATAAGAAAAAACCAAAAGGCTATGGAGTGCAAGTGCTTGATCATCCAATGACGGTAAGGGAGCAGTTGCAGTTCTATATAACGAACGGCAAGTCATTCATGCTACACGGTCCATCTGGTGTGGGAAAGACTAGAAGGATAGAGGAGGCAGATCCAGACTTTACCTCCATAACTCTTCGTAATGGAATATTACCAGAAGAAGTAATAGGCAAGACCATATATCCTAATAATGATAAGACCAAGGCAGGCACGTGGGTGCCACCAGCATGGTATGTGTCACTATTAGACAAATGCAATGCAGAGCCTAATAAGAATCATGTCCTATTCATAGATGAGATCACTAATGTAAAACCTGTAGAGCAAAGTCTAGTATTCCACCTAGTGCTAAATAATATGATCGGTCCAAATGTGGGACCATTGCCAGAGAATGTAGTAGTAGTTGCCGCAGGTAATAGCAAGGAAGAGAGTGAATCAGCATATACCATGACCGAGCCACTATTCAGAAGATTTGATGGCCATGTGTATCTAAAGCCTGACGTTCATCAATTCTTAGAGTGGGGTAGTGAGCCTCATCCAAAGGATAGTAGTAGACCAAAGGTACATCCGCTAGTTGCTAATTTCGTAGCAACATATGGAGACAAAGT
>SVIC01000018.1 GCA_015055515.1 Clostridiales bacterium | reverse complement strand
ATATATCCCTTACTTAACAAAGTTTTTGTAGAATACTTAATCATTTTCTCTACTTGGGCAATCTGAGACATCTCACCACCATTAGACTTAAGATCACTACTTCTCTTAATTGATAGAGTATGTACTGTTATATTATCAGGACTAAGAGATAGTGTGGATTTGATTGATCTCTTAAATTGTTTTATTTTCTCACTACCCAATCCTGCGATAAGATCCATGTTAATATCAAAATCATATTCTCTCGCCATTTTGAATACATCTATCACATCTTGTGCCGTATGGTTTCTACCTATTATACGCAGTGTATCATCATTAAAAGTCTGCGGATTGATTGATATTCTATCTACTTTGTACTTTTGTAGCATATCAAGCATTTCCCTATCTATTGTGTCAGGCCTACCCGCCTCAACAGTAAGCTCTTTAACCCTAGGCAAAATCTTTAATATTCTCTCAAGATTATCCTTTCCTATTGCTGTAGGCGTACCGCCTCCAATATATATTGTATTAATACTAATAGCATTATTTATTGTATAATCCAGTGTTTCTTTTATTTCTTTTATTAGAGCATTTACGTATGGCTCTACCATCTGTTTACACTTATTTAATGGTAATGTTATAAAAGAACAGTAATAACATTTGCTAGTACAAAATGGTATATTGATGTACAAATCAATTGAATTATAGTCATAAGTAACAACCGATTGTTCTTTTACAATTTTTCTTAACAGTTCTACTTTATCTTTACTTACAAAATATTCATTATGCAAAATATCTTCCACTCTATTCTCATCGCCTATTTTGCTTAACAATTCGTAGTATAATTTGGTAGGCCTAACTCCTGTCAAAGCACCCCAAGGAGCCTTATATTTAGTTATTTTTGAGAGATATTCATACAAGAACAACTTCGCATATCTCTTTATATATTTACCAATTTTCTCATTTTCTTCTAATTCATAAGCATACTCTTTGGTATATGTTTTACTAGCTATCAACTCAATTTTAATAACATTCTCCGAGCAAAAAGCATTAACTGCCACACTTTGTGGCAGTTTTGCTTCTTGCAACTTAAATATGTTGCTTATTAAAATTAATTCTTCATTAATATTTTCAATATTTGATATAATTTCCATTAGTTTTCCCTAAATGCATCTATAACTTCTGGCAATATTTTAATTTTATTTATAAGATCATCCAATTGATGCTTTGATGCGACTTTAACCCCCAAAGAAATTATACTTCTACTTTCTTTTAGAGGTCTTATATTCATTGATACAATTTCTAATTTGTTGTCAGTCACCTTCTTAGAAATGATAGAATATGTGGAACTTGTCGCATTTGCGATAACAGAAATATTACCTACAAAGGCTTTATTGTTGGAAGTGTTCTTCCAATCACACTCTATCAATCTCTCAAATTCATACTGATCTATTGTAGAACAATCTTCTCTATGTATAGTAACACCATTACCCCTCGATACATAACCTACAATTTTATCACCAGGAATTGGATTGCAACACTTTGCTAATTTTGTCATTAGATTAGAATATCCTCTGACTACAACTTGATCATCCCCACCTTTCGTATTCTTATAGACACCTTGCACTCCTGGTGTATCACTGTGCTCGACTGGGTTATCAAGTCTATACAACGCTTGCAGTTTATTAAGCACTTGATTAGCTGTAATACCACCATATCCAATAGATGCATACATATCATCAATGTTAGAGAAAGTATATCTGTCATACACTTCTTCTAGATACTTATCTACTAACAGTTTAGTTAAATTAAATCCTTTTAACTTCGCCTGAGATTCCAGAATAGACTTACCTTTCTTTATATTTTCTTCCTTCATCTCACGCTTAAAAAATGCTCTGATTTTGGTTCTTGCGCCTTGAGTCTTACACACCTTTAGCCAATCTCTAGAAGGACCTTTAGAATTAGGATTTGTTATAATTTCTACTACATCTCCGTTAGATAACATTGTCGCCAATGGAAACATCTTACCATTAATCTTGGCACCAACACAAGAATCACCGATCTTAGAGTGAATTGCATAAGCAAAATCTATTGGTGTAGATCCCTCTGGCAACTCTAATATCTTGCCTTGAGGAGATTGTACAAATATCTTACCAAGATATACATCTGTTTTTAATGTTTCCATTAATTCATCATCGGATTTGTCTTTGTACATTTCCATTATTGATCTTATATAGTTTATCTTTGCATCCGTTTCTGTCACTTTCTTATTTATTTTGTATGCCCAGTGCGCCGCAAAACCATATTCTGCATAATTATGCATATCAAAAGTTCTAATCTGTATCTCTACTGGATCTCCATTATCAAGAATAATTGCTGTATGCAATGACTGATAGCCATTTGCTTTAGGATTAGCGATATAATCCTTGAAATTACCGAACGGCTTGAATATAGAGAAGATCTTACCAAGAACCGCATAACACTCATCTATTGTAGATACTATTACTCTTACGGCAAGTATATCCATAATATGAGATAATGTAATTTCATTAAATGCCTTGTCTTTAGCCATTTCTTCAATATTATTTTTTCTTCCATACACATCTAGAATAGCATTAACGCCCATGTTTTTCTTCTGCAACTTCTTAGCAATGCTATATAGCTGTTTTTGTCTACCATACACTTGGCATTTTTCTACTATAGGCGCTATTTCTTGCTTTATCTTTTCTATAACTTCTTGGATTTTATCATTTCTCTCATCTACGTATTCACTTAGCGCTTGCTTTAATTCGTTATAAAATGTAGGTTTATAATATCTAAATGTAGCATCTTCTAACCTATTCTTAATATGGCTAATACCAAGCATAGCAGCTATAGGAGCAAAAATATCATTGTATCCTCTCATTGTTTTCTCTACATCTTCTTCTGTAAACAAATCAATAAAATTTAATTTTTGCTGTTCAATACATAACTTAATAATAATAACACGTATATCCTTCGCAATTGCAATAAACATATTCTTTATGCTTTCTAATTGCTCTTGCTTTGTAGACAGATTTAATTTCTCTAAATTGCTAAGTGCTATTATCATAGAATATGTTTCATCATCCAAACCACCTAGATCAGTATTATCCAACATATCATTCTTGATAATAGGATAATATAAAGCCGTAATTACAGACCTATAGTCTAGTTTGTTATCTATAATATCGTTTGCAAGCCCAACTGCAAAATCAATATTATATACAGAATTCTGAATATTAATACACTTTAACATGTTTAATACTTCTATTATCTTTTGACCATGATCCAATGAAAAAGATTTTTTTATTTTTATCAAAAGATTTTGTTCCATTTCTTATTCACCTCTTATACTATTTAGCAATAGTGATACAAAATTATATATTCCTGATTCCTTCAAGTTGCTCTTAACATCAGTAAATGTTATATTGCCACCATCAACAACACATATTCCTAACTGCTCTAAAACTAAAACAACAAAAACAAATTGATTGAATTTTATATTAGAAAATTGTGGATTTGCCTTCTTTAACTTCGAATAAAACATAAGTAAATCAGTATTGTTTCCTGGTCTCTTCGCACATTGCTTTATAGCATTATGATATTTACCAAAGACTGATCTGTTGTAATCAAGATTTTTTAATACTTTTTTATCAAATTGATTATTACATATTATAACATTCTTACCTAATTCAGCAAGATAATTGACTAATCCCATATGCATAGGTGCATCTAATAAAATTACATTGTCATAGTTGACTATATTCTCATAATTACTAGGAGCAAAAATTAATGTATTCAAGCCAGTTTTATTATTTATTGTATACAGCTCGTAGTTTGGAAAATCTAATATATTTTCATTAAATTTATTATACGTATCTATACTATTTGATATAACCAAAGTTCCAAACTTGTTTGAGGTATTAAGCTTCTTTATCTCAGTATACAATTCTTTCTCATTTAGTATTGTCGTTTTGCTACCATTTCCCTTTTCATAGCCAATATACTTTAGTTGATTTAGATACATTCCTGTAACCAATTCTGTCTTGACCGTTGTATTTAACTTCGAGAATGCAATATATTTTATGACGCCTTTTAATTTCGATGCTTGCGTCTTCTTATCTATATTTAACTCTAATATCATAGTTTTATTAGAATTTGCATTCAAGTTGTGCATATGTCCACCGAAATTAAATCCAACTAAATCTATATTATTAATCTTCGCCCTTATATGATTAGGAAATTTAGGCAATGTTGATACTGCCACATTATTAAATGTTAACTTGAATAGCGGTTTCTCATTGCATAGTCCAAAAGGTTCTAACACACTTAAATCTCTGATAAATTTATCATTCAATGTAATTTTAGACAAATCTAAATCATATTTCTTTTCTACTAAGAAATCATCTTGTGTATGATTATTTAATATATATTTATTTATTCGTTCTCTAAATTCATAGAATTTGCTAGGATCAAGGGTTACACCAGCGGCTTGGTTATGACCACCGAATTGAACTAATGTATCTTTTACGTTATTCAATACATTATATATATTTATACTGGGAATACTCCTTAGGCTTCCTTTTAATTCACCATCTATCATAGTTAGAACACAAGCTGGCTTGTTGTATATATCTACTAATTTAGAGCAAATTATACCGAGAACGCCACTTTCCCAATTGTCATTTTTAACAACGATTATTCCAAGCTTAGATGTATTTACATTGTTTAACATTGCTACTGCTTGGTCTACTATCGAATTAGTCTCCGCAACCCTTCTATCATTCAGCTCTAATAGTAAATCAATATTCTCTGTTATCTCTTTTACATTATCACTAATATACAACTTAAAAGCAATGTTAGGGTCTCCCATTCTACCAGTAGCATTTATCTTTGGAGCAAGCTTAAATGATATATCAGTAGAAGACAATGGAGTTTCCAACCTTAACTTTCTAATTAATTTCTGCAACCCGATTGGCATATCTTCTTTCTGATTCTTGATGCCGAAATATGTTATAATCCTATTCTCGTCCACCAAAGGCACAATATCTGCCACTGTTGCAAGAGATGCTATTGTTAGATACTTAATAGATGCCTCTACACCAACCAAAGCCTGAATCACTTTCAGTGCTACACCTGCACCACAAAGATCCTGAAAAGGATACTTCTGATTTGGCAGTTTTGGATTAATAATTAATGCCTTAGGTATTATATCTGGTATGTCATGGTGATCAGTAACTACAACTTCTATACCTAAACTCTTGGCATATTCTATCTCTTGGTAGGCACTTATACCACAGTCTACAGTAATTATAAGGCTAGGATGAAAATTATTATTAAGCTTATCAATTGAATCTTTTGATAAGCCATAGCCATCCGCAATTCTATTAGGCAAGAACACATTTACTTTTAATCCAACCGACTCGAAATATTTGTACATAATGGCTGTTGCACTGATACCATCTGTATCATAATCGCCTAATATTACAACACTTTCCCTTGTTCTAATTGCCCGCCTTATTCTAGACACAACCTTATCCATATCTTTTAATAAATATGGATCATAGAATTTTGTTACTTTAGGCGACAAAAAATCAGAGATTTGCTCTTTTGTCTTATACCCTCTCAAGTACAATAATTTAATTATATTTTGATCTAGCTTGAATGCATTTGATAATTTTATTATATTGCTATGTTCTAAACCAGCAATTTCTTTTTTCTTTATAACCATTGATACTACATACTATACAACTTACCTTACGAAAAAAATCCTATAAAAAATTATAGCATAACATCTCTAATTATCTGATAACATTCTTCAATTGGGTTATTCAACACCATTTTTACTTTAGACAATAAGTCTATAATTTTCGATAATTATATCGATATTATTTGGATAAGTTGTTCTATCCTTTTTTTATTTCAAGAACATTATACAATATTTTTCTAAATATATAAAGTGTTTAATTAAAATAATTTATATTTTTTGTAAAAGATAAAGAAAAAGAAGTGTCTTAAACACTTCTTAAACCATTACTTTATCTTGATCTTCTTTGTCTGATTTCTTTTGCTTTTTTACTTTTTCTTTTGATAATCTATCTAGTCTACTCTTCAATCTCTGATCTTTATCCTTATTATATATGTTTGCCCAGAATGAAGTAGCAACTACCATACTAGAATAGACAACTACAAAAATCATAAATATAACAGAAATCAATGTAAATGCTATACCAATATTAACAAATAACATTATTATAGTTAACAATAATAGAAATGCAGTCAATCCAATTAATGGATTTGCAATTACATTTATAATGCTATGATTTGCATTCTTGATATATTCGTTATTAGTCAATGACTGATTATCAAGTTCCTGATTTCTAATATTGTCTGCAATATGCATAAATATCATTTCTGACAATATACTAGCAATTAACATTACAGCAAATGAAACACCATCAAATGGCAATCTGAACAATCCAAAAATAACAAATGTCATAGCTGGAGCGAATAATCCCATTATACCTGAAGCAAAAGCAAAAGATAGATTAAATCTAATCCAAACATATACAAATATTGCTACTAATATAATAGCAAGTGCAATAAGTGCATAGATAACATTTCCCTCCAAGTCTGTTTGCACTAGATTAATATCAGACACCTCTACAGTATTTGCAATACTAGCCTGCAAATCTGTTTCTATCGCATTCTTAATATCTTCTAATTGCTCTACTGTTAAATCTGACACGCTAGGATCAATTGTTACCTTTAGCCCAGAATAAATCTCACTCTGACCATATTTAACGAATTTAACCGCAGTTAATTCCTGCCTCTCTAATGCCTCAGAGATTTTTTCCTCATAATTTCCTTGTTCTTCTGTACTAATTTGTGTACCGAAATCAACTACAAATTCATATCTATCACGAATATCCGCTTGTCTATTTATGCCAAATATGGATGTAAACATAATAGCAAATGCTATAAGTAACACTGGTATAAGTATAAGATATTTCGCTAAATTCTTGTAATTAATATCACTTGCTTTGAATAGGGCTTCTTTGACACAACAATTCTTATTCTTCATCACTTGCCTCCCCTTTCTCAAAGTTTATTCTCTTGTACTTAGTTGGATTAATATCTAAATACCACTTAACCATTCCTCTATGAATCAACATACTAGATAACATGCTAGGTATAGTTAAGATTGCAACTATTATAGCTACTGTTTTTATAGCACCAATGGCTACAAATAATGAAGCTATTGCAGTAAGTAGTATAACTACATACATATCCACATTCGCTAACACAGACTTCACATAACTAGACTTAAAGCTAGCTAGTAATTTCTTGCCTTTAGCAAAATCTTTTCTTGCCTTTTCCAAATATATAATATGAGCAATAAATGTAATTAAGTAAATTGCAATAATACCAACGACACCCGCCAATGAAACTTGTATAGCGGTAAATATAGGCATTATTATCAATGACATTGCAACAAATGTCAGCAGTGACATTATTGTAGCAAACGCCAATTCTCTGTACTTAATAACAAGGAATGCAAATGATGCAAGCAAACAAGCAAGCAATATTAGACCAATAGAAAGTCCTGCATTCTCACCCAATGCTGGTGGAATCATTGAAACCTCTCCATCCAACTCCATATCAACTCCAATCATACCACTTGCCACTTTATCAGCGAATATCTCTGCCTCATCTCTGCCAGGGAACAAAGATTTATCACTTATAAATAATTGATTGCTATCAGCAATCTGAGTAAGACTATCTTTGTCTACACTTATTCTAAGTAGTACACTAGTATAATCTTTGTCTTGATAAATATATAACGTACTAGGCGATTTCTCTGCCATAGCCTTCAATGCTTCTTTACCTTCATCATCGAACTTTATTAGAGTTCCAAATGTACCATTTGCACTAAAATAACTAGCACTAGTTATATTTGCACCTGTAAATGTAGGCTTGTAAGCTTCAGCATCCTTAATCTCTTCAGTAGCAAAAGTAATATAATTTACCAAATAATTAGAAGTAATAGTTGTAGAATCGGTTAATTTTGGAATAGTAACCCTAATCTTATCTTCGCCCACTTTCTCTACAAAGTATTCGTTGTATTCTCTTCTAAGCATACCCTCTACTCTGTCCATTGCCTTATCCACAGCCACACTAGTGTCACCTTCGAAATCATCGTAATGTTCCACTACATAAGTAGCAGTAACTCCACCACTTACATCAATGCCACCATATATACCATTATAGAATCCAACAAAATTGTCAACAGTTGTAGGTATTCTAAATGATACAAAACTGAAAATAAAACAAAATAGCAAAAGTATGCCAAGTATAATAAAATTTCGTGTTGCCCTTTTCTTTTTCATCGTTTAGTCTCTCCTTAACTTAGTAATTATACATAAATAAAACAACATGGTCAAATAAAATCTATATTTTGAGACACACTTTTCTCTTTATTCATAGAAATTTTTTGTTTATTTAACTACTATTGCCATTTTTATATAATTTTAATCTTAATATTTATACTATTTCTTATTAGAAAATTCTTCTAATAATTTAAGTGCAGTAGTTGTTCCTATCTTAGTTGCACCAGCACAAATATTGTCATACAAATCTGATACAGTATCTACATTGATATTTGCCTTTACCTCCATAACACCTGCAACCATGTCAGCAACACTCTTTATCATTTCTTGAGTTGGCTCATCATCGCCATATCCAGTAGATACACATATATACTTTGCACCCGCCTCGATTATTGCCTCACACAATCTCTCGGTTTGTTCTTCACTTATAAGATGTGGATTATATACGACCTTAATAGGACACTCTGTACAATCAACAACACGTCTTACCTCTTCGTAAATATACTCATAGTTGCCTGTAAGTATAGCAGAAGTAGATACGACTATATCTATCTCATCTACACCGGCTTCTTTTGCCATAACAGCTTCCATTGCCTTTATTTCTTGTGTATTTTCACCCAATGGATAACCTACAACAGTACCTAGTTTTACCTTTGAGCCTAAATCATCCAGACACATTCTTGCATATTCAACATATTTAGGATTAACATACACAGCCCTCAAGTTATTTTTTGTCGCATCTTCACATATTTTCGCAATGTCTTGCTTAGTAACCGAAGGTGCCAAATTAGTATATTCTATATAATTAGCAATCTCACGCTTATTCATAATTATCTCCTTATTTCTAGTCAAAATAGTGTATAAAAATTTAATAAATAAATCAAACATTTTATCGCATATTAGGATAAAAATAAAAAAATATTGCAATTAGCCAACTGCAATATATCTTAATACTTTATTCTTAACAGAAGAAAATCCAAATAATAACAGCAACAACTATGCATATTGTAGCAAGAATTCTATAAGTCAATAATACTTTGTCACCTTTCATTATAGTGTCTTCACCCCTGTGTACTCTTGTCAACCTTACCGCAAGAATTAGAAATGCTACACCTAGAGCACAAATGAACACTGCTATCCAGAAATTCATAGTGTTAAATAATGCTAGCATCTTCTCCCATAGAGTACCAAAAAATGTATCTGCTAAAAGTAAATTCATATCTATTACTCTCCATTTCTACTTAATATATGACTAGTATATCATAAAGAAATATATTTTTCAATACTTTTTCACAATTAAAGTTATACTTCTTTAACATTAGAAAAAGATTGCGAATAAAATATAATGATTGCAAAAATTAAGGAGGTATTATGAAAAAATTTGCAATATTTTGTTTGTTAATACTTGTCGTACTATCTACAACAATGGTTGGTTGTGATACAAATGAAGGCAAGATTAGACTTAACGAAGTAACACATAGTATATTCTATGCACCATTATATATTGCTATGAACAAAGGTTACTTCGAAGATTATGGGATAGAAATAGAATTAACTAATGGCGGAGGCTCCGACCAAAGCATGACTGCGCTACTATCTAATTCTGCCGATATTGCCCTACTTGGACCCGAGACTGCTGTATATGTTGCATCTCAAGGCAGAGAGGATTTGCCAGTTGTATTTGGTCAACTAACTAAGCGTGATGGATCTTTTATTATTAGCAAAGAGAATAAGACTTTTAGTTGGAACGACCTTATAGGTAAAGAGATATTAGGAGGCAGAACTGGTGGCATGCCAGCAATGACTTTAGAATATGTATTAAAGAATAAAGGTATTTTCGACCAAGTTAATATCAATTATGATGTAGCGTTTAATAACATGACAGCAGCTTTCATTGGTGGCACAGGCGACTATATGACTACATTTGAGCCAACTGGAAGTACATTAGAGAAGAATAATCAAGCGTATATTGCTACTAGTGTAGGCCTTGAGGCTGGCGAAGTTCCATTCACTACATTTATGGCAACTAGTAGTTATCTAGAGGACAATCCAGAACTAATTAAGAATTTCTTAAAGGCAATAATGAAAGGATATAACTACCTAACTACTGCTAATATTGACGATGTGGTAAATGCTCTCCTTCCATCATTTGCTGATAGTGACAGAGAAATAATTAAGAGTAGCTTGCAGAACTATATTGATATAGATGCGTGGGTAGCTACCCCTATCATGACACAAAGTTCTTACGATAAATTATTGGATATAATGACAATGTCTGGCACTCTAGAAGAGAGAATTCCATTCTCTGACATTGTAGACAACACTTATGCTCAAGAAGTAATTAATGATATGATTGCATCATAATGTATCAATCACAAAAAATCTTCAATCTCAATATAATGAATTAGGATTGGTATGTCTTTGTTATAGCTACAATGATAACGCTATACTAGCCACACTAATCCAACCATCAGTATTGCTATAATATAATACCCGTGTTATTTACAATGTTATAGATAATATGATGCTAAATTATATAGGAGATTGACCATGAGCATACTGAAATTAGACAAGGTCGGTCTCACCTATTTCAGCAACAAGGGCGAGACAAAAGCCTTGGATAATATAACTTTTAGCATTAAAAAAAATGAATTTGTTAGTATTGTAGGTCCCAGCGGTTGTGGAAAAACAACTATTTTATCTATAATTGCTGGATTAATAAAGCCTACAAGTGGCGAGATATTGATAGAGGACAAAGAAATTGTTAATAGCAATATTGCCATTGGATATATGTTCCAAAAAGATGAATTGTTCGAATGGAGAACAATCCAATCGAACATATACCTAGGACTAGAAATCAAGAAAAATTTAACGGCTGAAACTAAAGCATATGCTGATAATCTTCTTAAGAAATACGGATTGTGGGATTTTAGACACAAGCACCCGAGTGAACTATCTGGAGGAATGAGACAAAGAGTAGCATTAATAAGAACTCTTGCATTGCAACCTAAGATACTACTCCTTGATGAAGCATTCAGCGCACTAGACTATCAAACAAGGCTAAATGTATGCGATGATGTGTATCGAATATTAAAAGATGAAGGAATAACATCTATTCTTGTTACCCATGACTTATCAGAAGCAATAAGCATGAGTGACAAAATAATAGTACTTAGTAAAAGACCAGCAATTGTTGAGTCTGTGCATAATGTAGATAATGATATGACTAAGACTCCCTTGCAACGCAGAGACTCTATAAAAAGTAAAGAATTATTTGATATAATATGGAGGCAATTACAATGAAACATAACAACTCCTCCAAATCAAATGAGTACATTAAGTTCCTTAAAAAAGAAAAACGAAAAAAATTTATAGTTGTTTGCCTACAAATACTACTCCTGGTAGGCATTATTGCGATATGGGAGATATTAGCCAAAACTGGATCAATAGACATCTTTATCACAAGTTGTCCTTCTAGAATATTAGAGACTATTATAGACTTGGCAAAAGATGGCAACTTATGGTTGCATATATCCACAACACTATATGAGGCAATTATAGGCTTTGCTATTGCTACAATACTTGGTTCTATTATTGCGATAATATTATGGTTAAATACTACACTTAGAAAAGTTCTTGATCCATTTCTTGTTGTGATAAATAGTCTACCAAAAATAGCATTAGGTCCACTAATTATCATTTGGGTCGGAATTGGCACAACATCTATAGTTGTTATGGATGTGCTAATAATGATTATTATAACCACCCTTACTATGCTTAGTGCATTCGTAAATTGTGACAATAATAAAATAATGTTATTAAAGAGTTTTGGTGCAAATAAATATCAGACTTTGACAAAATTAATTATTCCTAATTCCATATGCGAATTTATCGGTGTATTAAAAGTAAATGTTGGACTAACATGGGTAGGAACAATCATGGGAGAATACTTAAATAGCCGAGCAGGACTGGGATACTTAATAGTGTATGGCAGTCAGATATTCAATCTAGACTTAGTCATGGCTAGCACCGTGATACTTTGCATACTTGCAGGCATCATGTACTTCTGCGTAGCATGGTTCGAGAAGATTATAAAGAAGAAATATAGTGCTTAGAAAAAATAGACATTTGGGATATTTACCAAATGCCTATTTTTTACACCAAATCTACTTCTTTTAATACTAATCCATCTGCCGGAGCAGTCTTACCCGCCAATGTTCTATCTCTACTGTCTAATATTAATTTCATATCACTTACATTTCGCTTACCAATACCAATTTCGATAAGTGTGCCTACTATTATTCTCACCATATTATAGAGAAATCCATTTCCTGTGATACTGATAGTATAGAAACCTAAATCGTTCCTTACAATACTCGTACTTGTAATAGTTCTTACTTTATCTTCCACATCTGTATTAGAGGCACAGAATGATGTAAAATCATGCCTACCTTCTAAGATTTTCAAGGCATCTCGCATATTATCAATATCTATTTCACTATACTTCAGCCAAGTAGCGACCTGTGATAAATATGGAATCTCTATCTTAGATAGATAAAAATTATAACAATATGTCTTGGACTTGGCATCATATCGAGTGTGCACGTCGCCTTCAATCTGCGACATTCTAACTATCCTAATATCTGTTGGCAATAGATAGTTAATCCTTATAGCCAGACTATGCATTGATTTGTCGGTAATTCTACCACCTAATGTATTTAATAAGATCTCTTCATTTATATCAAAATGAGCAATCTGTCTTATTGCAGACACACCACTATCCGTTCTACCACTAGCGATAACATTGATTTTGGAACAGAAAAATTCACTTAACCAATGCTCTAACTCACCTTGTACAGTAGTTTTGCCTGGTTGTATTTGATATCCGCTATATTCTTTACCAAGATAGCTAAACTCCATTAATATTCTCATTATTCACTTCTCCAATTTAATAATTTAATTATATCAGATATTGTCATAAAATAATAGTGATTTAGCCACATTTGTTTGACTAACTAATCCATAAAATATATACTACTATTGTGTATAATACATAATATTTATATAGGATGGTAGACTATGAGTAAAATTACAATTGATGGAAATACTGCCGCAGCAACCATTGCATACCAATTCAGCGATGCTGCTACAATATATCCTATCACACCTTCTAGCACCATGGCAGAGCTATGTGACCAATGGGCATCTGAGGGAAGAAAAAACATATTCGGCAACACTGTAAAAGTTGTAGAAATGCAATCGGAGGCTGGAGCCAGCGGAGCCCTTCACGGATCTCTTGCTGCAGGAGCATTAACAACGACCTTTACAGCATCACAAGGACTACTGCTAATGATACCTAATATGTACAAGATTGCTGGTGAATTAACTCCTTGTGTCATGCATGTAAGCGCACGTGCACTAGCTACACACGCCCTATCGATATTCGGCGATCACTCTGATGTAATGAGTGTTAGACAATGTGGCTGGGCAATGCTAGCATCAGGCTCTGTTCAAGAAGCTATGGATATGGCATTAGTGTCACATATCGCAACCCTAAAATCCAATGTGCCTTTTGTCCATTTCTTCGATGGATTTAGAACATCACATGAGATTAATACAATAGAAGACATAGATGTGGAGAAGATGAAATCAATTGTCCCTTGGGATAATATAAATGAATTCAGATTAAGATCCCTTAATTCTAATAATCCTCATCAACAAGGAACTGCACAGAATCCTGATATATATTTCCAAAATAGAGAGAGTACAAACGCTTTCTATCAGAGAACTCCAGACATAGTGCAAGATACTATGAACGAAGTAGCAAAGATTACTGGAAGAAAGTATAATCTATTTGACTACTATGGTGCAAAAGATGCAAAATATGTAATCGTATCTATGGGTAGCTCGACTACAACTATTGAACTAACTATTGATTACCTAAATAAAGTATATGGTAATAAATACGGCTTAATAAAGGTAAGATTATATAGACCATTTGCAACATCTGTACTACTTTCCGCCCTACCAGATAGTGTAGAGAAGATTGCGGTGCTTGATCGTACAAAGGAGCCAGGTGCCGATGGTGAGCCACTTTACAAAGATGTTGTTGCAGCACTATTTGATAGCAAATTCAAAAATGTCGAAGTTGTTGGTGGTAGATACGGACTAGGTAGCAAGGAATTTACTCCTAGCATGGTCAAGGCCGTATTTGATAACTTGGAGAATGAAAAATCAAAGAATGGATTTACGGTCGGTATAAATGATGATTTGACTAATACTTCATTAGAAATTAAAAATATTATTCACCCAGATAGTGGAGATGTGACTGAATGTAAATTCTATGGTTTTGGCGGAGATGGTACAGTTAGTGCTAATAAATCAAGCATCAAAATCATTGGTAATAATACAGAATACGATGGTCAAGCATACTTCGAATATGACAGCAAGAAGAGTGGTAATGCTACTATTAGCCATATTAGATTTGGCAAAGGCAATATCAACCAAAGTTATATGCTAGACAACATTGACTTCGTAGCCGTGCACAATCAATCTTATGTTACAAAATATAACATACTTAAGAACGTAAAAGATCATGCCACCTTACTATTAAATACCGAGTGGGATATGGAGCATATCGATAAATTCTTCCCTAACGCATTGAAAAAAGATATTGCTACACGTGGAATCAAACTATACACTATAGATGCAGTAGATATCGCAAAGAGATTAGGACTAGGTAATAAAATAAATCTAATAATGCAATCAGCGTTCTTCAAGCTAATTGGTATCATGCCATATGACAAAGCCATTGATGAGATGAAAGCATTTGCTAAAAAGGCTTATGCTAAGGCTGGAGAAGAGGCATATAATAACAATTGCAAAGCAATAGATAGTGCAAAAGATGAATTAAATGAAATAAAAATTCCAGAAGAATGGAAGAATATAAACACATCTGATGAAGAAAATACCGATCAATCTTATAGTACAGACAAATACTATACAGATATAATGCAACCAGTACAGAGATTGGATGGCGATAGTA
>SVIC01000005.1 GCA_015055515.1 Clostridiales bacterium | reverse complement strand
TATACACTGCAATATTATATTCCTTAATATTGGTTAGTTTTTCTTCTATTAAGATAGTATTATCGAATCTGGAAGAATAGATCAACTTCTCTCGCAATTCATCTACGCTATTTGCAACAGATATACCAATACTACTCCCAAGCCTAGCAGGTTTTAGTATCAGAGGGAAATTCAACACTCCTTTTGATACATCATCTATAAAATCTTCCATATTACATTCTGAATTATATGTCATAGATTTGATTTGATCAACACCGCCAACTCCAAGAATATAATTCTTAAACACTGACTTATTCATTGCGATAGCAGATGGCAAAACATGTGAATTAACACAAACAATGCCAGCCATATCGCACACAGCTCTCACCATACCATCTTCACCATTCATACCATGCATTGCAATAAAAATCACATCAATCTTAATGAACGGTTTATAGCCAAACATAGTCTTGCAGTACAAACAATTAGAATTAGGCATAATCGAACAAGGTTTAGCGATTGATCGATATTTTAATACATTCTCCACCGTATTAAAATCTTTAGAATAATACCAATCACCTTCTTTAGTTATATATACTGGAACAACATTATATCTATCCAAATCAACATTATTTATTAATTGCAACGCCGTAATAATAGATATATCGTGTTCACAAGCTTTACCACCAAATATAACACCAACATTAATCATACACACCACCTTTTATAATCGCTACTTGTAACTATCAGGTAAATCATTTTCAAAGACAACTAAAGTATCAGACTGTAAAGCATTAACTATATCAAATATATTTTTATCCAATTTGTCAAAACATTTCAATTGGCATGCTGCACATTCTCCCACGCCTTCTAAAAATGCATATTTATTCACTTTATTTATAACCCAAATCTCATCAAATACATGCGATGCCTTTATTGCCAAATCCCTATTTACATCATGTTGA
Source organism: Clostridiales bacterium (assembly GCA_015055515.1). Classification (GTDB taxonomy): domain Bacteria; phylum Bacillota; class Clostridia; order Christensenellales; family UBA1242; genus UBA11490. The sequence continues at coordinate 87,544 of SVIC01000005.1, read as the reverse complement.
ATCTTGCCCAACTCTACCACACCAGGAGTAATAAGAATCTTTCTATTAACATCAAAATTTTTTACAGTTTCTATCATTTGCATAAAAGAATTACTATTAGAATTGTATGCATTCATAATTATAGAAGCACCGCCAAGACCAACCCTTAGCTCCATCCTATTTGACACTGGCTGTAACTTTGATACGACACTGTCAATATCATCAATATCTAAACCAAGCATTAAAGAAAGACTTACTGCAAGAGATATATTTAACACATTATGCTCCCCCAAAAGCATTGTGGATAAATACCCGACTTTATTATTACATATATCAAAAATATTGAATTTTGTGCCATTTTTATTAATTTTTTCAATATATGATTTATATACTTTATTGCCATGCTTTACGATAATATCATTATAGTTCTTGACATTATCAACCATGTTATACACATAAACACTAGACACATGTGTGTATTTACCGCAAGTATTTTTAATTAATTCGTTATTGCAATTTACTACAGATATACCTTTTTTATTATCCACATAATCAATTAATTCCATCTTCGTTTTTACGATATTATCTAGCGACTTAAAACTATTTAAGTGTTGCTCACCAACATTAGTTAGTATTGCGTAGTCAGGGTTAACAATACCACATATGAATTTTATATCCCCACACTTTGTCGCCCCCATCTCAACTATTAAATACTCTACGCCAGATAAATCAATACTTCTAATATATTTACAAATTCCCATAGGTGTATTATAACTAAGTGGAGTACATTTGCATATATATTTAGTTTGCAACAACTCACACAGAATATGTTTTACACTGGTTTTACCATAACTACCCGTTACCCCTATTACCTTTAGATCCGGATAGTTTCTTAATTTCTTTTTTGTTGCATAAATATACAACTTTGCAATAAAATATTCAATTATTTTGCTTAATATAAAACTTATCAAATAAGCAATTAAAACTACTACTGCATGAAAAACGAGACCATTAAACAAATTAAATATTAATAATATACAAGCAATAAATATTGCTATATTGATAGCACAAAACCTAACAACTCTTTTTGTAAATCTAAGCCTATTTTTTATAATGTTTTTTCTAATATAATATATACTTAAAATCAACCTACATATATATGTCAATGCAAATACGATTAACATATCGGAATAATCCAATATAACAAAAATTATCATATCAACTAAATCTATAATTAAATATGAAGCTAATAAATTGATACAACTACGCCATGTTACTCTAATTGTTTCAACAAACTCATATCTATTTAATTGCAGATAATATGTAAATATATAAGATATAATAAATAAAACTACAACACTATTTGCAAAATACAAGACATCAATCATATAACAAAAACTCTCTGATCTTATTATTACATAAATACATATGAGTAAAAGCTGCAAAATGTGCACCGCGAATAATCACACCCCTCGCACTATCAATGCCATGCAATATTTTCTTATACATATATAGTGGAGTATCATTATCTTCACTCCCCCACACTAGTAATGTATTACAATTAACATCATCTAGCAGATACTCCAACTCTTGATTAACAACCCGAACTAAAACCCTCTTCATCACACTATTGGAATTTTTATAATCATCGCTACCAAATTCGTCATAATTATTTATTCCAAATTTTTTTCGAAATTTGTATAATTTAACTTTTAGATAATACATGAGCGATCGTCTAGGCTTAATGCCTGCACAACCTGTTAATACCATCTTCTTCACATTTAAGCCAAATAATGACGATAAAATAATAGCAATCCTTCCACCAAATGAATGAGCAAATATATACACTTCACTCACACCTCTTGACTGCAAGTATAGATATATTTGCACTGCATATTCATAGGTATCAAAAAAAGGTTTTGGATCAACACTTTGTCCAAAACCATATAAATCAAACGCTATTATGTTAAAATCATTCTTTAATTCATTGATATATTTATTAAATATAACTGAAGAAGATCCCCATCCATGTAACAATATTAGATATTTGTTACATCCTTTATTTTGATATTTTGCACAATTAATAGGAAAATATTTCATTTGATTATTCCTTTACTTTTCGCATGATAATTGCATCAGAGCCATCCTTATAATAACCATTTCTAACAGAAATCTCTTCAAAGCCAAATGATTTATACATTGTTCTCGCGCCAACATTTCTATTAGAAACCTCTAAGAAAACCTTGTCTGCAACATTTAATATTTCTCTATATGTTTCTTGCAAGATTTTTGTGCCAAAACCTTTTGCCCTATATTCAGGCACCACAGCTATTCTTAATAACTCGGCCTCGCTTGCTACTACACTATATGATATATAACCAATACACAGATTATCTAGATATGCTAGATATATAAAATATTGAGATGTATTCAACAAATCTGACCTAATCTGTTTTATAGAATAACAATCTTCAAAACACATTCTCTCAATATTATCTATTACACCAGCATCACAATATCCAGCCTTCTTTATTACCATTTTAGGCATTTTTCTTTTCCTTCTCTATCAATGCAATCTCCGCTTGAGACAATTGCAGATACAATGGCTCAAGCTTGTTATATTCTACAAATTCTCCGGCTTTATACTTTTCTAAAAACGCATTCGCTAAAATCTGTGGATAATTAGTGATAATTGATCCTACATTATCAAAGACTACTTCATTTTCCAGTTGACTAACATTATCTAATACAGCATCGGTATTATTTACAACACACATATCTGTTACTTTCCCATCTAAATACATTGCACAATAAGAGGAAGTATTCGTACACTTCAAATATAGCAAGCCGTTATCAATAACACTATCTAATACGTCAAAGGAATTTATCGCCACAATTTTCTTATGCAAAGCTTGCGCAAATGCCTTAATTGTAGCCACACCAACTCTAACGCCAGTAAAACTACCTGGACCAGTCACAACACCAAATGCATCTATATCCGAAAGGCTTATTTTATTCTCCAACAATAAGCTCTCAATATTTGGTAACAACGACTCCGATACCTTAGTTACCACATCCAATACTTTATTTGCAAAGAAATCCTCACCAAACAAAACTATGTGTGAATTCTGTTTTGTCGTATCCACTACTAATATTCTCATTTCATTACTCCTTCGATATTAAATATCCTATTGCCAGCATCATCAAAAGTTATTGAAACACTTATCACATTTCTTTGATCAAGATATCCTTTTGCTATATCAGGCCATTCTACAACAACTAGACATGCAGTATCCAACATCTCCTGAAATCCTATTTCCACTAATTCTAAGTCATTCTCTATCCTATATAGATCAAGGTGATATATGACACCTCTTTTCACCCTATACTCTTTTGCAATAGTAAAAGTAGGACTAGCCACAACTTCTTTTACACCCATAATAGAAAGCAGTGCCTTGGTAAAAGTTGTTTTCCCAGCACCCAAATCACCAGAAAGACAAACTACATCACCATGATGTAGCATTCTAGCTATCTTCTTTGCAATCTTGTTAGTATCTCTCAAACTCTTACTCTTTAATTCCAAATCCACACATCCTTCTAATTATATAATCTCAAATATTGTACCAATCTATTATAAAATAGTCAATCATTATTTTAATCATACATCTAATCAAAAAAAGTATAAATCTAAGATCATTGTCAATCATTATAATATGAAATATATTTACAGAACTCTATATTATATTTTAATATTTATACTATCCTCAATAGTTAATATTGTATGGCTAAACTATATCTTAATAAACCAAACACAAGTATTAGTTATCAGCGTTATTATATCTACTATAATACTTATGTTAGCATATCACATCAATAGAAAAAAAGAAAACAAAGATAGTGTTAAAAAATATGATATGAAAAATATCGAAACACTTAAAAACTATCTAATGTTCTCAAACATCACAGATATATTAAAGACATTTCATAAAACCTTGGATATAAAACTTGAGATTGATTACAATTCAAATCTACTAAAAGAGAGTGACGACGTTATTCACATTCTATTATTCGATAAAATGGAAATTAATATAAATGATATTATAGAAATATATCACAAATACTCATCGATATACAAAGAAATAAATGTATATTGTTTTGATTATAACACTGATATTGATTTATGTATAAACCAATATATTTTGTCATTAACTATAAATATAATGACAATAAATGATATATATTTAACATATTTCAAAGATAACAATCTTTTACAAATAAACAAACTTATCCCATTAAAACCAAAACAGAAATATAGCCTACTACAAATATTTGAAAAAATATTAGCACCCTCCAACTGGCGTAAATACACGCTATACGGGATACTAATACTTGCAATGAATACATTTAACAAAGATAAACTGTATTACAATATATTTGCTTCTATATTTATATTATTATCTATCATCTGCATATTCAGAAAATTATTCTGTCATGCCAAAGACAGCTTATAATTATATGATTCTTTTATCAATTCAATAGAGTGAAGATTAGCATATCCTATATTGATAATAGACCCAATCATTCTACCTATTTCTTCCTGCCTTCCAATATCATCTAGATGAATTAAAGATGTATACGTCCTATCGTTATCTTCTGTCTTCACTATCTTGTAATGATTATCTGCAAATGATGCAATCTGTGCCAAATGTGTGATACACAACACTTGACAACATTTTGATATTCTAGTCAGTTTCTTGCCAACAACGCTTCCTGTATTGCCTCCTATACCTGTATCTATTTCATCAAAGATAAGAGTCTTATCTGGTTCGTTATGATTAACTACAGTCTTGAACGACAAAGCAAATCTACTTAGCTCTCCGCCCGATATTATATTGTCTAATGGCTTCATAGATTGACCTAAGTTTGCGCTAAACAAAAACTCTACTACATCCAATCCGTTTAATGCAATCCTTGACTCGTAATCATCTTCTTTATTCGGAAAATCAATCTGCACGGCGAATTGAGCATTGTTCATTCCAAGTCCACCCAATTCCTCTACAATACTACTAGACATATCCTTTGCTTTCGCCACCCTTAAAGAATGTATCATATACGACTTGTCATATATCCTATCCAGACATTCTTTCTTCTCACTACGCAATACATCTAGCCTTTCTTCACAATCGGTCAAATCTTCAACCCTCGCTTTTGCCTCTTGTAAATATTGCAAAATAGATGATATAGAATTGCCATACTTTCTCTTATAGTCATTTATAACATCCAACCTGTCCATAATTTTCTCATACTCGGTCTCACTATAATTGATATTAGATACATAGTTCGATATAACATTCAATATATCATCCAACTCCCACCTAAGAGAATTAATCCTGTCCCTGCTATCATCAATGTCTTTGTCCAGTCCTGCAATAGTACCTAGCGCATTAGATGCACTTTTTAATACATCTAGAATATTTACTGGAGATTCCATATCATCTATTACGCCTTTTGTTACATTATAGATCTTTTCACTATTGGCTAGCACCATTTTACGCGCCAACAATTCCTCCTCTTCTCCTTCCACGAATGCCTTACTCTCAATATCACCAATTTCATATTGCAAAAATTCAATTTCTCTCGCCCTCTTTTCAGGATTATCACACAGATCCCTTAGTTTTGTATTAATATCCGACAAAACAGCTATTTCGCCCTTCAAATCAGACTTAATTACCTCCACTTCTTCTCCAATGTATTCATCTAGAAAATGTATATGATTTCTACTATCCAACAACTTCAAGTTGTCGTGCTGACCAAATACATCTATCAACTCATTAGACACTCTCTTAAATACATTCATTGCCACAACATCACCATTTAACCTATACTGTGACTTACCCGATATTTCTATAGTTCTACTCAAGGTCAATGTGTTATCATACTCTACCCCTAAGTCTTCTAATGCTTGCACTATCTTAGAGTCTTCACATGTATAATCAATATCAAATACAGCTTCCACCTTTGCCTTATCACAGCCTTCTTTTATGATATTTTTATCGAATTTACCACCAAGAAGCAGTGTAATAGCATCTATTATAATAGATTTACCCGCACCCGTCTCCCCTGTAAACACATTAAAACCATTATCAAAATCTATCATAACTTCATCAATCAATGCAATATTATTAATCCTCAAAGACTTTATCATAAAGTATCTCCATCTTTCATTATTTACAACTAAATTCTAACAAAGAAAAATCTAGTTGTCAAACATTTGTACGATAAATTAGAAAATTTGTTCGATAATTTTTTTATAAAAAAAGATGTACATATTTGTACACCCATATATATTCTTATCTAAATTGTGAAAGCTTATCAAAAACATATCCAGCATCTTCAATACTTGCAGTTACAATCAGCACTGTATCATTACCATACACCACACCCATTATCTTTTGAATAGCAAAACCTTCTATAACTGAGCCAACAAATTCTGCCGTACCACTAGTCACTTTCACCACAACCATATTCATTGCCTTATGAACACCATTAACACATGATGAGAAAATAGATAATGACTTGTCAGACACCATCTGTGCCCCCGTTGCCGTAGCATACTTGTACCTCTTACCATCCACCAATATCTTAATTAACCCCAAATCCTTGATATCTCTACTTACTGTCGCCTGTGTTACATCATAACCAGCATCACGCAATGCGTTTACCAAATCATCCTGAGTCTCTATTTCCTTCAGATTTATAATTTCTATGATTTTATTATGTCTGCTATTTCTTGCCATATACACCCTCTTCCCATTTTTGAAATCGGCTATATTTAGCCAATTTTCTTATTAGATGTTATAATTATACAACATAATTTATTTTTATACAAGCAATTTTGGTATATTTATACAAAACAAGACGATTAATTTATATTTTATTAGCAAATTTTAATATTTTCCTACCCATTTCCTTTATTCCACCTATCAACAGCAACTTTATATAAATGTGGATAATTTTCAAAAAAACAATTTCAAATTAAGCGTCTAAATCATTTGACATCTTATATATATATATATATATAATTATAGTATACTGATTTACTTAATTTTTTGCATTTTTGAAGCATGAGTTATCCACATAAGATTGAGTAAGCGTAGTATAAAATATTTTATACAAAAAGGAAGAAATACACATGAAGACAAAGCAAAAAGTGTTAGTTATCACAATCATTGCTGTTATGGCATTTGCAATCATTGGACTAACTATTGGGCTAGTATTAGTAGCACAGCAGGCAACGTTAAATAACAGCATGTCTGTATCCTACACTGCCAACAATGTAGATGCCACTATTACTGCTACAGCAATGAACTACGCCAATGCCACCGGCACCAGCACCAGTGACAAGGTTATTACTATTGGAGATGAAGAATTAGAGACATCTACTATAACTTTTGATGCTGCACAATCTGAGGCTACTAATTCATTAAAATTTAACGATACAGATATGACTGCAGCTGGAAGACTAGTATATAAATTTACTATTAAAAATACAGCAAATGCAGAAAATTCTAAGATTCTTAAATTTGCTGCGAACTTCCCCGGCGCAAGTCTTGCAGAAAACAATAATGCAAATATATACATGGGTTTAAGTGAGACTGCACTAAAATCAATTACTAGAAATGAATTAGATCGCTTCTATGTCAGCGAAATAGGCGGAGGACAAGCAGAAACGACACTATATGCAGTAATATCTGTAGATGACGCTACTATAGATATAAACAATCTAGAATTAAGCCTTAACATAACCCTAGAATACGCAACAGAAGGTAATATAACAAAGAATGTTACAACAAATATAATAAATGAATCTAATATCCCAAGTGTTATTGAAGTTGGTAATTATTATGGTGGTGAAATTCCCAAAGCTGAAGTTATTAGTTTTATAGAGTATACATATTCTTCAACATACGACAGTAATTTCTCTAAAACACATAATCCTAACGGGTTTGATATTGGACAAGATTTCTTGGTAGTATCATTGAACTATCGTATATATGGAGCTCCCGCTAACTATACCTTCACATACTCTAATGCGGAGGGCGAACAACAGAGTGTTACAAAATACTTTAATGGTAAGTATATTGAATACGATGATGCAACGGATGAATATAATACAAACTATATTGTATTATTTTATGGTAGTTTTTTTCTTGAATCTTCTGCTAGCATGATATGTTCAATGGAAGACTTCAATATCGCAGACGGCACAACAATCACAATAACTATCACACCAGCCGAATAATAAATAAAAAATCACGATATTTGAGAAATTAATCTCATGTATATCGTGATTTTTTTATATATAACATATATTAAAACATTGTAGCAATGTCGTCTAGCAGAGCTATAGTCTTCTCACCAGTTAATCTATTGATCAGCTCTGCCTTGCCCTCTGCAGTATATTTTCCTACAACTATGATATATGGCACACCTATTAGTTCAGCATCTTTTAATTTCGCACCAATTGAATCCAATCTATCATCCAGTAGTACCTCTACACCTCTATTATTAAGGGCATTATACAGTCTTTCACCAGCCTCTACCATCTCGGCAGACTTCATATTAGCAATTACTATATTCACCTTATATGGCGCAATTTCTTCTGGTAGTATTATTCCAGCATCATCACTATTCTGCTCTACCAATGCACTAAGTGTTCTTGTCACACCTATACCATAAGCACCAGCCTCCATATATCTACTCTTGCCATTCTGATCTAAGAACTTGCAGTCTAGTAGTTCGGAATAATGAGTACCTTGCTTGAATATATGACCTACCTCTATACCCCTAATAGAATGTAGTGTTCCACCGCATATTGGGCAAGTATCACCCTCTTCTGCCTTCACAATATCTGCAAACATATCTACATGGATATCGCTTAGATTTGCATTCTCATAGTGATAATCTGCCTCATTAGCACCTATTATGAAGTTCACCATGTTCTTAACAGAATTGTCTGCCACAACCTTACAATCATGAAGATTTACAGCCCCTACAAAGCCTGCCACTGAGCCAATCTTTGCAATATCTTCGACTGATGCCATCTCTATATTGATACCACCAGTAGCCCTGATTAATTTGATCTCCTCTACCTCTCTATTGCCTGGTAGGAGTGCTACTATAATATCTTTATCATCTATCTTATACACAACAGCCTTCAGCATATCGCCCTCAGACTTATTCAGAGGTACAACTAGGTCAGATATAGTCTTTAGGTTTGGTGTATGCATCTTTGTCATAGGTAGTCTCTCTATCTTGCTATTATCTACCTCTACGAACTTACACTCTGCCTTCTCGGTATTAGATGCATAACCACAATCACATACAATAATCTCATCTTCGCCAATATTAGACTTCACCATAAATTCCTGTGACATACTACCACCCATAGTACCGTTGTCTGCATTAACTATAACATAATGTAGCCCTAGTCTATCAAAGATCCTCTTGTATGTCTCTGCCATAACATTATATGACTTGTCTAGTCCTGCTTTATCCACATCAAATGAGTATGCATCCTTCATAAGAAACTCTTTGCCTCTCATAAGACCAAATCTAGGTCTAACCTCATCACGAAACTTCGTCTGGATCTGATATAGAGTCAATGGCAATTGCTTATAACTAGTCACAGCATCCTTCATTACACCTGTAAATATCTCTTCGTGCGATGGACCTAGACACATGTCTTTGCCACTTCTATCGGTAAGTCTGAACATGTCCTTGCCAAAATGCTCTAGTCTACCAGCATATGTCTCTATAGGAAGAAGGCTAGTCATCTGCATCTCACAAGCACCTGCTCTATCCATCTCTTGTCTAATAACGTTGCAAAGCTTATGCAATGTCCTAACCCCTAGAGGCATGAACATATATACGCCCGCTGTCTGTTTCTTGATATATCCAGCACGAACAAGTAGCTTATGGCTCTTGATCTCTGCATCTTGTGGATCTTCCTTATATGTCTTAAAAAACATTCTTGAAATTCTCATTTATTTTCTCCTAATAGTATTCCCTTTTATTTTAATCAAAATTCTCTTCTATCATATTATCTATCTTAGATCTAAGTACTGTCACCTTGCCCTTCACCTCTGACAGTTCCTTAACACACTTCTCTATAATATCACACGCTTCGTAATATTTCTTCACACTATCATCAAGTGTAATATCATCCCTTTCCATCTCTACAGACAATTCTTTTAACTTATTAAATTCTTTATCCAATTCCATTATTTTGTCTCCTTTCTATCTACCACAGCGCCTACTACGCCATCTTGCAACGCAAATGTGATATTATCGCCAATGCTTATATCTGACGCATTTTTCACAACCTTATCGCCATTATACACCCTAGTATAGCCACGCTTTGCCATACCTTCTATATCATAGCCATCTACCAACGCCTTTGTCTTCTGTAACCACATCTCAGCATTATTTATTATATTGCTTACCTTGCGATCCATATCTTGATGTAATCTATATATTTGCGATACTTTGGTATTTATAGCATTATTTATCCTATTCGATACACCAACTGCGACTTGCTCTATGTAACCAGTATTTCTGCGAATGCACCTATCTAACTGATTATACATGGTATACATATAACTTTGCAACATCTCTACATCATCACTCTTCTTATTTGCCACCAATTCTGCAGCAGCAGACGGAGTAGGTGCTCTAAGATCGGATATAAAATCTATAATGGTATAGTCAGTCTCATGACCTACTGCACTAACCAAAGGCTTCTCACATCTAAATACAGCATCTGCCACAACCCTAGTATTGTACGGTTGCAAATCCTCTAGGCTTCCTCCGCCACGACCAACTATTATCACATCTATATTATCATATTTTGAGAAAAAGTCAATGCCACTAGCAATTTCTTTCTCTGCACCTAGTCCTTGCACCTTCACAGGATACAGAACAATATCTATACTATTATTACGCCTAGTCGTAACATCTATAATATCTCTAATAACAGCACCAGTCTCGCTGGTAACCACGCCAATTCTTCTTACCCTATCGGGAATAGACTTCTTCCTAGCAGTATCAAAATAACCAAGCGCCTCCAATTCTGCCTTTAATTCCAAGAACTTCTGATATAGTAATCCTACACCAAATCTCTCTATACTAACAGCATTGAAATTAAGCTTGCCACCCTTAGAATAATACCCTACGCTACCACGAACAACTACTTGATCGCCAACCTCGAAATTAGGATAATTATTTGCCCCAAACAGCACACAAGAAATAAGCGAATTCTCATCCTTAAGATTAAAATACGCTATCCCATTAGTAACCTTGTATGCACCTATCTCGCCATATACAAAAATATTTTGCAACATATATTCTGCATCAAAGATACTCTTAATATAACTATTAACTTGTGTAACCGATATGGCATTTTCCATTATTTGATATCTAATTCCTTTATAATAACAGCAAGTATTCCATTAACAAATGAAGCACTCTTCTCGGTAGAATATTTCTTAGCCAACTCTACCGCTTCGTTAACTACTACCTTGACAGGAGTATTCTTATAATACACCATCTCACTAACAGCAAGCACTAGTATTGCCAAGTCTACCTTGAACATACTATCTATAGTGTATCCTGTGATATACTTTGCGACAACATTAAGTATATCAGTCTTATTCTTAAGAAGCGTTGTATAATTAGTCTTCAGATACTCTACATTCTCATCACTAATATCTGATATAGTCACCTTGCCTGTATCAAGGTCTAGCGTCTCACCATTTACAAATTCATCGTATGTGACTGTATCCTCAGCCTCTACAAACATATTCTCGAAAACCAACTTAAATAATATATCTCTTGCTACCTTTCTTCCCATTATTTACTCCAAATAAATATTTTCATTAGACAAAAAATCACTCCTAATACCGCCCAGCACAAAGACCGCACCTAAAAGGAGTGAGATTGATTAAATATCAGAATCCTCTGACTTAGAAAAATCAACACCTATAACATGGACATTGATATTATCTATATTGATATCTATCATAGATGCAATACTATTCTTGATATTCTCTTGTACCCTATATGCTATCTCTGACACATTGTATCCGAAGAACACATTGATATACACATCTACAATCATAGAATTATTTAAGTATGATATCTTTACGCCATTAGAATAATTCTTATTAAACCATCTCTTTAGTGCAAACATGTGCTTCGTATCAAGCGAACTAACACCCGCAATCTCTTTGGTCGCTAAATTAATAACCGAAAGTATGATGTGGTCATTAAATGTAATATTACCTTTTGTGGGCCTTAACTTAATCTCGTTATTAGACATAGTACACCTCTAAATATATTTCATATTATGATAATATCACATAAAATAAAATAATGCAATTACAAAAAATATAAAATTTGATATTATTAATATATTTAGACAAAAAATATAGGTGCTATTTTACCTAGCACCTATTTATTTTATTCTACAGGGATTATCTTGATATTCTCAATGTCATAACTAGTCTGGCCCTGCACCACCTCTACTATTTTTGCTACTTCTGCCTTATCTAGTTCTGCACTCTTCACTATCACTGTAAGACTATTATTAAGGTCAGATATGATTACGTCCTCGAAACCTTTTGCCTTAATAAGCCCCTCAAGCGCCATCTCACTCTCCATTGCAGACACTATTCTAATCTTCTCTGCCTCGGCACTCGCTATAGCCTCTTGAGATGATGTAGTACTAGCGATAATTGCCTCTAGATACATTAATTCTTCGTTTCTTGTATCTGTTCTATTTGCTCTATAATTAGTGAAGAAATTTCCTGCTGTAACTGTATTATTGGTCTGACCTGTCTGCTGTGTCTCTATAATAGAGTTATTCACCAACACATTGATTGTTCCTGTCGCAAGAAGCAACAAACAGAACGCTGAAATTATAAAAAATCTTTTTTTCTTTGACATAACCTTATTATCTCCTTATATATATTTTAACTACCCGACAATACTTGAATATTTGATACATTGATATCTAACAAAGACTGAACTGCCTGAATTATGCTTAATTTTGTAGCAACGCTTTGCTGTCCAGACAACACTACTAATACACCTTTTACCTTTGGCAAAATCTCTTTTATAATAAGTGGCTCTTCCTTATCACCATTGTCAATGATGATGGGCGATGACACATCTACCGAATAGTTATTACCCAGCAAATCTTCCTTATCATTACTGCTACTTTCTGCCAACACTAACTCTAAGCTACTATCTAGACTTATCATTACTTCTACACCGCTTACGCCATCTATATTAGATAGCACCTTCTCTAGCTTTTCTTCTAACCTAGCACAGTAGTCAAGACTAGACACATAGTATGTATAATTACTAACAGTGTCTTTTGCAGTAGACATTATATTTTTTTCAGCAGAGTAATTACTTGCTACCACCAATATAACACCCATAACCACAATAACTAGCAACCACTTTACCTTAGTTGAAATAGACATATTAGATAGTTTTTCTCTGATAGTATTTAGTATCGATTCACCTTTGTTATCAATCTTTTCATCCATCAAACATTACCTTGTCCCCTTTCTATCACAAACTCAAGTCTTCCTTGGTTTTGTTACCATATCTTATTAGTTCATGAACTAATTTTAGAACTTAGAAATTCAAATATTATTGTGCACAATCCAAATACTTACAATATATTACATATATCCCTTATATGAGGCCAATATCCGACAATAATCTAACAACACCCGATACAACAACCAATAATACAACCAAATCAAAGACAAATCCTAAATATCTATTATTATCTGTAGCAACAATATCCACCAATATCCCCAGCACAGATACTCCAAATAACGATATAAGTAACGTATTCACTCATCCCTCTCCTCTAAATAAGATTTGCTGTACACACAACCAGCGATATCGACATAATAAACATAAATGCAACTCCAAGCAATATTGCTATAGGATACACCGTAATTTTGGCGACTTTATCCAATGTATCACTAATTTCTTTGCTACCTATTACATCTACAACAGATGATGTGAAGTGAAAGAATAGTCTAATAAGCAACAGGTAGATAAGTGGACTTAATACTACTCCTAGAATAAGAATAATGCCAGCCAACCCTACCGCATTCTTAATTAGCATTGTGCTTAACATTATGTAGTTAAATCCTTCTGATATATAGGAGCCTATAAGAGGAATATAGTTCTTTACAGCGAACTTGGTCGTATATATAGACACGCTATCGAATTTGCCAGCAGATATTCCTTTGATAACAAATATCGTAGAAAATATACCGAATACAAATGCAATACTAGTCTTAAACAGGCTAGAGAGAAAAGTAATAAACTTGTCCACCCTCACCTTAGGACTAATAACCGAGATAATAACAAGTCCAAATGAAATAAGATAAATAGGATACAAGAAATTAGTCATAACAGAACTAATACCTGTATTAAGAATAGATGTAATAGGCGTATATATTGCTACACTACTAGTAGCACCCATAACACCCATCAGTGTCATTAATATTGGAAATAGTACATTCATTGTATCTTGCATCAGAGAAATAGTAGAAAACACTACCGAATTAATATCCAATATATACTTGCTTATGTATATTATAACCACACCAATAGCCACAAAATTAATTATCTCTACTATACCACCCTTCATAGATGATGGCGTAAAAGATTTCAACAAGCGCATGATTATGGCTATACATATTATAATTATAGCCAAAGGCAACAGTGCCTTAACATTAATTCCTATTACATGTAATATATACTCTATAAAGTTATTTGCATCTAAATCATACTCACCAGATAATATACCCTTCACAGTATTATAAAAGGATCCATTGAATAATGCATCATCTTCTAGGCTGTCAAGAATATCCTCCAATTTAGAATAATCAATATCATTAAGTTGATCAGAAGTGCTATTGTACAGATCTTTTATATAGTCCATACTAGTATCATCCGCTATGACAAGACTAGGACTTAGACCAACAAAAAGCAAAGTGCCAATTACAAACAATAGTATTGCATATTTCTTTATTATCTTTATCTTCATAATATATCGCTAATAATTTCAAATATTGACTGGATAACTGGTATTGCAAGAGACAGAATGGATAATTTTCCAACAAAGACAACCTTGTCCGCAATACTGGTATTGCCACTATCCCTACACACACCACTTGCAAATTCCACCAAGTAACCTATTCCTATTGCTTTTAATAAAATCGTAAAATACTTTTGATTAACACCAGTGGACACAACTAGTTGATTATAAAAAACTACGATATCATTGAAATACCCCAGAATATATATCAGCATAACCACAGATCCAGCCACAGTTATAATTACAGACATCTCTGGTTTAATCTGTTTAGTAAAAGTAATAGCAAACACTATTGCAATGGCTAGAAGTGATACCTTTACAATATCCATAACTCCACCTTTATCAAAAACTAAACAATGTTTTAATAGTATCAAACAATTCACTTATCATATTTATAACCATGAATAGCACTATAACCACACCTGCTAAGGTGCTAAGCATAGCAATCTCATCTTTGCCGGAATGCTTCAATATCTGAGTAGTGACCGCAGTTATAATCCCCACCCCCGCTATCTTAAAAATTATATCTATACCCATACGACACCTACAACAACATGATTATTAATATCAACCCAAATATAAGTATTAATTTTGATCTTAATTCACCCTTATAGATGGTGTCATCTTTTGCCTTGCCTAGCATTAGGTTAAGTCTATCTATACAATTAGTTACATACTCTAATTCATTTTCCACATCTAATTTGCCTACCCCACAGAAGATTGAATTGATTTCACTTTTATCTTTTTGTGACATTACGGCAGGATATCTCGATATATCTTTGTAATTATTTAATAGCAACTGTGTGTTCTTGGAATACATGCCAAGTCTCTTTGAAATTACGTAATCAAGAGTATTCTTATTAAATGAGATTTCGCTGAAATACGCTCTAAATAGATCTATTAACTCTACAATTATTCTTGACCTTGATTTATAGTACAATAAATTAAGCATAGATATGCCAATAATTGCAATAAAGAGAGTGCATAATAACGAATTTCATTGTCCTATACTCTCTAGATTAGCATCATATATATTAACTATTTCTCCTGGCTTATTAGAAGATCCTAAGAGTATGTATCTATCGAACATCTTTTTGTCTATAATAGCACACAAATCGGGCTTATTCTTCAGATCAAATATACTATTTGCGTGGATAGTCGCTATAACCTTCACACCACAAGTCATTGCATTCTCAATAGATGCAAAATCACTTATGGACAATTCATCTGTAATGATAACATCTGGACGCATACTCCTTATACCATTATCGAATGCATATCCTTTCTTGCAATTAGAGAGTATATCACAATTTGCATTATTAAATAATGCCACTCCTCCACTAATACCTGTAATTTCTGATCGCTCATCTACTATCAATATATTTATCTTACTATTTATGCGTAATATCTGCTTTGCTAAATCCCTTACAAAAGTAGTCTTACCCGCTCCCGCAGGAGACAAAACTAAAGTATTATATATACTAGTACCATACTGCACAAACCTAAGTGCAGGAAGAGCACAATTATTTACCTCATGCGGCACCCTTATCATCAGAGACTGAATATTCTTAATAGTCTTTACCCTATCCCCCACCGATACTATTTCACCAGCAACACCTATTCTAATACCACCAGTATATGTAATATAACCATTTACAAGTTGATCATTAATTGTATGTATAGAGTTATTGCTAGCCTTAGATATAACATAATCAATATCTGGCCTAGTACATACCAATGCATTGCTACTATATATCTCTGCTCCATAAGCACTAAGATAATAATATTCTCCCATCATATTAATCATGATAGGAGCATTCAGTCTTAATCTTATTTCTTGCAATTTTGATACATCTATTCTGCTAACAGCAGACACTATACGATCTGGTAGAAGAGACAATAACATACAACCCTCCCATATATGTTTGCAATATCATATTGTTAAGAGCAGTGAATAATGAATTGGATCTAAAGATACCTCTAGCATCTCTACACGAAATGACACAATACAACAAAAAAACACATCCTTTTAATATGAAAAGAATGTGTATTATTAAAACTAAATATTATTATAGATATCTCTCATCTTCATAGCATCTATTGCCATGATCTCTTTACTTTCGCACACAATAACAGGATTGAGATTTAACTCTTTTATTGCTTGTGCAAGTGGTTCAAATTCCGGACCATATACATCATCTTCCAATGTCAAGTGTTTGATTTCACCCTTAGTCCCAAACTCAATCTTGCTAAAATGAATGTGGCAATTATTTACCTTGTCATACCCCAACTTATCTATAGCCAATTTAAAGATATGCAAGTAATCCTCTTTTGTCTTTAATGAACCTTGAGTTAACGCATTAATATGACCAAAATCAAACGCAGGAATATAATTAGGTGCTATTGTACAGAAATCTATAATTTCTTCATATGTACCGATTTGCGCCTGCTTACCCATAGTCTCTAGGCAAATCAATATATCGCTATCGCCATTCTCTTTAAGTATAGATGCAAGATGAGTTAATCGTTCTTTGGTCAACTGTACCGCTTCATCCCTGGTCATCTTACCCATAGATGCAGGATGAACAACTAGCCTATTACCACCCAACAAGCGCAACTTCTTAATACTATTTAACACATATCCATAGCTCTTTTCTGCCATTTCATCAGTGGGAGTAGCAAAGTTAATATAGTATGGCGCATGGATAGATATTGTTATACCATATTTGGCAAACTCTTCTCCCATTTCCTTTGCCATGTCATCACCCAGTAGTATGCCTTTACCAAAAGAATACTCATAGTGATGCAATCCCATATCATATAGCCATTTTCCAGCCTCTATTGACCTCTTGTGCCCCGATTCATAGAAACTCTTGCAGTTACCTGCTGGTCCAAATTTTACCATAATTTCACTCCGCCAAATACGTCTTCATCTTCAATTTGCCATCGACATTCTCTGCCACGCAAATTAGTTCATTATTATTAATAACAAAACAATATTTTTCAATATTATATTCGTTCAATATTGCTATTCCATTCCTAATTTTGAATACAGCCTCATCAGATAATTGAATCTGAGGTATTTTACCAAAAACACTTGGAATAGAAAATAAATATTTCTCACAATCATCGCTATCCAGCAATTCTTCTAAGCGAACAGCATTCTGTGTACAGAACATCCCAGACTGCACCCTTTCTAGATTAGTCATCGTAGCAAGTGTATTCAATGTATACGCAATATCTCTGCCAAGAGCCCTAATATATGTTCCACTAGAGCATTCTACCTCTAACCTAACCTTGCCATCATTATAGGACAACAATTTAAGACACTTTATTTCGATCTCTTTAGGCTTTAATTCCACATTAACACCATCTCTGGCCAATTTATAAGCCTTGATACCATTTACCGATTTTGCACTATATTTTGGCGGTATTTGATTATATTTACCCACAAATCCATGCAAAACATCTTGCAATTCATCTAGCGATGGAATTTTACTTCCCTCTTCTGTCTTAACACCCTCTATATCTAGAGTGTCTGTCTCATAACCAAATTCAAATTCGGCAACATATGATTTATATTTATCCAAAAAATAATCAAACATTCTTGTTGCCTTACCTACAGCAATAGGCAAAACCCCCGATGCCAACGGATCAAGCGTTCCCATATGCCCAATTTTGTCAATATGGAATTTTTTCCTTATCTTTACCACCACATTACTAGATGTCATGCCTCGTGGCTTATATACATTAATAAATCCTAGCATAGATACTTCTTAGCAGTCTTAACTAACTTACCAATGACACTATTGCAACTACCAAATATGTTGCATCCAGCGGCATCTGGATGTCCACCGCCCCCGAACTCTATAGCCAATTTGCTACAATCAATATTACCTTTACCTCTTATAGACACAGCATATAGATTTGGCTTTATCTCACTAATTAGTATACCGACTTCTACCTTTTCTATATTTACACAATAATCAACTAAGCCAAAGCTCTCATTAGTACCTACTCCACATTCCTTGAAATTATTTGCCTTCAAGAACATTATAGATAGCCTTCCATCCAAAAATAACTTTAGATTCTTTAGTCCAGTCTGCATTAACATCACTTGACCCCAGGATCTACGCTTAAATAGGAAATAATTTGCCTTATTAATATCCACCTTATATTTTAACAACTGACCTACAACCTTATGTGTATTGGCCGTTGTATTACCGTGTTGGAAGCAACCTGTATCGGAAGCAATTGCCGAATACAACGCCGTAGCAATATCTCTATTAGGTGATACATGCAATGATTTGAATATTGCGTACACTATCTCACCCGTACTGCTAGTAGGTGCAACACAGTTATATGTACCGAAATTATCATTAGTTATATGATGATCTATATTCAATCTTGTCTCTATAGATTGGTACATTGTGCCATATTTGCCAAGCCTTGTGAAATCGGCACAATCTAGAGATATAGCAGTATCATATTCTCTTAATGCTGGATAATTGATCTTGCTTACACCTTTTATAAAATTATAATTCAAAGATATCTCTTCTGCATCAACATATATATCTGCAGATTTGCCCATCTTCTCTAGATACATCTTCATTGCACAAGATGAGCCCAACGCATCTGCATCGGGCCTTATGTGTGTGAAGATTGCTATCTTCTTGCTATTATGAATAGCCTCAAATATTTTTTCACTAATCTTCATCTGTAATATCCTTTCTTTCTTCATTGATCCTGTCTAAGACAGCATCAATCTTAGAGCCATACTCTACACTATAATCAATATAGAACTCTAGATATGGCACCTTTCTTATGTCTAATCTCTGAGCCAACTCTTTTCTAATATAATTAGCCGAATGCTTAACTTGATTAAGCACCTCGTCTTGCAAATCTTTATCAAATACACTGATATATATTTTACTTATTTCCAAATCCTCTGTTGTCTTTACATCATTAACACACACGATAGTGTTATGAATAACAGGATTATTTAAGTCTTTGATAATCATACCAACGTATTTTTGTATCTCTGCATTAACTTTTAAGATTCTTCTACCCATTTATTATCCTTTAATATTATTTTCTTTCCACTTCTTGCATTTCATACACTTCGATAATGTCGCCTACTTTTATATCATTATAATTACGTAATTTTATACCACACTCGTATCCAGCCCTTACAGACTTAGCCTCGTTCTTACCCTGTTGCAAAGTATCAATATCAGTCTCGGCTATAACAATATTGCTACGTAATAATCTAACTTTTGACTTGTTATTAACTACACCATCTTGAACATAACTACCAGCAATAGTACCCACACTAGAAATCTTGAATGTCTGTCTAACTTCAACATGACCTATAATCTTCTCTTCGTATCTAACAGTAAGCATACCCTTGATCGCTGCAGTAACATCATCCACTGCATCATATATTACTCTATACAACTTGATGTCTATGCCTTCCTTATCGGCCATTTGTTTTGCCTTAGCCTCTGGTCTAACATTGAAACCAATTATGATAGCACTACTAGCCTGAGCCAACAAGACATCACTTTCGTTAATACCACCTACTGCATTGTGTATTACCTTTACCTTAACTTCCTCGTTCTCTATCTTCTCTAATGTCTGCTTCAACGCCTCGGCTGTACCCTTAACATCCGCTTTAACAATAATATTAAGTGTCTTAATTTCGTTGTCGGCGCTCTGTTGCAAGAAATCTTCTAGAGTAATACCAGTAGTTTGCTTTGTCTTTGCAATCTGCAACTTAGCACTACGCTCTTCGATAATATTCTTTGCCATTTTCTCATCTACGGCATGAACCATATCACCAGCCTCTGGCACAACATTGAAGCCAAGTACAGATACCGCCATGCTAGGAGTTGCCTTAACTACGTTTCTACCAGTGTAGTCCATCATAGCCCTGATCCTACCACTTGCCACACCAGACACAACGAAGTCTCCTATGTGCAAAGTTCCATTCTTAACTATAATAGTTGCTACAATTCCACGACCTCTATCAATCTTACTCTCAAGAATATGACCACTAGCAGACACGCTCTCGTCCGCTCTTAAATCAGCCATCTCAGATACCAACAATACCATCTCTAATAATTTATCTATATTTTGATTAAATTTAGCAGAAATAGGTACACAAATTGTATCTCCTCCCCATTCTTCTGGAAGGATATCATACTCTGTTAACTGTTGCTTTACCCTATCAATATTTGCTTCTGGCTTGTCTACTTTATTAATGGCTACTATCATTGGAACTTTTGCAGCCTTGATATGATTAATCGCCTCTACTGTCTGTGGCATGATACCATCATCTGCAGCAACTACAAGAATAGCTACGTCAGTAATCTGTGCTCCTCTAGCACGCATTGATGTGAACGCCTCGTGTCCAGGGGTATCTATAAATGTTATCTTGCTACCCTTTACCTCAATTGAGTACGCACCTATATGCTGAGTTATACCACCCGCCTCGCTAGACACCACATTAGTCTGCTTAATAGTATCTAGTAGCATTGTTTTACCATGGTCAACGTGACCCATTACTGTTACAATAGGAGGCCTATTAGCTGCAGTAGAGCCTTGGCTTTTGAACATTTCCTCTAACTTCTCTTCGTAGTTTTTTTCCAGCTTCTTCTCTAATTCAATACCGAATTCATTTGCAACCAATTCTGCTGTCTCAAAATCTACAACTGAGTTAATATTTGGCATCATTCCTAGCATCATGAACTTCTTAATTAATTCACTAGCAGGTTTACCTAACTTCTCGCTAAGTAGCTTTACAGTCAAATTCTCTGTAGTTATTGTAGCCTTCTCTATAACTATCTTCTCTGGCTTAGGGGCTTCCTTCTTTGCCTTCTTTTGCTTCAATCTACCAATAACCCTTGTATCATCATCCATATCATAATGGTCATCTATGTCTACATAGCCCATCTTAATCTTTGCCTTCTTGGACAACTCTTTTCTATCAGTATCTATCTGCTTTGTCTTATTTTTGTTACCGAAGTTTCTCTCTGGCTTAGCAACAATAATAGTATCTGACACATCAGATTTAGGTAGCAACCCAGATGTTCTTGGCTTCTGACCATTGAATGTTGGCTTATCATTTCTATTGAATTGTTTCTTATCATCGTTTTGTCTAGGGCCATCGAATGGCTTTCTTGCAAACTTGCCGTCTTGCTGAGTATTCTTTCCTTGGTATCCAGTAGCCTGCCTATCCTTATTATAATTAGGCTTAAGAGAATCTTGTCTTCCAACATCTTCTCTAACCGGCTTATTCTCAACCGCTTTTGCTGTAGGCTCTACAACACTAGGCTCGGGCTTAACTTCCTTCTTTGCTACCTGCTCCATTTTAGACAATGCAATATCTTTATCTTTTAACGCCTTGCAAAATGTTTCCAATGCTTTTTTAGACTTTGCAATAGAGATAGCAAAATTCTGAATATCTCCTCCTTTGGCAAGATATCCTTGTAGAGTCTTTAAGTTCTCAAACTGACTTTGTTGTGCACTATTCTGCTGTAATTTCTGATTATTCAAATCTGTACCTCTTTTAATAAATTTAGTTCTATTATTGCTTTTGCTAAATCCTTTGACATAATTCCTATCGCCTTACAATTTGTCTTGCCCAGCAACTCTGCAATACTAATATCTGAATGGTAAATAGTAATATTCGACCTTCTAGCAATATTGGATAATTTGTTATAACTATTATTGGATAAGGAGTCATCACAAATTGCTATTATTACCTTTTTCTCCTTTGCCTCAATATTATCTACGCCATACACCAGATTACCGCTCCTCTGAGCAAAGCCCAGATACGCATTTAATTTTTTAACCATTTATTTCTACCCTACTTAACTCCGCATAAATATTATCTGGGAGATTTCTCTTCAATGCTTTATTTAACGCCTTTGTCTTAATACACTTTGATATACACTCGCTATTTCTACATACATACACGCCTCTACCATCAGCCTTTGGCGCATCAATCATGGCATTAGTATAATCACTATTGAATACTATTCTAACCAATTCTTGCTTGCTTTTTCTCTCTCTGCAAGCAACACACATTCTTGTTACTTCTCTTATCAATGCCTATTCCTCGCCTATTCCAAGTCCTCAAAAGCACTATTATCTTCGAACAAATCCTTAACATCTGATTCATCTGCACCTTCTACATCATCGAAGTTCAATGATGGAACTGCAGACTTTGCCTTAACATCTATCTTCCAACCAGTAAGTCTTGCTGCAAGTCTTACATTCTGACCACTCTTACCAATTGCCAAAGACAACTTATCATCTGGAACTATTACTAAAGATGTCTTGTCATTATAATTCAATTCAATATGAAGTATAGTTGCTGGAGATAATGCTCCTGCTATAAATTCTGCTGGATTCTCTGAATATGGAACAATATCCACTTTCTCTCCCTTTAACTCTGATATGATAGATGCCACTCTCATACCCTTGTTACCTACACATGCACCTACTGCATCTAATGTTGGATTAGGAGAAGATACTGCAAGCTTAGTTCTATAACCAGCCTCTCTAACCATATTATGAATAACAACTTCGCCATTGGCTATCTCTGGAACTTCTAGCTCGAACAACTTCTTTACAAAACCCACATTTGTCCTAGACAACTGCACATAAGGCATATTGAATGACTCTCTAATAGTCTTAACATATACTTTTATTCTAGAATTTAGTACGAACTTCTCGTTAGGTATACGATCCTTTGGTCCCAAGACACCTTCACACTCTGTAATACCAAGATCGCAATACACATTGTCGCCCTCTATTCTTCTTACAACTACGGTGATTAATTCATCTTGCTTTGTATTTATCTCGCCCATGATCTTAACACGCTCTGCCTCACGCAACCTCTGCATTACTACTTGCTTCGCAGTCTGAGCAGCAATTCTACCAAAGTTCTTAGGAGTAACCTCTGTTCTATCTATCTCATCACCAATCTTTGCAGATTTCTTAATTAACTTAGCGTCTGCTAGGCTTATCTCCTTATCTGGATCTGTCACTTCCTCTACAACTAATTTATATGAATACACCTTAATACTATTGTTATCAGGATTCAATTTTACTAGTGCATTTCTGCCCTCTCCAAAATTCTTCTTATAAGCGCTAGTCAATGCAGACTCTAGTGCATCTATAAAATATTCTTTATTTATTCCTTTTTGTGCTTCTAATTCCTCTAATGCTAGAAAGAAATCCTTATTAATCATGTTATTTTCTCCTTAAATTAAAACTCTATATATTTTTGTATTAGTGCAGTATCCTTGATCTGCAAATCGTAATCTGTATCATTGTACTTAATGGTTATAGCATCTTTATTATACTTCAATAAGATGGCTCTTATTTCTTTTTTGCCCATCCATGGCTTGTAGAACTTTATTACGATCTCTTGCATCAAGTGTTTATTGAAATCATAATCGGTCTTGAATGCTCTATCTAGTCCATATGATGTAATATTCAGATTATAAGCAGACCCGTTCGTGATATCTTTATCATCCAGTGGTTCATCCAACGCCCTTGACAATCTCTCGCAATCATTAATATCTATGCCACCATCCTTGTCTATACATACCCATAGTGTCATGCCACCCACTTCTTTCTTGTATGTAACCTCGACCAAGTGATAGCCTAATTCTACACATATTGGCTCTATAACTTCATATGCCCTATCTACAACACTTTCTTTCATACTCTATCCTTTTTTCAAAAATTAAAGTGAGTTTACCTGAAACCCACTTTAAGCCTAACTATTAAACTCTATGTTATTCTATCACATATTATAGGATTATGCAATAGTTTTTAACCCAATTTGTCCATATTTTACATAGTTTTGTCACAACTAATGATTATGACAACAACTGTTTTTTATCTTCATCTGACAACATATTAAGACAAGATTTCAGTACCTCTGCAGTGGCTATAGTGTCAAATAGCGCCCTATGAGCATTGTCTAATTGTATACCTAAGACCTTTACCACCTTGCCTAATTTATGGCTCTTATATTGTGGCAATGCACGCTTTGCTAGCTTCAACGCATCCACCTGCCTATTGGAAATAACATAACCATTTCTATCGCCATATGCCTTTAATACATTGTAATCATACTCTATATTATACGCCACAATTACAGCACCATCTATGAATTTATAAAAATCAGGGAATACTTGATCAATACTCATGCAATTTGCCACCATCTCATTGGTAATATTATTTACCTTCGTTGCATCTTCAGGTATTGGCTCTTTTGGCTTTATCAATGTATCAAAAGTCTCTACAATCTGACCTGCAACCATCTTAACTGCGCCAATCTCTATTATCTCACATTCATTTACATTTAATCCCGTTGTCTCTAGATCAAATACTACAACGGTATTATCCATAAGATATGTATCAATATTCTCTGCTTCTTTTAGAAAGTCGGACTGAGTCTTGTGTTCATAACTTTTAGGAAATATATGCTTATATTCAGCATTAACCGTTTTCAATTCTATGACCTTCTCTGGCTCCTTGAATGCGATAAAATCACATTTCGCTATAGATCTTACTCTTAAGTTCCGCCCTCTATTCTCATCATCAGATAATTCTCCAACGACCGCAATCTTATCACCATTATTTATAGCATCTACCTTTTCTGAATCTGCAAAAGTAGGAAAATATGTACAAGATATCTTATCACTACCATCTCTTAATACAAAAGTTACTCTCTTGCCAATCTTCGCACTACCATCTTTGTTTTTGAATCTACTCTCATATTCCGACACTTTGTAGAATGCAACTTCGCCCACGCACGCAACTTTACCCTCAGATAGCGTTGCAATAGGATACACATAATCTATATCTATATCCCCTATTATCTTCTCCAGTCCAGAGACCTCTATAGGCTCATAATCTATTCTCTTAAGCATATCTGAGTTATTAAGAAGAGAATACCTCTCATCTAGTATGGATTGCGCATCAGCACTCTCAGATGTATCTGCAATCAGGATTATCTCATACTCCTCCATAGTCACCATTTGCAAATAGTCAACTATTTCATTTTCAAAATCATTCTTTGTTAAATGAGCCAAACTCTCTACCCCTAAGACTAATGAGATTTGATATACATTATCTTCAGTTAGGTTTATAGCAACATTCTTCTCCAACTCATCATTGCTCACACTTGGATATTTATCTTGGATATATCTTACAACATAATCCTTTATTATGTCTTTGTCTATAAAATACTTTCTACATTTTATATCAATAGTAGTGTCTGCATCTATATAAGATCGGATGTCTTTTTCAAGAGCCAACTTATCAGCATCGGAAAAATTATCACAAACGTATTGCACCTTGAATTCTAAAACATTATCATCCACACAGTACTCTATATTTGTAATTAAAATATCATTATATTTATCATTAGTATTACGTAAATAATCTAAAAACTTTCTCATAACCTTATCTTAAATATCTGTAAAAAGTCTACAAAAATAACAAATGCAAACAGCACCATTATTCCTACAGAATGTATCGCATTCTCTATCTTAGGATTAATCGGTTTTCGCCTAATTCCCTCAATGATAACAAATACCGCCCTTCCTCCATCTAGTGCTGGTAATGGCAAAAAGTTAAATACCGCTAGATTAACAGCAATCACTGGAAATAATAATAGTAACGCCTGCAATCCTATCCCATTAGGAGATGATACCGATGTGGATATTGCACCTATTGTGGCTATTGGACCACCCAGGTCAGATACACGCGTCTGCCCTGTAAATAATTCGCCCAGTATTCTTATACAATCCACTGACATCTCGAAGCAAAATGGTACACTACGAGCGACACTATGGAAAAATCCTAATTTCTTATTCTCATACCCATTAATTCCAATACCATATATATCGTTACCATCTTCATCAGTTCCCACAACAATATTAGTAACATTTATATCAACCAACACACCATCTCTGTCTACTGTAATGGTATATGGAGTGTCGCCTTGACGTCTTGGAAGCAATGACATGCCACCGTTGGTATAACTAGGCCTAACACCATCTATAGCCATTATTATGTCGCCTTCTTGCAGTGTCTCCATATTATACTCTATATGGTTAGGTGTATTATCAGCAAATGACGTGATAATAGGTGTAGCCTCACCCATAATCATTAATAGTGGTATTGATACAATAATAGCCGATATGAAATTAAACAAGACACCAGAGAATAAGACTATTAATCTCTTCCACCACGCTTGCTTATTGAATGCACCCTCGACATCGCTACCGCCTTCTTCTCCTTCAAAAGCACAGTATCCTCCTAATGGAACAAGCCTAATAGAGAAAACCTCTCCATTTGCTTTTTTCTTAGTATACAATGCCTTGCCAAATCCAAGCGAAAACTCATTAATCTTGAACTTGAATATTTTTCCGGCAGTATAGTGACCCAATTCGTGTATAAATATCAATACAGCAAATAGTATTATCGCCAACAATATACCACCTATTGTAGACAATACATTTACAAAACTAGACAAATTATATATCATATATTCTCCTAAATATATCTATATTCAAAAATGCAATATATAAAAGCCGACACTTATATATATTGCAATATATCTTAATTAATGATTAAAACAAACAAATTAATGTCACTATGAATGCACATAAATTCGCAAAAATTAGTCCATCCACTCTGTCCATTATTCCGCCATGGCCAGGAATAAGATTGCTGAAATCTTTGATACCACACTTTCTTTTTATCATACTAGCCACGATATCACCCACCTGAGTTAAGATAGGAGCAAATATGCCAAATACTACAATAGGTACCCATGTAACACCTAATAACTCTATCACTTCTACAAAGCCCGCATTTAGACTATATAACATGTACACACCCAATACTCCTATTATACCCATAACTAGTCCGCCAATTGCACCTGATATAGTCTTGTTAGGACTAATAGTTGGACACAACTTTGGACCTCTTACCTTTGATCCTATCAGCATAGCAAATGTATCTGTAAATGTAGCACATACAAAAGTTGCTATTATTATAAAGTCAATTAGAACAGCAACGCTACTAATAGTCTTGGACACAAAGAATGCATCCATATGATTGATTAATATAAGTAGTGCAAATAGTAGTGCTGGATATATTAATAGCCCTACACTCCTAAATGCCTTTAGAACTACATATCTTCTATAAGTTCCCGTATAATTGGATCTTAACATCTCTGTCTTTGTTGCATCCTTAAAGCTAAGAGACAACAAAATATTTAATATAAAATAAGCAACTAGTACACATGCAAAATATAATAATAATTGTAGCAATGTACCCTTGCTTAGTATTGCATATATAATGCCCACATATAATACAAACATATATGTGCTTGCCATATTCTCATTTACGACTTTGCCTTTGTTCGCCAAAGCTTTTACTATCTCTAATATTCCTATAGTTCCTGCAATTAGCACACATACATCAAATACGTATGGTGTAAGTAGTCTTGATGCTATCATAATAGCCATTACTACGAACACGAATGTTGCAGATATTACTCTCTTTTTCATTTGTCTATTCTTCCTCTTTTATTTGTCCAAATCGCCTATTTCGCTTAGAATACACATCTAATGCTTTTAATAATTCCTTTTTCTTAAAGTCGGGCCACAGTGTCTTAGGAAAATACAACTCTGAATAGGCACACTGCCATAACATAAAATTGCTTAACCTTTGTTCGCCACTTGTTCTAATTATAAGATCGGGCTCAGGCTGTCCGCTAGTGTATATATAATTGTCTATGGTGGATCTGTCAACTCTTGTCACTCCGTCGCCAATCATTCTATTTACTGCATATACAATCTCATCCTTGCCACTATAATTAACGCCTACATTTAATATATACTTATCCCTATCATTAGTTCTAGCAATGACATCATCGGCAATTGCCTTAAAATCTTCGCCGAACTTAGAATATTCTCCCATTATATTAACTTTTACATCGGGATAGTCTTCTATAAACTTATCGGCATTGAAATATTGCAAAAATATCTCTTTTAATCCCTCAATCTCTTTCTCTGGCCTATTCCAGTTCTCAGTAGAGAATGCGTATATAGATACATATCTTATACCTATCTCGAAGCACAGCTTAACAATCTTCTTCAGATTATTAAATCCTGCCTTGTGCCCCAATGATCTACTTAAACCCCTTCTTTTTGCCCATCTACCATTGCCATCTATAATAAAGGCTATATGGGTAGGCACTGCATTTAATGAATAATTACTCAATACAAGTTACCCCTTAAATTAAATAATAATCTATGCGATGATGATTTATTCACTATGCTTCAAATCATGTTTGCTACTGCAAACCTACGATAAAGCGTAGACACATAGATTGAATAAATATCAGTTATACGAAAACATTGCTTTGTACTGCTTTTGTCTAACTTCAGATAATATATTGTACTACAAAGGGATAATATTTGGTAACAAAAATAATTATTTTTGCCTAAGTAGTCATTATTTCTTTTTGCTTTTGTTCGCTAGATTTGTCGATTTTTGCAGATATATCATCTAATATCTTCTGTACATCCTTCTCTAGTTTTGCCAATTCATCCTCGGTTATCTCATTGTCTTTCTTCATTCTCTTGAATTCATCCAACACATCACGCCTAGCATTTCTGCACACTACCTTGCATGCTTCTGTCATCTTAGATATATCCTTAGCAAACTCCTTTCTTCTCTCCTCTGTTAGTTGTGGGAATACAAGTCTTATCACCTTACCATCATCACTAGGATTTACACCTATATTGGCATCTGTTATAGCCTTTACTGTAGCCTTAAGCATACTAAGATCCCACAATGATACAACTAGCATTCTAGCCTCTGGTACAGAGATTGTTGCCATCTGGTTAATTGGCGTAGGCGTACCATAGTAGTCCACCATTATCCTCTCTACAATCTTCGGATTAGCACGACCAGCACGTATTGTAGACATCTCATCTATTAAGTGATCGTACGCCTTATCCAAATCTTCCTTGTACGAATCAATATACATATTTACTTCTTCTATATTCATTGTATTTACTCCTAAATATTTATTACTAGATATATATTACTAAATAATTGCAATTTTACCAAAAGAATTACAACAGATTATATACAAAAAAAGTAACTAATTTCTTAGTTACTTTATATACTTTGTTATTTTCTCTCCCAGCTATAATTATAATAATTTTGATTTGATGTAAAGTTAGTTGCATTATCGCTAGCACTAGACAAAGTATAACTATCGGAATATGTGTCATTCTCACTATCATACTTATACCATCCTGATGGCTCATCGAATGATAGAGTTGTGAGATTGGAACATCCAAAGAACACCACTGAACCAATGCTAGCTACATTACTAGGAATAGTTACACTTTCTAAAGCTTTGCATTCATAAAAAGCATATGTGCCTATACTAGTCACGCTAGCTGGAATAATTATTTCCGTTAGTTTAGTACAACCAAAGAATGTTGACTCTCCTATACTAGTAATATTATTAGACAACGTTACATTACTTAGGGATCCACAATCATAAAACAAATTAGATCCAATATTTTTTACACTATCTGGAATTGTTATACTTGTTAGTGCAGAACAAGAATAGAAAGCATTATTCCCAATACTAGTAACACTATCCGGTATAGTTATACTAGTAAGACTATTACAACTATGGAAAGCGTATGGACTAATACTTGTTATACTATCTGGGATATTTATATTTAACAAGTTTATGCATCCACCAAAAGCACAATTTGGTATAGACTTAATACCTTCTTCTAGTGTTACATTAATTAAATTCTCACATTGATAAAATACATAGTTGCCCATGTTTGTTACACTAGATGGAATTGTTATATCTGTTAAAGCAGAACAATAAGCAAAAGCGTTCGCACCAATACTGGTAACATTACCCGGTATTGTTATTTCAGAAAGACCGCTACAATTACTGAAAGCATATTGTCCTATATTGGTTACACTATCCGGAATAGAAACGCTACTAAGACTAGAACAATAAGCAAATGTGTTGTTGCCAATACTGATAACACCTTCTGGAATCACAATACTACCGAGGCTACTACATGCATAGAATGCTGCATTACCTATACTATTTACACTATATGGGATGACAACATTACTAAGAGCAGAACATTGATAGAATGCATAGGTCTCTATACTTGTGACGCTATTAGGAATTACTACACTATTAAGATTAGTAAAACCATTAAATGCTGATCTTGCAACCTTGCTTACCGGAGCAACACCATGAGTTCCATCATTATATGAATTTGGAATAACAACATTTGCTTGATCTAAACCTTTTGTTAATAAATAACTTTTGGTTGTGCTACTATAGGAATATGTCATACCTGATGTACTTTCCATATATTTAGGATACAATGTTACACTAGTATTTGATTGCAGTGGAAATGTTGCCTTAGTAGTTAAGGCCTCATCCAAATACCAACCTTCGAAATATTGTTTAGCTACAGGCTGTATTGCAGGTGCAACTGCTGTAGTACCAGACACAGACACATCTAGGTCGCATGATAATTGTAAGTGTATATCCACCGTTGCATTAGTTACATCTAGAGTAGTATTATCTACAGTTACCATCATTACAAGTGTATTGGTATTCTGGCCTCCACCAATCTCTACATATCCTACCGTTGACTCTATTGCACTGGCCTCGCTACCGCCGAACTTGACTTCGATATTGTCTAAATTAGAAGTATCTTGTACTGATGCCATTAATTTCAATGATCTAGTATTCGACACATCTGCTGTGTTCTTAATCTTAAATGTATATACCGCTCTGCCTGTAGCAGTAAGAAGAGCATAATCAAAAGAGAGTGTACCGCTCACCTCCGACTGACTTGCCTTGAATGTAAGTGTACCTGTCGTTAGTCCAGACTGTTTTCCATCTGATAAGAGAATATTTTCACCAGTTGTATCTTCTGAAGATGCATAGTTGATACCAGATGCAGTAATGGTTGCATCTACATTATTGGCCTCATAACTAATAGTTATATTGTTATCTTGCTCAGCATTACTTGCAACCAATACAATACCTATGGTTAGACCCATTATACATAGAAGCATAACAGATATAATGCTTATAAATATTATCTTACTTTTATTTTGCATAATTTACCCCATAATGCATATTTCTCATTCTATGTACTAGTATAGAATACCCACCATCTTCATGTCAAACAAATTAAGAAGTCAAATCAAAAATTGATTATTAATATGATAGAAAAAAGGTTGTCTAATACCATTAAAGCAAAAATCACACAATTAATTCAAATAAAAAAAAGAAATGCGAAATGCACTTCTTTCTTATTCTACATCTATACCTTCAGACTTCAACATCTCATAGTATTCATCGAATACCTTATCGATAATCTTGTCTTCGGTAACCACAACCAAGCAATCCTCTTCATCGATCTCTTGAATCTCGAACACTATTGCTTCATCTTCTGCTACATTCTCCATAGCAGTAACTGGCTTCAATATAACAAATATTCTCTCATCCATAGGGATTGTTGCTATTTGTTCGAACTCCACACACTCATTTTTCTCATCATATAATTTGATATTGTCGTTGTTCTTCTCATCTAATAACAACTCTACTGGTGATCTATCTTCTGCCATAATTCACTCTCCTTTATATTTGATTAAGATAATCTTGTAAGATTATCGTAGCAGAAAGCTTGTCTAGCACATTTTTTCTCTTCATTCTAGACACATCAGCATTGATCAACATCCTTTCTGCCAGTTTTGATGTCAACCTCTCGTCTTGGAACTTAATCTCAATACCCGATATGGCACTTAATTTCTCAGCAAACGCCTTGGTCTTCAATGTCTGGTTACTCTCTGTTCCATCCATATTATATGGAATGCCCATAACTATCAACTTAACATTGTTAGACTTTGCAATATCCATAATGTGAGATATATCTTTATCCTCATCATTACATCTGGTATAGTTCTCGTATCCACTAGCAATTGTCCTAGTCATATCACTTAGAGCTACACCAATCCTCACATCGCCGAAATCCAGAGCCATTATCTTATAATAATTATTGTCCATTTATAACCTTCTTATTAACCAATAAATGAATTAAGTATAGCCTGCAATATGAAATACACAACTGTGAATGCAAATATGCAAGACATTGCAATAATAATTAACTTCTGCAATCTACCTTCTTTTGTACTAGACTTGTTCTGCATATAATAGCTATCACTAATACCAGTAATAGAGTTAGTACCACTCTCTGGATTGGCTGGCTTACGTAGTACAGCGATAATCACAATGACTGAACTAATAGCAATAAGTGCAAGTAGTACAATTTGGATAATTGGGAATGATCTCTCTATCCATACAGGAAGTGTTCCAGCATTCAATAAATAATTAAACATAACTTCTCCTTTTTATAATCTAATGTTATTTTAACAGATTAACTTAAAAAGGTATAGCAAAAAACACATATTTTTGTCAACACCTTTTATAAATTAAATAATAGAATCTACAAATTCTTTTGCATTAAATGGTTGAAGATCATCTATTCCTTCTCCCACTCCAATATATTTTACAGGAATGCCATAGTCTTTGACAATGGAGAACACTACTCCACCCTTAGCAGTTCCATCCAACTTAGTCAATATAATTCCATCCAACGGTATGATATCGTTAAATATCTCTACTTGCGACAGAGCATTCTGACCAGTTGTGGCATCTAGAACTATATAGTTGCGCCTTGCACCTGACCATGCCTTATCAACTACACGGCTTATTTTTCTTAATTCTTCCATTAAGTTAGACTTATTCTGTAGTCTGCCCGCTGTATCTATTAGCACCACATCATCCTTCTTCGCAGTAGCACTCTCTAAGCCATCATACACTACGGCACCAGGATCGGCACCCTCGCCATATTTTACAATTCGCACTCCTGCCCTCTTAGACCACTCTGTCAACTGATCGGAAGCAGCTGCACGGAATGTATCACCAGCAACTAACAACACACTTTTTTTATTACTTTTGTAACTATGTGCCATTTTGCCAATGGCGGTGGTCTTACCCACGCCATTGACTCCTACAACGGTTATAGCAACTGGATACTCATCATTATCGTCTTCCACACCATCAAATATTTGTATCATTGCAGAACGAAGAACTTCCTTGAACTCATCTATAGTCTTAATCTTTTGCTTCTTAGATATTGACCTAACATTCTCTATAATATCCTCTGTTGCCTCAACGCTAATATCGGAAGAAATTAATGAGTATTCCAAATCCTCAAAGAATTCGTCATCCAATTCACCGTGGAATATTGAACTAATCTTACTAAACAGTGCATCTTTTGTCTTCTTTAGCCCTGAGAAAATTTTACTAAAAAATCCCATTATTTTACCTCCGCCATCTTCACTGCTTCATTTAATTTAACAGACACAACTTTACTAACACCCTTCTCTTCCATAGTTATTCCAAACAAGCAATCGGAATACTCCATAGTTGGCTTCTTGTGGGTAATAACTATAAACTGTGTTTCACCTGCATACCTTTTTAAGTACTGTACAAATCTATACACATTGGCTTCATCCAAAGGCGCTTCTATCTCATCTAGTAGACAGAATGGCATTGGTCTTAACTTAAGTATTGCAAATAGTATAGCAATGGCTACTAATGCTTGTTCTCCACCTGACAACAACTTAGTACTATTCAACTTCTTCTCTGGTGGTACAGCAACTATCTCTACACCAGCCTCTAATACGTTATCAGAATCAATTAGCTTCAAGCTAGCATGTCCACCTTGGAACAACTCTTTGAATATTAATCCAAAGTTCTCATTGATTTGGTTAAATTTCTCTGTAAATATAGTTGTCATTTCATCCGACAAAGACTTGATTATATCCTTAATATCCGCCTCTGCCTTAAGCAAATCTTGTGCCTGTTCGTACATGTTACCATGTCTAGCTTCAAGCAACTTATAATCTTCTATAGCGTTAACATTTACGTTTCCTAGACCTTGGATTTGCTTCTTTATCCTATTAATCTCTGTCAATGCAGACTTAACATCAAATATATCTTGCTTATACTGCAGAGCACTTGCATAAGTCAATTCATATTCTTCCCATACTCGCTCTTGCATAGCCTCTATATCAGTGTCGACTTTTGTCAGATTTAATTCTTGTTGATACTTCTTATCTTGAAGCTTATTCACTTCTTCCATAAGTCTTAGTCGCTCTTCATCATAGAACCTAAGATCTGATGACAATGTTGTCTTAGAATTTTCCAACAACTCTAATCGCTCTTTCTCCCCTCTTAATTCAGCCTGCATAGCAGTGCTCTGTGCGTTTATTGCCACAACATCACTAGACTTCTCGTATTCACTTAGCATAGTTTTGCTTAAATTAAGTTGCTTAGATAGTTCCAAATTAGCCTCTGTAATAGCGCCTACTTCCTCATTTAACCTATCTAGTTCTTGATCAATAGAGTTAATTTCACTCTCTGTACCCGCAATCAATATCTTCAACTCTGTTATTGCCGATATATATTCATCACGCCTAGATTTCAATATTGCAAAATCACTCTGATTTGAAGTATTTAGAGGAGCAATATCACTATCTATACTATCCAATTTTGCCAATTCTTCATTTATGCTTTGTAACATTTGATTATACTTGCCTATGTTACTATCATACTTATATATATCGTTTTCCATCGATACTTTTGTTGCATTTAAGTTCGAATAGATTTCATTATCCTTGGCATATTCGATATCTATATTATGAATATCATCTGTAGCATCCTTCAATTCTTCAGAAATTGTCTTGTGCTCTTCTTGTTTCTGCAATAATTTTGCACTTATGGTGTCATATTCAGCATCCAATTTCTCTATCATTTTCTCGGTTTCTGCAATCTCTGTTTCTCTACTAAGGATATTAGTACCCTGTGCCTTCTTGCTACCACCTGTAATACTACCTTGTGTGGATATTATATCGCCATCTAGTGTAACAATACGGAAAGAATAAGCTGTATTTCTAGCAAGTGTTACTGCAGAATTCTCATCTTTGACAACTACTGTTCCACCAAGCAAACTACTAATTACTGGTGCTATAGACTTATCATATGATATCAAACCATCTGCAACACCACACACGCTAGGATCTTTCAAATAATTGGCAAATCTACTATCTATTGATCTTGTCTTCACCGAATTAATTGGCAGAAATGTAACTCTGCCATAATCTTTTTGCTTTAAGTATCTTATTAGATATTTAGCATATTCATCCGACTGAGTGACTATATTCTGCACAGCATTGCCAAGAGCCATCTCTATTGCTACTTGGTAGTCTTGTGGTACAGATATTAGGTTTGCTAATACTCCTACTATTTTTGACTTCAATTCCGCATTTGTCTCTGCATCGCGTAGCAACTTCTTTACCGCTCCAGCAAAACCTTCATACTCTTTTTGCATATTCTGATATATTGACAAATGCTGACGCATTGCTACCCTATTGGTGTTGCATTCTGCTAACCTTCCCTCTAATATCTTGATTTCTCCCAAAATATTATTATTCTTTGTTTTCACATTGGATACGGACAATTCTAGAGATTTTTTCTTTGCAGACATCTCTTGCAACTTATTAAGACTATCTTCTTCACTTAATTTTACATTTGCTAATTTCTTATTCAGTTCATTCTTCTCAGTCAATGTAGATTGCAGTAAATTAGTATAGTTTTCTTTCTCTACTTTTAGTGCACTAGCCTTTGCTTTTGCATCAGACAGTTTGTTAAGAGAATCTAGCAGGTCTTGTTTTAGCCCCATAGCCTCATCTTCACCAATCTTTAACTCATTGCAGACATCTGTATACATTGATTCATTATCGCTAAGTTTTGTCTTAGCAATCATAATATTCTGCTCTTTAGTTGCTTTGGAATTCTTAAGACTATATATATTGCCATTCAATCTTTCTAACTTATCATTATTGTCAGAAATCAATTCTTCTAGCCTATTAACCTCTGTCACTAGGTTCTTAATCTTTTCTTGAACAAGACTGCTTTGGCCAAATTGTTTTTCCAGCCTTACTGTTAAGTCCAATATTCTATCATGCACAGCCTTGACATCACCATCAAGATTATTAAGCTTATCGAAATCACTATTGTATCTATCTACAACCTTCTCCAGTTCTGATTGCTTACTATTTAAGTCTTTTACAATAGCATCTATCTTTGCATTAATAATCTCTTTGTTTTCACTTGCATAATCATACTGGTAGATATAGGCATTTACTTCTAATAGTTTTAACTCTTCCTTTAACTGCAAGTATATCTTAGCAGTCTCCGATTGCTTCTTAAGAGGAGTTAGTTGTCTATCAATCTCTGCCAAAATATTATGTATATTATCTAGATTGGCTCTAGTCTTTTCTAGGTTTCTTTCTGCCTCATCCTTCTTAGACTTAAATCCCGCAATACCCGCTGCTTCCTCGAATATTACACGCCTTTCTTCTGGCTTGCTTTCTAATATCTTGCTGACCATACCTTGACTAATGATAGAATACCCGCCTTTACCTATTCCGGTATTACGCAGTATTTCTACTATTTGTCTAAGTAGGCATGGGTTATTGTTTAACATGTATTCGCTATCACCATTCTTGTATAATTTTCTAGTGATAGTAAATTCCTCAAACGGTGTATTAAAAATCTTATTTGAGTTATCAAAACATATAGATACTTCGCAATAACTAGTACCTTTTCTTTTTTCGGTACCTTTGAATATTACATCTTGCATGGAGGTACCACGCATATTCTTACTACTCTGCTCACCCAGCACCCATTTTATAGCATCTGCAACATTACTTTTACCACAGCCGTTGGGGCCAACTATTGCATTAATTCCAGGTTGTAACACAATCTTAATAGGATCAGCAAAAGACTTAAATCCTACCATTTCTATTTGCTTGAAATTCACGATATGCCTCCATTTCTTTCTAAATACTTCTTGGCAACAGCTTCTTGCCCGCCTTTTTTAGATACATCTGTAGCTGTATCTACTACTACGCCATCAATCAATAACGATACTCTGTACATAGTTTTATTATCTTCAATTATGTCCTCGCTATCATACGTAGCATGACTACCCACACTCTGCAACTTTTCTTGCAATACTGTCTTATAATCCACCATGCTTGCACATATATCTAATACATTTTCTTTTGATATCAGAAGAGTTCGCATTACGAAATCTCTTGCACATTTGGTTCCGCCATCTATCAACAAACTTGCAACAATACTCTCATATACATCTGCTACCACATTATCTGGAATATCCTTGCTATTTATACTGCCACCAACTAATATATGGGCATCCAGCTTCAATTCTTTCATTACACGAGCAAGACATTTTGCTGACACAACCTTTGCCCTCATCTTTGACAAAGTACCTTCATCATTGGAAAAATTACTATACAGATATAATGTAGTAATAGTCTCCAGCAAACTATCCCCTAAGAACTCTAACCTCTCATAGTTTTCTCCGCCGTGCTCATGTGCATATGATGAGTGAGTAAATGCTCGCATTATTAACTCTTGCTTTGTGTATCTATGACCGATGATCTCTTCTATTTTTTGCATATTATTCAGCATCGTTTGCCTCTGCTACAGCATCTGCAATGATACCACATACGTTATTTCGCTCTGCCTCAACAACTTGTTCTATTCCACATTTAATACTAAATGCCTTGCTTGCACCATGACACTTAACTACAATTTTCTTGCATCCAAGTAGTACAGATCCGCCCTTTTTGTTAAAATCTAGCGTATTTTTAAGTTCCTTAAATGTCTTTTTCATGAACATTGCGCCTATCTTGCTACTTGTATGACTCATTATATTCTCTTTCATCATTTTCATGAAAGACATCACTGCGCCCTCTGTAGACTTTAACAACACATTACCAGCAAATCCATCACATACCACAAGGTCATACTCACCACTAAGTAGATCCCTTGCTTCCATGTTTCCTACAAAATTAATCTGAGGCATATCTTTTAGCATATGGAATGTAGTCTTTGTTAACTCATTGCCTTTATGATCCTCTACCCCCACACTAAGTAGTGCTACTCTTGGATTTTCTACCCCAAATACACTCTTCATATAAGCATTTCCCATTAATGCAAAGTGTACTAGATTCTCTGGCTTAGTGTCAACATTGGCACCACAATCCACTATTCCTACAATGCCACCTGTGACTGTAGGTAACATTGGACAAAGCGCTGGTCTTGATACACCTGGAGTTCTACCAAGCTTTAGGAAAGCACCCGTCAATACTGCACCAGTTGAACCCGCACTAACAAATCCTGCGATATCTTCTCTTTGCCTTAACGCCTCAAACCCCTTTACAATTGTGCTGTCTTTTTTTCTTCTAATAGCTTCGGTTGGAGATTCATCATTTGATATAACCTCCTTGGCATCTAATATCTCTATCCTATTTGAATCAATACCATATTCGGTTATCTTTGGACCTATAACATCCTCATCGCCCGCTAATATTAAGCACAAATCACTATTTGCATCTAGCGCCAACTTACAACCCTTTAATATCTCCTCTGGACTATGATCGCCACCAAATACATCTACTAAAACTTTTACCATATATCTTCTCCAATGCACACAATTCTCTGAATATAAGAGTATAACAAAAATTGGCTATATTTCAAAACATTTTTATACACACAACAAAAAAAGGCTTTCTCAGCCTTTTTACATTATTTTTTCTGTTTCGGTAGAATATAGTCCCTTTTCTTTTGCAGCATCTAAGACTGGTTGCATATATTGAGCAAAGGTCTTAGTCTCTATACCTATATTATTTTCTCGTTCGTCTATAGAATACACCTTTTCAGCAATCTGCCAAACCGCAAACTCAACAAAACCTTTTTCTCCTTCATTAAGCACATTATTAGTTTGCAATAATGCTTGTATATTTTCATCACTCTTATAGAAATTCTTTAGATTATCAACATGCTCATTTATTAACATATTTGAGGAGACCGAACCATTTTTCAATGCTTCTGCCAGATCAGCATTTTCAACTTGTGAATACATATTATCTCCGCATAATTTTACATAATTAGCTATTTGGTCAAATACTTTACTATCCACCTTTGAATCTGATTTCTTGATTATAGAAACTAAGTATTCGGATAACTCTTGAGCTGTTTTTGTTACACAGTCTTCTATAATATCTTTTTCTGTAGCACTAACATTCTCTGCATTTATATTTAATCTAGCATACACATCGTTCAATACAGATTGTTGAACATCTGAATTGCCCTTATATCTAGGAATACTATCCTGAGCTATCAATTTGTCTAGTTTACTCTTTTGAGTTTTTTCCTCATCTGTCAAACTTTTTCCAGAAAGTATTTTTTCTTCTAATTGTTTAACAATAGTCTTTGCATTTTTCATTTCGACATTGTAATCATCTTTTGCATTAATTGCACTTTTTATAACATTTTTTCCTTCTTCAGTAAATACTCTGCCACTTTCTTTTACTTTTTTTGCATCTGCAGACTTCTCTTTAATATCTTTTTCTCCCTCATTAATAGAGACTTGAGATCTCTCTTTGCAAATATCATAAAATTTGTTAAATGTCTCCACTAAAGACTTTAGTTTATCCTTTTGTATAGGCTTAGTCAAATCAAGACCTAAGCTCTCAATCATGCATCTTGCAGCGAAAATAGCCTCACCATCTAGACCAAATAGCGACAAGTCAGCTTTAGCTATTAGCTTAACAGAGTCATCACTTCCATCTTTCACCAACTCTTTCTTTGATTCCAGATGTCCTTTTTTTCCGTTCTTTTTAGGCACTCTATCCAATAATAATTGTAATTGTGAAGATGGCACAAGATCATACATGAGCGTAGGAGATTCTATCATACGCGACACAAACTCTAATGCCAATACAGATTCGCCCTCTAGAGCCTTATCAAAAACAGATTTTAGAACATCTATAGAGGCCATAGCTTCCATACTAATACCTTTACCAATATATTTAGAATCTGCTATTTTTGTAAATTCATCAAATATTGATTGTCCTTCTGGATTAATATATTTAGCATAAAACTTTTTTTGCTCATCTGTCGCATTGTTTGGATCTATTCCATGTTCTTTTAATCTTCTTAATACACTCTGTTCAGAATTTATTACACTTTCATCTTTTATTTGTTTCTTTGATGCTTGTTCTAGTTTTTTCTGACTAGCAACAGAGGCAAGATATTTTTTAAGCGCATCCAGCTCACTAAGCATTATTTCTAACATCATATCTAGGAATAACGGATCGGAAATCCTTTTCTTCCATGATGTAGCCAACAACCCAACATCTTTTATACTTTCTGACATATTTATTTTCCTTTAATTTTTGTTGCAGATTCTTTTAATGACTTATTAAGATTATTAATTCTCTCTTCAGATTCTTTAGTTATCGTTTTCTTTTTTACAGCTGTTACATCATCTATAAAATCATCTATTTGTTCATTATTTTCTATATTATCTTCATTAGATGTAGTATCAATATCACTAAACAATATTGACAACCTTGACTCCACTTCTGATATAATAGATTCTTTATCATTATCATTGAAATATTCAACACCATTTCCAGATATGTAATATCCGTCATCACTGTATTCGAAT
Source organism: Clostridiales bacterium (assembly GCA_015055515.1). Lineage (GTDB taxonomy): Bacteria > Bacillota > Clostridia > Christensenellales > UBA1242 > UBA11490. The sequence goes on along the minus strand of SVIC01000005.1, from coordinate 45,589 downwards.
TGTAATATAATTTCATTTTTTGTACTTAATATTTTATCAGAAACATAGTCTATAACTTGATATTCGTAATCATCATCAACATCTGCCTTACCAATAATATCACTTTTATTTATTAATACTTTATTATCAACAACACTATAAATATTGTTATCTTCACCTATGTATACGGTATCCATAAAAGTCTCTAACAATTTAGCTTGAATCTTCTGTATTTGCACTAATTGAAACATAAAATTATACAACTCATCATACAAACTTTGATAATTATCAGTTGCAGATTCTAGCGGCATTATATAATCCAGCAAAATAGAGTGTTCTACTGAATTATAATTAGAAACATTCGATAGATATTTTCTTAAAGATGCTTCAACATCTGCTATATTTTCACAATAGTTTAATTTTGCTTCTGCAATTAATTCTTTGCCAATTTCCAACTCTTTATTTTCTATTTCCAGATATTTTTCTATTCGAGAAGTTAACTTAAACTCTTCAAGATATCTTAATACATCATAACGAATTTTCCGCATTCTTATACTATCTGTTAACATAATCTTCTCCTATTTCATCTTTGATAATATAGCCCTTAGCAATTCTTGTAATCCATTTTCTGTCTTAGCATCTGCTTTAATATTTTCCAATTTCTCTATAGCATGAGCAAACGAATCATTTAAAATTTTTCCAAAGTATTCTCTTTGGTCTGCTCCTGCCATTTTTGCCACACTATCAGCAGACACGCCATCTTTAACGGCTTTTGTCATCTTATCGTATGTGCCTTCATCGAAACTCAACTTACCTTCAACTTTTGTCTTCACATCGCTATCAGAATCCTTATCATTAAGACCATATGCTTCTCGCATTAAACTAGCAGCTTTCAAAATAGCTTCATCTCTTTCTTTACCTTCCGCCATTGTATCAACATTTTTAAGTATATCAAGTGATTGTTTTGCTTTTTCTTGGTCTTCTGCACCTTTTACTATTAAATCTTTGTTAAAATCGGACAAATTCCTGGTTTCTTTTAGGTCTAAATTCGCATTCATAATCTGTATAGTAGCATTTTGTGATGTTTGGGAAGCTTCTTTATACTTTTCCTTGTTTTTCTTCATAAATGCAGCTGCCTCATCGCCCTGCTTTATCCTAGTTTCGTTTTCAGTTCTAACACGGGAAACATTTTCCGTTGACATAGAGTACTTATCATGCGCTTTGACAAGCAACTGATTAAGGCCTCTAGCACTACCACCATTATCTTTAATTTCTTTACGCAGATCATCACGCCTACTTTCTTTTCTTGCTGCTTTTGCCTTATCTGCTGCTCCAGCAGACTTAATAACGCTTTCGAATTCATCTCCTTTGCCAGCTATTGCTTTATCTATTTTTGCTACATTTTCACTCTCTAATAATCCAAAAGCACCTTTATTGACATATTGAAAAGCCTTTGTTGACTTCATTGCATTCTTATAAATCATCGCCCCTCTTAATGAATGACGTTGATTTTGCGCTAACTTCTGTGTTACTCGTTCAGTCTTTTCTTTTCTGGCATTAATTCTCTCTTGTGCCTCTTTCTTCTCCTCCTCCGTAACTTCAGGATTCTCACTATTTATAATTTCTTCATCTTTCTTATTTGCCTTTGCTATTTTATTTAGAGAACGCATGCCCTTAAGAGCACCAATGCCACCACCAATCGCTGTAGCTCCGGCTGCGGCAAGGGTAAGACCACCAATTGCAGCAGAGCCAGCCTTCTTTGCCATATCGGTGACCTGCTTCTGCATGCCTTGTCCTTCCTTCATTACATTGCCACCGCCAATATAATCAGAAATAATACCTACAATATCTCCTATCATTAAGCAACCTATCAATAGCATTACAAGTCTAGTCAAACTATTAAATATTCCACCTAGCGGCTCACCTGTAAAGAATTCAAATATTTTATTCTCAGATATCTCCGCAAACAAAATTAAAAATAAATTTAAGCCAACAACTACACCATAAGCAGAGAACAATTCTTTTAAGAATGAACTCTTCCATTTATTTAATGCACTACCCCCATCGAGAACAGACAAAGAGACCGGATATGGAGATATTATAAATAATATAACAACCTTATATACACGCATGGCCACACCAAAAGCGGAGGTAATAAGCGCCTTAAGAACAAACCATCCACCTAAAAACAACATTATATAGTCTATCTTACTTACATTATAGAAATAATATACAGCTTCCGAGTTTGTATAATTTAATATATCTCCGACTTCTAGTTCTACAGCTTTACCATCTGTAGACTTTGATTCTACGGTAAATGCAGATAACCCCTCATCCTTTGTAAAACTTAGTCTAGAAAAATATGCATCTAATTGACCAGGGTCATTATTAAATAGTTCATCCCAGTCATCATGACCGACAAATTGTGCACCGTATATTTTATCACCATAATAATAAACTTTTTTTCTACCTGCTGTTGAATCCCCTCCATCAGCAGCATTTACATCACCTTTAATTCCTGATATATCGTCATAACCAAGAGATTCCCCAAAAACCTGACCAACAGAACTTATAGAAGCACTTATTACATCCCAAATGCTTTCAGCATTATAACTCCATTCCACAGACTTTTTACCTCTGTTATTTTGACAAGCCCTATATGGGTTGGAGTCATTATTCTCAACAGCCACTGTAAAGACGAGTCCTGCAACAGATGTTGCCTGACCCTGATTGGTAACTTGCTCTACCAGACCTATTAATACATTACTAACTCCTATACCAATAAGACTAACAATTGGTATAAACGCAAAGAAAAATACTGATTTTATAGCAGACTTAATAATTGGGCCCTTTGCATTCTTAGATCCCTCGGTAGTATATTCTAGCCTAATAATCTGAATCATTGCAAAGATAAATACTAATACAATTGATAAAAACAGGATAGACAAAAATGCAGTTTGTACCGCACTATTATTTACTAATGCCCACAACGGATCTGACTCCAAATTTCCATCTATCCCTGCAGAGTCAAGACCACACAATTTTCTAAATAATCTTTGAACATATTCTATTAATCTTAACAACCATGATCCAATAAAATATAAAAATCTATAAAATAGTACAACTAGGTTGTTAATACCTATTACACACACACCAGTTACTATTACCGCAAGAGCACCTATAAGAAATGCTACCATATTCTCCATCCTCCAAGTGTATATGGCTATAAACATCTGCCAACTGTCTACAAATAGACACAATTATACATTTATATTATGTATTTTACAATAAAATATATATGATAGCAAACTATTTGACCGCATTTGACAAATAACACTTTTTGCTAGACTATAAAACACAAGTATTACAAATATAAAATAAATCAAAAATATAACAAACTAGAACATATTTATTACAAACATGCTAAAAAATAAGCATATTATGCAAAAAAATAAGTACTGAAATATTTCAGTACTTATTTATCATTATTTATCAGACTTCTTCCCCTTCTTCTTAGAAGATAGAATTAAGTATGCCACAACACCACCTACAACCAGTATAGATGCAATTAATAGAATTGTTCCAACAACATTTGTAGGATTATTTGTCTTATCAACATCATTAGATTTTACTTCGATAGACTTTGTCTCTGTAACCTTGTTACCAGCCTCATCCTCGAACGTAATCTTAACCTTATAAGTTCCTTCTTTGTCGAACTTATAATCAGAAATTCCGTCATAAACTGTGCTCTCATCGCTAGGATTTACAATAGTTATAGTACAATCAGTAATCTCTGTTCTTGCGCCCTTATTGATATCATAAATCTCGAAAGTATCCTTGATACCTTTACCCCAAGTATCACCAACCTTTAATGTTGTAGGAGGAGTAGTTGTCCAAGTAAGTGTAGGAGCATCAGTATCACCAATATATAGAGTATAAGACTTAGTTACTGTACCTTGCTTGTACTCTACAGTATATTTACCTTGAGTTGCCTTGAATATAAAGTTACCATTCTCTGCAGTAACAGTCTGAGTAACATTGTTCTTATTCTTAACTACTGGAGTGATCTCTGTATTATTGATCTCAGAATCATATTCATTCATAGCAAGACCAAATGGTATAACAACCTTCATTGTTGTGCTACCAGTATCAGCAACGAAATCATAGCTGAAGTTTGCATTAAATAAATCTTCGTTCACTTCGATCTTAGTATAATCTTTTTCTTTTACTTCTAGAGTATAAGTCTTTACAAGAGGATCATTGCCATTGCCATCATCACATGTATACTTAATCTCATAAGTACCTGCTGTAAGTGTAGCAAAACCCTTGTTATAGATATTTTGAGTAATTCTAGCATTCTTTGGATAAGATACTAATTCTACTGTATATTTGCTATCTGGATTAGTATTGTCTATAACCTTAGCACTAGGGAATTCAATAAATGGACCAGTGTAGTAAGTTGTAGTAATAGTACTCTCGCCAGCAATCTCTGCATCCAACACTACGTCTGATGGAGCAGTAGTGTCATTTACCATAATTGCATAAGAATATACAGATATATTACCGCCCTTATCCACTGCTTTTACTGTAACTGTATATTGACCAGCATTAGCAAGTTCTACCTCACCTAGTGACACCTTGTATACACCATTCAATACGCTATCATAACTAGCAACCAATGTTTTACTATTACCCAATTCATCTGCAATAGAAGCTGTAATAGATAATGATGTCATATCTTCAGCATCTTGAATTAACAATTGTGGCAACTTCACCATCATCTTATTATCAGATGAATATTGGTTGAATGGAGCGATATACTTGTCGCCACCTGCAGTAGTAATCTTGATCATACCATTGTCTTCTAGTACAAAATCATCCACATCATCTGCTGTAATACCATATTTAGCCAATGTAGCCTTAATTGCTGCAAAGTTATCATTCTCTAATGCAACAAATAATCCGTTAGCCTCAGCTATTGCAATTGTTGCAGCAGTAGTATCCTCTACGTCTACATATTCAATCTTAGTAGATCTATCAGTAGCAGGAGCAAGTGATAACGCTGTCATCCAATCTGTCATAGCAGAATATTCTACTCTGAAATATACCGCTGTGTTACCAATTGCTGTCTTGAATGCATCCAACTTAGCATCTGACATATCTATAGAATACTTATTATCAGATGTAATATCCTCATCTTTTAATGGATGTTCAGCAACAAAAGCATTTGTACTAGCATTGTAAGCTACCAACTTAGCAGTAAGATCAACATTGCTTGACCAAGTAGTAGATGTCTTCAATCTACCGAATCCTGTCACATCACTTAATGCCTTAGCAATAGAGTCTGCTGTAGTAGGCATAGCAAAAGTAAGAGTCTCATTTGATGCAATACTTCTAGGAACAGAGCCAATAACAATGCTTGGCTTATCAACATCTTCTAGATCTGCAACAGTTGTACCTTGTAAAGTACTAGCACAGTTCTTAAGAATGTCTTCACTAACAACAGCAATTGTCTTACTTGCTACTGCTTTACGCTCATTACCATCTGTAGCCTCGAATGTAATAGTATACACACCAGGTTCAGTAACCTTATGTTGTTTTACTTTATTCAATTCTTCGTTAAATGTAGTACTTTGGCTATTAGAAGCATAAGTAATCTTTCTAGTAAGTGTATACTCGCCAGTTGCAGAATTGTCGCTAGCATATATTGCTGGAATATCAATATTTACACCATCTGCACCTAATACATATACTGACTTAATTGTGTCAGTCGCATCTTTATTTTCCTTCAAATACTCAACAAATTCATCCTCTGAATCAAGGCTCTCATTTGTCATAATATCTGCCTTAACATAACTATCTACAAACATAATTGTAGGAGCTGTCTCATCTTTTAATTCTACTAGGAAGTTCTTCTCTACAGTCTTATCTGTATATGGAATAGTAGCCACATAAGTAATCATATATGTGCCTAGTTTGTCTGCCTTGAACTTATATCCATCTTGCTCTATAGTAGCACCAGTTATAGATGTGCTAGGTGTAACCTTGATTTCAAGTATAGATGGAACTGCATCGCTAGAACCAGAATTAGCATCTACAACAGTTGCTGTAGGCAAAGTATACCATGTGCCAATCTCGCCATAAGTAAGCTCAGTAGATGAAACTAATGAAGAAATCTCTAACTTAATATCATCTGCAAAGCTTGCGTCGCTAGTAACTTCACAAGTCTTGATTACAGAATCGCCTAGCTTTATGCCATTAGATACATAAGTGTACTTGAATGTATAAGTACCGTATTTTGCAGCACCTCTAATAGCAATTATATCTGCTTCATTAAATGTATAGAAAGAGCCTACTACCTCGTTAGCAGCATTCTTTATCTCATTTCTCTTCATAGTATATGCTGGATTGCCAGTTGATCCATCACCAGTAGATCCCGCAGGAATACAAGTAACAATAACGTTTCCTTCTGCTTCACCTTCCACTGTTGGACCAGGAACAGCAAAAATCTCACCTTCTGCTGGGTCTGTAATACTAGACAAAGCCAATCTAGATGGTAACGCATATGCATCATCGCCATATTTTACTACTGCAGAACTAGCTACAGTCATTGTTACATCGGACTTAGATACATTGATTTGCAAATCCTCTACCACTGTACTCAATTTGCCATCTACATTAGAATAGATCTTAAGAGTATACACTCCAGATTTCTCCGGTGTGAAATAGTAACCATTTGTTGAGTCACCATCGATCTCTTCTGTAAGTTTTGTCTTATTAGCCGAATCCCATACCTCGTATATTACACCAGCATCGGCATTTGTCTTTGGACCGTATTCACTACCAGCCACAAAAACTCTTGGCAAATACACAGGTTTGCCAACCTCTCCTGTATTGTTAAATCCTTCTACTTGGATATTTGCGCCTTCCACGTCGTCCAATTGACTGCTAGAATTGTCAGCAAATACTTTGCCAACTTTAGTAATCAACTTTGTGATAGGAGAGCAAAGGAATGCAAAAACCAAAACTACTAATGTTAAAACTTTTGATAATTGCTTAATAATATTGTTGCCTTTCATAATAGTAATCTTTTCTCCTTAATTGTGTTTATAATTTGTAACAAGTAGAGTTTATACTTTAATAGAAAAAATGTCAACTATATTTCATCGATATGAAGCCATTTTGTAAATTTTTCTAAATGAGGCGTCAACCAAGCTTAAAATACAAGTAAATGCTTATCTATCTTCATAGCGATAAATACGAGGCTACAAAAGAACTCTCCTGTTTAAGTCTAGAATGTGTAAGATTTGGGATATTATTCCATTTATTTGGAAATTTTTACCAAAATTTAATGGCGCGCTGTTTTGCCGTGCGATACTTTGCAAGGATTGCACGGCACGGCAGAGGAATAGAGTGGGCATAAACCGCCTACTCTATTCCAGCACCCAACGTGTGCAACAGCGCGCCAAACATATAATACTATATTATATCTAATATAATGTATAGATCATATTATTTTTATCTAAAATCTTGTAAAAACAGTCACAATATACTTCACATCACAAAAAAGGCAAGGAAACCCTTGCCTTTTTTACATTTGCCAATTATTAAATATCTTGTCAAATATATTTCTTAATTTGTGACTATTTACATCGCTTAATAGCACTACTTCTGCTTCACTCAAGACTTCGCCATCCTTGGTTAGCTTTATGCTACCCACGATATCCCCCATCTTAGCACCAGCATTAATTACCTGTGGTATGTCATATATGATACTATATTCACCCTCAATTGTCTTATCATGAAGATATACAATGTCATTTGCTATACCCACATTTACATATGGAATATCTGCCCTATTTGTAGCCACATTCTGCACATATTCGCTTCTTGACAATACGATATCCATAGAATAATTAGCAAAACCATAATCATACAACTTCATGCTCTCATAGAACCTTGCACCTGCGTTATTACAATTTAATGCCACAGCAATTAATTTTAACCCATCTTTCTCGGCTACACTACTTAGGCAATAACCCGCCTCATCGGTATAACCAGTCTTGCCATCAATACAATATGGATAGTATTTGATTAACCTATTGGTATTGACAAGTTCTGTAACTCTACCCGATGGGTGAGTCAGATTATCCATCCATATTCTTGCATACTCACCATATATAGAATGCTTATTTACTTCACGCAAGACTAGACATGTGTCGTATGCTGTACTATATTGATCGGGTGTTGTTAGTCCCGTAGCATTAGTATAATGAGTATTAGTCATACCTAGTTCACGTGCTCTATCATTCATCATATCCACAAATATTTCTTCACTACCAGATATCCCCTCAGCCAGTACAATAGCACTATCATTAGCTGATGCAATTATAACACTTTTTAATAAATCCCCTACACTATATTCACTGCCCGCATCTAAGAACGCCTGGCTACCCTCTACCGCAGCGGCATGCTTGCTTGCAGTAAACATTGTATCGGTAGATATCCTACCATCATCTATTGCCTCTAATGTAATAAGTGTTGTCATCAATTTGCAGATGCTTGCAACAGGCAACTTCTCATTCTCATTAAAGTTAACTAACACCTCGCCAGTGCTAGACTCCATCATTATATAACTAGTAGAGGAAAAATCATCAAATGCAGATATATTTGCACCATTGGTGCTAGCATATACAGCTTTTCCTCCCATAAGCGCTAGCAATATAGTAGCCAGCAATATGCAGATACCAGTTAATCTAATATACATAGTTCTCATACACACACCTCATATAACTTGTCTTACGCTTAGTCTTTGTAAAATATAATATATTTATTCATAGACCACATATTGACAAATGAAAAAACTGTGATAGAATAACATAATCTATAAAATAATTGGGAGTGAAAAATGAAAAATAAAATATTGGGAGCAATAGCATTGTCCGCAATGATACTATTATCATCATGCAAAGATGCACAGCCTATTGGTCTGGAAAATACTATGGTACTAGAAACTAAAGAGACTATGACTGCTACTATGCCTATACCTGAGCCTGTACCTTACAGGACAGACAACTACACCAACTTCGACTTTCCTTATGTACTAGACTATATTGATAGATCAAAAGCAAATATAAATAACGAATACGCTACTCATGGATATTGTGCAGTTGATAATGGTGATAATGCCAAGACTATTCATTATGTCAAGGCTATATACAATGACTATAACTCTGCAATCATAGGCTGTGGACTAGGAAAAGACCCATCTAAGACAGGCTATGTGTATAACATATCAGATTATGACACAGAGAACAAAATAATAGATATGGGATCAAACCCAGACAGTGTATCATCAACCCTAGCAGACACACACAATACCCTATGTCCTACCTGCTTCTATGAAGATAAAGCCGAAGACAAATTCCAGCAATACCTGGACAACGCAGGAATAAATATAGACTATACTATGGGCGATATGCAATATGTAGACATAAATCACGCTATAGTCGAGCATTCTGACTATACCAAGTTCCAAGATGGATATAACGAATATTGGACTAACCCAGATAGCATATATAATTGGGACTATATGCCACATATTCATACCACATTTAGTTATGCCGAGATTCCAAATACAGATGGTACTCAGACCATCCACGCAGTTAAATCGGTGCAGAACTTAGAACAATTCGCAGTCGTGGCTTGCGACAAAGATTTAGCACAGATAGATTGGCGTGACAATAGATTATCTTATAGGTCTATTAAGCAATTTACACACGATAGTATTGCAACTGCCAATGAGCGTATAAATCTATATACCGACCCTACTCATACCCTATGCCCAACCTGCTTTGACTCCGAGCAAGATGTAGAAAAATTACTTAATCACGCCCAATGGCTAGGCCTAGACCACTTCTCTTGCCAAGTACAAGATAATGATGGATTCTATAAGATGTATGGGGTGGGAGAGAATACTACTGTGATGGAGTAGAATATTTTGCAATTAATGCATTTTATTAATAAATTTTCACAAAAAAAACTTCTAGAAAAATTTCTAGAAGTTTTTTTGCTAATTTTTAATAAAGGCTTTATTCAATTACTTTGCCGATAAAATCCTAAGATTATTTATGTGTTGGAATGTACTTCCGTTTTGACATTTTTTTGCAAACGCCTCAAATGCGCTTACACATTCATCTTGAGTAGGATTATCACCGCTTATGATAATTGTTGCTTCTATTTTATTATTAATCGAACTGCCTGGATCATAACCTTTTAATGTTATCTTTTTCCCTGACTCAATTATTTCACTAATCACAACATAATGAGAATTAGATGCATGCTGATAACCTAGAATTATTAGATCATTGCTTTCTACAATTTTTATCATATCCTCGGCTACTTTATCTCCCCAACCTTTGTTGCTTACATTGATATTATACATATTGCCATATTTTTCGTCACTGCCTCCTAACCAAGTCCAATCATTTGCAATAATACCCTTGTCGTACCAATATGTAAATATGCAACTAATAGAATTTGTTGGAATAGCGCCTTGTCCAGCAACTCCATCAGGATATGTCAATTTATCTGATACCAACCATGGCACTCCAGCTCTGAATGTCTCACCTCCATATTCATTTCTAGTAGGACTTGTAACAGAGAAATGATGATTATTGGTACTAGCTAATTTTGTACCAGCCATAGCAAAACATGTAGCTAGACATGCAGCGTTGCCACTGCCCTGGAACATTGGTTGTAACACATTCTTATATGAGAATATTTTTGCATCCTTAATTGCATCTTCATCTGTCAAGAATGAGAATTCATAAGTTTTTGTAGGATTGTATACATCTGGAGTCTGCCATATGATATGATATTCGCTTTCTCCACGATCTATAAAGTTAATTTTGTTATTAAAATCTTTAATGTCCAAAATGTTTGCACAATATATCGAATTTCTAAGATTGTGTCCAATCCCAGACGCTGTACCCTCGAAGCTCTTAATTACATATTCATCAATAACCATAGTTTTACACTGTACTGAACTTGGTTGAGTAGTCAGTTCTATCCATCCTTTAAATAAATCATTAGAAATGGTTGAAACAGTGTATTTATGAGAATTTGTTAAATTTGAAATCTTCTTTTCTATGTTTTCTATTCTTTGATCATATGTCATACTAGGAAATAGGCTATTTTCAAAATAATTTTCAAAATATGTCTCTTTTAACTTGTTTATTAGCCGCTTACCCGTATCTGAAAGTTCAATATTACTATTAATATTAAAACCACGATATTTTGTACTTTTATTATCCCATTCGCCACCTGTTATTTTTGTAGTGAATAAAGTAGATGATTTTATGCCATCTGTAAAACTATAAAAATTATTATTGAAAACGTTTCCGTAATAAACCATATCTTTATAAAAGGAAAATTTAATATCTTCAACTATTAGATCATATAAGACTGTATTTTTATTATATTTTCCTTCACTACCATCTTTATTCAAATAATCTATGCTGATATTTAGGATATACTTATTTCCTGAATCTGCAATAACTATTGCATCTGGACAATAATACGTATCATCAATAAACAATGCTGTCTTTCTATTATACAGAGCATTTGATATTACAAATTTGTCAATATAATCAACCGCATGCCATAAAGCAGCTTCTTTTACTTTGTTTGATATCAAACTGCTGTCTTCTATTTCATATAAAGCAAAACTGCGTTCCACATAAGAAGTACTACGATCATCCTCATCTGCAACTTCTACTTTATCTAAATACTCATTCTTCATTACAGGCAACATTCCAGAACTTGTTCTAGTCCAAGTTATTGTCATATTAAATGTAACAGGTGTCTTTTCTCGTTTGTAATATGTTAGTTCACTAGGACTAGCAATACCATAATGTTCTTCTACAGTATTACCATCATCATCTATAACATTATATACAGATTCTATCCTATTATATGATTCGTAATTTTCATCCTTTACCTTTCCATCGTCGGATATACCTATATATGTTAAAGTCATTAAATCCATATATTTATTACCTACAATCTCACCAATAGGTATCCTCTCAAATACATTAAGATTGTCTGTAACCAAACTCATATTATAATATGATACAGTATATGTTTGCGAAACCACTCCAGAGGATGATACTGCACATTCCAATAATAATTTGTTAAGATTAACTTCTGTAGTTGATGCTTCCAATATTTGACCTACTGTATATTTCTTAACCATGTCAGATATAGTCTCTCCTGGATACAATTCTAGAGCAGGTTCCCCTTCTACTGGATCTGTAAAGAATGCATCGCTAAATACTTGTTTGTATTGAACATAAGCTGATGTTGAACAAGCTACATCATCTCCAATAATACCATTATGAACTGAATAACCTACTACGCCACCAATATATTTATTACCAGATACATTAGCGAAGTTAGTAATTGAATCTATAACTTTTGCAGTATATAGCGGATGATATTCTTCTGTATTATCCATACCAGATCTGACTTTGTTGTCTTTACCTATTTGATTGTCATGAACCGCTAAATATCCAATTACACCACCTACATTAATGTTACCAGAAACATTAGTATTCTCATTCACTTTCTCTGTGCCAACTATCTGTACACCTTTAGCGTAACCAACGACACCACCTACGTTGGTATTACCATCTATTTGAGCATTTCTAACATATGATGAAGACAACTCGTACTGAGGCACTACTATATTATGATTAGCAACATCATCCTTCTTTATTTCATCTCCATCAGCATTTAGATATTTTACAGAATCCTCATCGCTTTCTAATTTTCCAACTATACCACCAATATTGTTTTGACCAGATACATATAATTTAAATTGTCCAGAACTGTTTCTTGCTATTGTATTATTAATGTTGGTGTTATAAGCATTACCAATAATGCCACCAACATTATTTTTTCCTAATATAGAAATTTGTTCGTTAATTAGAATCTCCTCTCCAACAATTAAGTAACCCACTAATCTACAGTCTGATAAATCAGAACTCTCCGAATATCCAATAATACCTCCTACATTATCGGCAATACTATTAATACGTGGCAATACAGCCGTCTCTATATAATATCTGCTGTTTTCTAACACACCTATAACGCCACCAGCATTATTGCCCTGGGCATTAACTATTACAGAATAAGTCTTAATGTGACCAGATCTAAAGATCGAATTAGAAACCTTGCCTGCAATACCACCAGCATTCTCTCCATTACAAGTAATGCTAACAGCGTCCATTAAATTAGTTGTCTTACCTTCTGTCTTATAATCAATAATCAATTCTGACACATCTATACAATCTAGAGATCCAAATAATCCACCTACATTGGTTGTTCCATTGATTGAGATATTTGTTATGTTAAATCCTGCATTATTTACCTCAATAGTATTGTTTGACAAATCTTCGTCTATATCATCTTCTTCAACAATTTTACCCATTGCTCCTACAACTCCACCTACGTTAGAGTTTCCTATGATAGCTAATTTCGTATTAGATCCAAAAGATGAATAAGTATATTTATCATATTCTGTACCTATTGCGTTGTTATTTATTTCAGCAGAACCTAGCGCTATTGGTGAGGTATGGACACCATTAACAATATTAAATGAACCTTGTAACTGAGCCATATTTGTATCACTATTCATATAACCTATTGCGCCACCAACATTATTGGTATTCGCATTGCCTATTCCATAATCCATTACATTTATAATACTTAAGTGATATAACTTCGCAGGTGAACAACCCGCAGAATCTTGTAATACTCCTATTGCACCACCCACTGCAGTGTTGCCCAATATCTGAGATTCTCCAAGTTTATCTCCAACAATATTACTTTGTTCAATAGCATAATATCCTTCCATTACTCCAATTATGCCCCCCACACCAGACATTCCAGATACTGCAGTTTTTACAACATCTGCATGCTTTATGAAAATTGCTTTATTTGATTCGCTTGTGTTTATCTTGGCGTGTCCGATAATTCCACCTACAGCTGAATAATCATTTGTAATATTTTCTTCAGATTTTACTGTACTCTCATATACACCAACATAGTAACCTTCACTATTGTATAAATGATACACATCAGCTTCTCCGATTAGACCACCAACATTAGAAGATCCTTTAACTGCTGTATATTTTGCAAACATACTACCGATAGTGATGGATTGATTCTCACTATACAGTTTTCCTACAATTCCTCCTACATTTGACCTTCCTATTACTGTAGAATTAATTATACCAGCTGTTAAGTTATTAGTAGCTATATTGTTTAGCTGATACCCAGCCAATCCACCAACATAATTATTGCCAGATATAGAACTATCCTGCATAGTTCCATTTAATACTGTCTTGTTCAATCCAACCAAACCACCAACATAGTCATTACCTGTGACAACAATCTTTGTTGAATATGGAGAAGCATTGACTGATCCATTATTGTAACCTACAAAACCTCCAACATAATTCGTTCCTTCTACTGAAATAGATTTTACTGTTCCTTGTGCTAAAGCACTAGCATTATTAGCATAACCTATGACGCCACCTACATAGTTCTTACCAGTAACCTTGGTATTAATAACGTGACCCTGGTTATCTACTATTATCTGATCTGATGTAGCAAAGCCTGTGACGCCACCCACATAATTATTTGCACCAGTGATAATCATATCATCCACAGATATATAATATGTAGAAGTACCACCACTATTTATAGTACCAAAAGATGATTGCTCTGCTATTGTAACAGATATTATATCATCTCTTTTTATTGTTTGATCCGATATATCTTTCATTACATCTTTATATTTAGTACCATCTTTGGCATCTACATCTTTGAATTTAATACTAATATCAGCACCCAATCTCTCGGCAAGGCTTAGATACATGTTATATAAGTGAGTTGTATTATATTTATAATCTTGACCGAACATATATACCTTATTATCATTAGCAACCAACTGCACCGACTTTGCATTCATATTAAGGTATGTCTGGAATTTGGTTGCAGTCATATCACTACATTTAACTTCTGCAATTACATCCTCGAACTTATCCATAAATTTGTATGTATATTCATTAGTAATCATAGCATTTGGTGTAGGATCTGTCGCAACTCCCATCATTACCTTGTAAATATTAATAAATGTCATATCAGTGTTGGATACAGCCATAAATGTCTGAGAAGTGTTCCTATTGTGGATATAATGAGAATCTCCACCATCGTAATACCTTAATGCCTGTCCACCACCTACAACACCACCAATATAGCTATCACCAGAGATGGTATCATACTCTGTTACTCCAACTACAAGAATTGATGATTTGCTACTTTGACTGCCATTTACCATATTTCCGCCAAGATAGCCTACTACACCACCCACAGAGTGTCCTGATGTAGATAGTTTTACACCATACACATTGGTAATAGCTTTGTAATCGCCTACAACATAACCAGCTACGCCACCAACTAAGCCTTTGCTAGCTGTAATTTTAATATTTTGCACTGTTATGTCTTTTTCTCCAATAGCGTTTACATAACCAGCCACACCACCTATATAAGCATCATATATTTCTGTTTGTCCTACGCCTTGTGTACCATTGTATACAGTAAACTTGCCCGAGAATGTAGAAACTATAGTGACAGGACTAAGCATATGTGCACCATTTATAGTTCCATCGCATCTTCCAGCTACACCACCTAAGTATATTCCAGGAGATGTTATATTAACACCATTGCCCCAATCTGATACACTAGCAGATGTAATATCGCCATTGGTATATCCTACAATACCACCAACATAGTGGCCCATATTACCAGAAACATTAATTGTAATTAAGTTAACAATCGAATTAACCATATTTACATCTATAACATGACCAGCTACACCACCTACATATTGACTGTTTCCACTAGCATTGATGGTACTATTATATAAATATCCAGACGTCAGATTAACCTTTCCAGTATTATCTGATTTCTCAATATACCCATATACGCCACCAATATTCTCGCCTGCCGCATCCATTGTTAATTCTTCTAACTTAATAGATTGTGCACCGATAGAGCCCATAGAGTCTGTCATTTTGAATACACCTATAAGTCCACCTATACCTCTTGTAATTGTACTAGGATTTTCAACATCAAAACTATACTGTCCATTGTCTACTGTGATCTTTATGGTATCAGAGAACACATAGTAAGTGGATGCACTACTACCATTTAGGAATGTTCCATTGAGTTCTCCAAATAATCCACCTATCTTAGATACTTTCTTAGATCCCGATGTAGAATTGATAGTTACGTTCTTGGAATAATATGTACCATTTACATCTCCTTTGACAAATCCTGCCACACCACCTATGTAACTAGTAGATGATTTGATTGTTACATTCTTTAGAACAAAAGCTGTCTTTTTTTCTACATCTGAAGCAGATAAGCCAACTGTTACGCCAGAAGCTAAACCGCCAACTGCGTGACCAACAATTCCGCCTGTGTACATTAATGCAGAATCTATAATGGTATTTGATACAGAGATTTGATAATCGTTATTGGCATTCTCTCCCTGGATTAGTGTTGATTTAGTATAGCCTACAATACCCCCCACACCAGTATTTTTATATTCCATACCAGCGTAAACCTTGTATGAGGAAGATATTCTAGAATAAGAATCTTCATTTTCGCCACCAGTGATAGAAACCTTGTATATATAACTCTTATCATTTATTAACTCACCAATGATACCACCTATACAGGTACCAGAAGCATTTATGTTTATTGTTTTTAATGTTATATTTGAAATTGTAATTGTACACTTGGTATCATTTACAATAGAGCCAATAACACCGCCAACATTACTTCTAGCAGATATGTTGACACCTATTGTTGTATTAGTAGCCGAATAATCTATCTTAAGATTTTCTTCTTTAATTCCAGTGAATTTATTGAATGAATTCTCTGTAACAGATGATGGACCATTATATCCACCTACCAATCCTCCTACATAATCACTATTTGGAGTATTGATATAAGTATTAACTACAGAACAATCTTTAAGTGAGCCACTAGTTGCATTTGTACCACTTGTTGCATTATCAAGATAACCTACTAATCCGCCAATATATCTAGAATTATCATTAGAACCTGCGGTTGTGGTAATTGAGTTGGTCACACTAGATGTGGCTGTAACTAATACATTATTCACACTACCATCCTTAAGACTACCTACAATACCACCAACATTAGATACATTGTCGTTGTTCTCATTCTCCTTATAATATCCAGATAAAGTAATATTCTCTGCAACTGAGTTGGATATATCCGAATCATTTGCTAATCCTGCTATACCTCCTACATTGACACCAAGAACTGAAGTGATCTGATTAAGTACATTTGCCTTTGATCCAACATTGGCCATAACAATAGCATTGACAATATCGCAACCAGTTATATAACCTACTATACCACCTACATTATTACCACTAGCATTAACCAAAATACCACGTGCTATTACATAAGAATTTGTGTTACCGATACTTACCATTGAGTATCCTACTACACCACCAATATTGACATTTTTAGATGTACTAGTAGACCTGACATTGATATCACTAACAAAGACATCTTCTATCAATGCACTGGAGTTACCCACTAATCCACCAACGTTTACGCCACCTGCATTTACATTGTTAGACTTGATATCGTGATTGGATGTATAAATGTTAATATTCGAAATTTCCACTGAAGTATTACCTGTTGTAGTACCTATTGCGCCACCTACATTATCTTTTGTGGCATTTACATTAATATCATATATGTATAAATTAGATATACTTCCCGAAGTAATACCAGCAAATCCACCAACCTTTGATACACCAGACACAGATACAGAATCTAAGAATAACTTAGTAGAACAACCTTTTATTTGTTCTTCGTTTTCACCAACAAATCCACCTGTATTGTTCTCTCCTGCAATTGTTGTATTATTTACTAATGCATATATTCCTGCTGAACTTACTCCTGTTAATGATTCTTTATTCCAACCTATAACACCACCAACAGATACCGAAGATGGAGCAGAAATTGTTGAGTTAACAATAGCAATATGATTTATTGTTGCTTCATTCTCACCTACTAAACCACCTACGTTATATCTAAGTGCTGTTACTGACATACTCAAACCAGAATTATTAGAAGCAGATCTATTGCCATAATAAATGCAAGATACTGCACCTGAAGAGTTGTAACCAACAAGACCTCCGACTGCACCATTAATGTTTTTCTCTGTCACTGACAATGATGTATTTGTAACATATACTCCACTAATTGTGCCAGCATTGGTACTAGCAACAAGGCCAATGTATTTACCTTCGCCCGTAAATGCTGTATTTTTAATAGTAATACATTCTATAGTACCGCTATTCTTAGCAACAATAGCAGAACTGCTATCTGATACCTGAATATTATCAAATACGAATCCAGATATTACGCCAGTATTAATCTGAACAAGTGGAGAATTCAAAGTTAAATTCTTAATAACAACACCTGTGCCAGAGCCGCCAATACCATATATGCCTTTTGCAAGAGCAACAGAATAAATTCCGCTACCACCACAAAGGCCTGTCATATCCAATTCATCTGCTAGAACGTATACATTCTTATCCACAGCAGTTGCTGAATAATCTAATATTAATCTTGCAAAATCTTTGGCAGTCTCTACAATTATTGCATCCGACTCATCTTGGAACAAACTATATTTTCTATTTGTATCATTCCACTTTGTCTCTAAAGTATACACTGTATAGTATTTACCATTAGTAATT
Source organism: Clostridiales bacterium (assembly GCA_015055515.1). Classification (GTDB taxonomy): domain Bacteria; phylum Bacillota; class Clostridia; order Christensenellales; family UBA1242; genus UBA11490. The sequence goes on along the minus strand of SVIC01000005.1, from coordinate 26,732 downwards.
GGAGAATCTGTAGCATAGGTTATTTCTGAATCATCTGCTGTATAGTTATTACCAAAAGGCTTTGATGTAGCAACGTTGTCAAACCTTGCCTTAATTCCTGTAGCAACATATAATGATTTATTTGCTCTAACAATACTTACTTCGTTGATTTCTACCTTTCTTGTCATAGCAATATCATTAATATAATACATATTGTAGTTAATGTCTCTACTACCAGACTTTGTCCAGATATTGTATGCAGTATCATCGTTGTCAATGAAGTGCATCATATCACCATCTTCCAACGCCTCGGCATAACCATTATCATAATTGTTGTTACCGAAGTTAGAATATGTATCCTTCGAATACAATGATGTTTCACTATTCAATGTATAGTATCTAACCAGATTAGTCTCATAATCATGCAATCTACCCGAATGGAATGAGCCAGATATACCAATATTATCATTTGACTTATTTAGATCGGATGTATATTGGTTGTATACCAATCCTGCGAAATTCATCCGAGATGTAGTAAATGTTGTCAATGCTGTATTACCAGCACCTTTTACTACAAAATTATCATCTCTCTTAGCTTCGTTCTTATTGATATGATCAATATTTGCAGTAGAATAACAATCTGCAATCCTACCATTGTTATTGTATACAAATCCTGAGAAATTTAAGTTTGATGTAATAGACTCCAATTTACCATCTTTCTCTGTATGTATGTTATTAAATTCGAACTTGCCTGTATATGTAATAACTGATCCACTACGAACAATATCACCGTTATTGTTGTATACAAAGCTGCTAATCTGCACTTTCTTATCGCTACTTGCTATGAAGTCATGTTCTACCTCACCATATGCAATAGAATTAAATATTCTACCATTATTAGTATGCATAAATGGAATGTAACCAGTTATCTTACGATCAGCAGATGTAATACAATTAACCTCTGATGCATTAAACTTAACGCCAGAAATAATTCCGTCTGGACCAAGTGTATTCATAAATATGTCACCAGTAGATACAACTTCTATATTAGGCTTAACTACAAATACACTATTTTCTTGAGGTTGTGGTACTTCAGTTGTCGTATCTGCTACAATTATATAATTAACTTTTGCATTGATCTTGTTATAAAACTCTTCAAAGTTGTCTTTTAGGTCAACCTCAGTATTGTTATTTATTGTAATTTTATCATATTCTTGATTGTTTAATGTTGGTAATTTACCATACTCTAAGGCATTGAAGCTATCTATATCGTGATATGCAAATACCTGAGTACCATTGTAAAGAGCAAAGTTTACATTCTCGCCCTTACTATCAACGTATGTATCGCTATTGCTATATGACAGATCGGCGTACTTAGCATAGAATTCTTGGATATAATATACATTCGTAGTATTCTGTGCAGTACAACCTTCTGCAATAGTATATAGATTAGTATTATAACGCTTATCTTGAGATCTATCTGATGCATAGAATCTAGCATAAGACTGACCACCATTTAGTGTTATAGAAGTAAGTCTACTATAACCAATAATACCACCATAGAAGTTTGACAATGCAGAATCGTCATCCACCACATAGTAGATATCGCCCATCATTGCAAAATCACTTATCTTGGTATTTCTAGCATAACCGATAATACCACCTACAAAATATATAGCATCCTTAACCAGCAAAGCTTGGTCACTAGTAAGACTAGTGTGGGCATCTGCTTGGAATGTCTTAACATCTGCATAAGAAGTTACCTTGTCATACTCTGTATTAATAGCCATAGCTGATATACCACCAGCGTAAACCTTGGCTGTACCTATGCTCTCATTGTCTCTATCATCAGCAATATTAATTGTGCCCAGATTAACAGTATTCTTAATAATTGAGCCACTGTCATAACCAATTATTCCTGCAACATAATAGTTACCAGATCCCTTTGGATTTACACTAATATCTGTCTTGGATGTAATTACGTTATTATCATCACCCATTGCTATAGACAATCCATAACCAATTATTCCTGCAACATATGCATGCATATAATCTGCAGTAAATGTGATAGAAGTCAATGTAGAATTGGTGTCTGTTACCTTGTGTGAACTAGCATAACCCGACAAGCCTCCATAATATACTGCATTACTAGGACTACTAGATGTGGACCTTGGTAGATCTATTACAGCACTACTTGCCTTATATTCACTGCCATCAAGTGTACCAGATAATGTATAACCGAATAATCCTCCGCCATACACATCGAAATACAATCCGTATGTATTAATGGTCGTAGCAACATTAATATAATAATTTATCTTAGTATTTATATCACTACTTAAGTTATCTATTCTATTGTAATAGTTCTTCGCAATAACTGTTGCATAATTAAGTGCAGTATTATTGCCTTTTCTATTGTTGTCTATTTGGATATTAAATAATTTTGCTCCACTTACAGACATTGTCTCAATAATATTACCACTAGCGTAACCAATTGCTCCAGATATTGTAGTTGCTATACCGGAAGTTACATTAATATCAGTACCGAAGCTAACCGAAATACCCTTCATAGTAGTATTGATAGATGAACCAAATACTAGACCGAAGTTCTTAACGTTATTCATGCCTTCGCCAATAGCATCATCTACAAGATTAATATTGATTGCCTTATTAGAACTACCAGTAACTGTAATATTTACATTAGTTATCTCCGAGTTAGTAATAGATGTTGCTAGTAAACCGAACGACTCACCATCCGATCCATATACATCGATATAATCAGAAGAGTCATTTGTAACTACTATATTGAAGTTAATATTCTTAAGTATCGCTGAATCCAACTTGCTAATTAATGAATATATACCCTTAGAGTTACCAGTGTATATATTAATTGTAGGAATATTATTCGTTCCACTGCTTTCAGTTAATGCATTGCCATCATAATAGTATCCAGCAAGTATGCCACGGAATACGCTATCGAACTTAGCATAGTTATAAGTATAATTCTCATCATTAATATAGATTTTGTACTCTATTGGACTGTTCGAATTTACTTTGTTGTATAGTAATGCATAAGTCTTAGTTGTATTACTATCAGACAATGCACTCTCTAATTTGGCAGATGAATCTATAATCTCGAAGTTAGAATAACTGCCTATAACATATTCTGGAAGAACACCATTATTCTGCATCTTCCATACAGGATCGGAAAGATCTTGGGTACTGGTAATGAATACAGCATTTATCTCACATGTTTTAGCACCTCTTATACCTGCACCATCATACGAATACTCTACATATTTATTCTCAAATAAGTTCTGCGATGTATTCTCAGCTTGCTCTTTGTCTGTAATATCATCGGTTGCCTCACCCAAATTATTGAATGTACCTAAGATGTTCTGCAAATTCAACTGAGTAGTATTTTTTACATCATTTGCCTTGGTCATAAATATATCATCTGCATAATTATAATCTGTATAAACATTATTTATATTATAGCCCTCTGGTGCTTGTAGTAAATAATATTTACCAGAGTAGTTCGCTGGCTTATTGGCCTTCTCTACATATTCACCTACAAATACATGAGTTGCTTTTTCTTGATCTGCCTCTTCGATAAAGAATTGTGATACATCATATCTTGGCAAACCAGATTTATACAAATCTCTATGTGCAATATTATAATGCGCATCATATGACATTACATCATTATTGATATTAAGCAACGAATATGTGGCACTGATTACATTAGATATATTAAATACTTTATTAGTGTTTATATAATACTTATTAGTATTCAATATAGTAGGATAATCTACATATTTACTACTTACACCAGCAAAACCGATGACTGTACCTATATAAGTATCCAATTTTGCATTAACATCAGATAACGGTATATTATAAGCAACACCATCTACCAAATTTGTTACACCATAAGCATCCTTAATAGGTTGATTACCCAATTCCGGTAATCTAATAATTATATTATCTGTACCGAACTTGCCCGATTTCTTTAATGTATCAAGCTTAATCTTGCTTACCGTATCATCCCATAAATTAACCGCTATTACTTTGTCTAGTGTGATACTATTAGTCTTCTCTACACTCGCATAACCTATAATGCCACCAATAATCTCTGAAGCGATAACATTAGCAGTTGTATATGTATAACTAATAAATGTATCATCATCTGCATAACCAAGAATTCCTCCTGCAATTAATGCATTATCATTAGTTACATTTACCTTATTATAGCTATCTATAATGTATCCGCCCCTGTTATAACCAGCAATACCACCTACAGATACCACCATGCCATCGTTTGCTTGATTAGTAGAGAATATAGTATCGGTCTTATTAGTTGTCGCACCACCTGAATTATGAGTATATATAGCTCTATCGATCACATCCTGATCAGCGATAGGATAATTAACCTGAGCCCTATTCAATATTCCACGGTTATCGGCAACTATACCTCCAACGAAGTTAGTTCCCTTAATCATTTGCGAGTAACTAGGAATTTCATTCGTATTACTGTTGTCAATAGGATTATTACGTACAATTAATTCTGCATCGTATATATATGTACCCTCTGACACATAACCGAATACACCACCAGCATTATAGGCCGATATCATGATATCACCTTCTACTGTTATGCCTCTGTGGTCTACTTTGTCATTAACCGACCTTATTTCAGATATATCGGTATAATTATTTACTTCCGAATTGATTACTACACCAGCAACCGCTCCTGCATAAGAATAACTCTTCTGTGAAGCAAGTATGCTAGCCAACTCTGCAGCAATATTATTGTTATAATCCAATTCAATTAATGTAAATGAAGATGGAGTATTACTTGTACCGCCATCATTTGCAACAGTCCAAGTCATATAATCCCCGTTAGTATTTATAAGACTAGTAGGAACAATAATATCTTCTATAGTTGTCATAACTCTTATATTAGATACTGTCACATCCACTAACTTACCATCTACTATAATACCTGCTACACCACCAGCAAACTTAGAAGCATTAACTACATTGTTATCGTTTAACTGAGTGCTAATATTTGCATTCAATATAGCTGTATTATACATAATACCAGCAAGTATTCCATTTGACACAGAAGTAGTAGTAGAGTACTCTCTGGTTGTCACAAATACATTCTTCATTACTGCAGTAGAAGTAGCACCAATTAATCCCATTTGGTTGAACAATCCATGGAACTTAGTCTCTGCATCTTCTGTCAAGTTCAAGTTGCTAATATTTAGACTATTTCCATCGTACACACCATTGAAGATTACATCTTTTAGATATATACCATTTTTCTTCTCTTGTAATATATTTACATTAGTATCACTGCTGTCGAATTCCAGATGAGATATTTGTCTAATATATTTGTTCTCTCCACCAAATACTTTTGCACTTACAGTTGCACCTAATGGATCTAATGGATCGGTTATATCCTCGCTCTTAGCATAATTAGTGATATAGTTAACAAATCTATCAGCCGTATCTACAAGTAATGGATTGATCTTAGATCCATACTGATATCCTTCTGCGTAAGTGTAACTAAATGTATATCTTAAGTATTCAGATGCATCTATATTAAGTAAATCTAACACATGATCACCATCTGTAGAGATATATACTAGTGCTGAATATCTATTCAATGCATTGAATTGCTCATAAGATATATTAGTATTAATTGATGTATTAGCATCTATTACAATAGATAATTTACCATTTTCATCTATTTTTACCTCTCTACCAAGATCATCAGTCATATCCCCATTGTCTGCTATATAAATCTTACGTTGTACATACTTGCCATCTTCATCTGAGATAACAATGGTTGCATAATCCATAAATGTATAGTGTCCTGGCTCTATATCATCACTAGTCTTCTCTGACACACCCTCTAATATTCTATGTGAGAATGTATAGGTCATTGTATTGATTAGTCTTGGTCCATTTGGTGACATGTACCATACAGAACTATCATCATCGCTATTTCCATCACTAAATGTGAAATTAACAAATGATCTCGCATCTACAAATGTACTAGTTGTGCCACCAGATATTACCTCTATAGGAGCAGCAGGATCATTGATCGCAGACTGAGTCTTTCTAATATCTACTAGATAATAACAATCTTCGAATGTTCCTGTGTATGTAGTATCTTGTCTCTGATAGAACGAGCCATACGCCCTACTAGAACTACCATCAGCAGTATCTATCACTGTGCAGAAAGTTGTGGTATAAGCATGCTTAATACTACCAGAATTCTCATATACAAAACCTGCTGTATTATTAGCATTAGTTGTCAACGCTAACACAGAATAAGCATTGTTAATATTTCCGCTGTTATTGTACACAAATCCACTGATATCACCTATCGATCTAATATCATAACTGGATTCATTTGATTTGTAATAAGCAATATACTCATTATTATCTGTTGCATCACCATATTTGTGTGCTTCTGCAAATGCATTAGAGATAATACCTGCATTATTTACTACAAAGCCCGCTGTCTTACTAGCCTCTGTGGCGCTATCTGACACAGTATTGTATATACCTACACCTTTTGTATAAGATGAACTAATAACTGCACTAGATGCGTTGTCTGATACAAAACCTGCCACATTTCCAGATCCGGATAGGTAGAACGGCATAATATTCTCTGTTGTAGAATAATTAATAACCTCACCTTTGCTTGATCCTTCTTTGTTATCTAACCAATTAATCATACTATGAGACTTTGGCTCGGTATTTACATCTACCTTTACATCCTTTAAGCCCACTGCACTATTTGTAATAATACCATTATTTACACCTACTAGTGTACCTATATTATTATTGGTTGTTGCACCACTATACATTTCGCTAGCAAGAATATATAAGTATTCATATTCGCTAAGGTTATTAGGATCATCATCTATTGCTACTATTCTAGCATTGGTAATGCTACCATTGTTAGTTCCTGCAAGGATACCAAAATTAACACCACTAACAAAACTTAAATCTACACTGGCATTGCCAACTCTTGTACCCGCCTCTGACACATACACGCTTTGGTTCATGTAATCTGCACTAGCAAGATAATTATCCGATTGTTCCTTAGTAGTTATATTCTTGATACTATCCTTTGCCTTAGTCAACTCTGCTTGTGACACAAGTATAGGTGCAATATTAATAGTAACATTCTTGATGACTGTACCTTCGCCAATAACACCAAATATACCGAAGTTAGTTTGGTTGCTATTAGCAACATTTGTTGTATCGAAATTCTTAATTGTAATAACATACCCATTACCATCGAATGATCCGATATTACCTAGAGTACTAGTACCATTTGCACTGCTAAGAGAATAATTCTCTAACGTGATATTGTTCATCAATATATAGTGTTGGCCACGCTCTATGATGTTGCCTTCATTATCGGTTTGGCTAATACCACTAATCATATCTTCGAAATCTTTCTGATCATAGATAGGTATTGGATTATCATAACTAGAATTTACATTAATAACCAACTTGAAATCATACTCATATGTATATAGTCTATAACCACAGCAGTCGTTTGCTCTTACCCAGATATTTCCATCTTGTATATATGGATGCACATTATTTTGCAACTTGTATCTAATATGTGTTGCACCACTTATGGTCTCATAATCGTTATATCCATCACCATTGTTATCATAATATGGCAAGATTCTACCATCTTCATCATAGAAGTAGTCTACCCTTGCTACAATCTTCACATCGTTGGATACACTAAGAGCCTTAATAGTGTAGTATTCGTAATAATATGTTGTGCCATTTCTTACTTCTTGAGTTGTTGTCTGACATAATTGGAACTTGCCATCAGTGCTTGTAACATCATCCAACTTAATTTGAACATACTCGGAATACGTCATTCCTGCCATTTCTTTTATGTAATAGAAATTTGCAGAAGACTGTATTACATACTCTTTATTGCCATCAGCATCTAATGTATAAATACTTCTGCCACTTATTAGATTCTCTGCTATTTCCTCTATACTAAAATCCGATACTTTGTATCTATTGTATATAGTACTATTCTTTTGATCTACATCCTTATAAGTATAAGCCAATCTAACATAATTATTTACTGAACCAGCTCTATTGTCTCTGATATAATAATTACCTATACCCTCATATGAAGCATCTGCATTTATATCACTATCGGTTTCTACAATAATATCGTATTTGTCTACTCCGCTTAGAGCCATATATCTGTTATTCTGAAGCAGATAGTCTCCGCTGACATTCCGTATATATCTCATACTTCTGTAAGAATACATATAAGATACATGGTCGGCTGTATTATAAATATCCTTAGTAAAACCATCAATATTCGAATAAGTAATACTTGTTATATTACTATTGGCATCTACAACCTCCGATACTGTATAGCCATTATTTGATAAGAATGTGTTCAGTTCTGAGAATTTTATAGAATTAATAGTATTACCTTTTTCTACACCTTCTGGTAAATCAAAAGTATGTCTATTGGCTTTGTAATTATACTTAGCAAAATAAATATTATTATCTGATGCTTTTGTATAATACAAGTACACATTATTCTCTGTTGTATCAACTATTGTATTGCCCTTATTATCTTTGTGCTTGAATATATATGTCTGATTAACATAAGCAATCTCATTAATATTGAAATAGTTACTATCTATTCTGTCGTACCTATTCTCTTCTTTGATCTGTACAAATTCTGCATTCAAGATATTGCCGTACTCATCCATTGAGCCAGAATAAATTATATATTTACCAGTTAAGTCTGCACCTTCTTCAACAATTGAAATAGAATACAACTCGCCATCAGAGAACTCTGACAATGTATAGAATTTTCCTAAATATTCTATATATTGATAGTCGGCAATATAATTCTGATTTGCTCCTACACCATGTTGGTACACATCTGCAACATCATAATCATATTTGTCTAATACGCCTTTTGAGCTATTGTCACTATTAATATCTAGTTTTAGACCAGTATATGTACCATTCAATACCTCTAGAGTCTCTTCGTTATTATATGTTGAGCCTATTAAGTCTACATTTTTCAACTCCAGTGGAACTAATTGAACACCGACAATATCGGTCTTTTCCTTATCTTCATTATTAATAGTCTTAGTAACAATAAGTTCTAGTGTGATTGATGCATAGCAATATGTGTCTTCCTTTTTATTTGCAACAAAATATTTACCAATCAATTCATCATCAATACTATCTAGGCAGACTAGGTAATAATGTTGCTTAGCACCAGCATTAGAAATATCGAAATATAATGATCCACCTGACATGCTATTCATATAAGAATGTAATATTTCGGTATAATATGCTCTATCAACATCACTCAACTCTTCATTCTGCAATCTAATGAATGCATCAAGGCCTGCCTCATCTACAACTAGAAGATATGAGCTCAGATCTTCATCTGCGTAATTTACATTTACCCTAACATCCTCTACTGAATCTATGATATTATAATTAAATGCATCCCAAGCTATCTCTTTGTACTCACCCTTCTGCAATACAGTAAGGTCGGTAGAATCTATAGCAATGGTTGCCACTGGCAAAGTCTCAATAGATAGATCAAAATTATTAGCTAATAGCGCATCGCCATTCACATTATAGCTAGATATAGATATATTGAACATCTTGTCGCTATCAATCTTGCTTATAGGAGTATTCTCATCTAGAAGAAGACTAATATAGAATATATTATTGAATAATCTAGTCTCACCATACGTAGCAGTGATATTCTCTAGCGATACTCCAACAATCTTACCATTTTCTCTTATATACTTTGTGTTAAGATCGGAATATGATCCTACATACTCTAGACCATTATCTGTATCGATATATAAATTACCTATCAATTGACTGAAATCAATGTTATCTAGATAATTGCTATCAAATCTAACATCTATTCGGTCTGCATTATTAAAGTCTTCGAATATTTGGATCTTGATTAATCCCTTCTCGCCTGGAGCAATATATTTGCTAGCATCTTCCTGAGGATAGAATTTACCGTTTTTCATCTCTCCATTAGGATAGAAATCAAATGTTATTGCAGTAGGATTAGACAACTTGATATCACAATTGAAATTAGTTGTAATCTTGCTATTCGAACTTGGAACAAATCTCAAATCGTAATCAGCATTTGCCATATTATAACTATTATAGTTATATTTATATTCATCTTTATTAAATGCCAATGAGATATAATATGTTACTTCATACATATCTGCAATATTATTACTATCTAACTCCTTTAACTTAAATGCATTTATATTCATAGATAGCAATGCACCATAGAAGTTCTGTGTACTAAAGCTATCGGTTACATCATACTTTTGATCTAATAAAACATCCCAAGTAGATAAATCAATCTTATATGAATTACCGTGTTGTTTACCAGTAACGTTGGAATATACAGTTATTATTAGATCTTCTTGTATATGATACCCTTTGTTATCTAATGTCACATTTGGAGTAGTTACTACTATTTCTAAGTTCTGAGTATTAATAGCAGATAATGTAGCACTTTCTTTATTTCCAGATATAATGATATTTGATGCCCTTGCCTGAACTGCAATAGTATATGTCTTGGTCAACGCGTCTACAAGAATCTCTCTTCCATCTACAAGGTAATATGGAGTAACCTTTAGCTTAATGTCATGTAATACTGATGGGACAATTGTAAATAATGATATCGAATTGATATTATCTATATTGAAGACATTATTTGTTGTATCATCGTAAATAGTGCCATCATAGTCAAACTTACCCTCTTGTACCTTTATCTGCATACCTATATTTGTTACAACATTAAATGAAATATTGTCTCTTGCAAATGTACCAATGTAATCATTTACGATCACTGCCGATATATCTACATCTTCATCTACATATACAGCAGGATTTGATCTATTTGGATTTAATAATCTTGGATCATTATTTTCCGATTGATAATATAATTGAAGATTGCTAATTCCACTATATATTATAAGTTCAATATCTTTATATATACTAGCATCTAACATATACTCTATTCTGATTTTCACTCTACCAAGTTTGTTGGTTGTGATCATATAGTCATCTATAGTTATCGCATCCTTGTCGCCAGATATATATCTTATATTCATTCCACCTTCAGCAAATAAGTCTATATAGTCTGTATCTATGCTATTACTTAATAACGCTAGATCGATGAAATTATAATAGTATGTACCATATCCATCTGGTGTAACGAAATCATTATTAACACCAAATACATACTTATTAATATATCTATTTGTTATTCCATCGCTGTTCTCATTATAGAATATAATGACTTTAATATCATCAGTTTTATCTCCATCAGTTGCATCTATCCAACCAATATTTCTATTGTTGTTTTCTTTAACTTCAACACTAATTCCTAATGGAAGCAAATCATACAAAATAGTATTTTGATAAACCAACATTGGAAGATTGTCATTTATATATTCACGCTTTTCGAACCACTTTGAATTTCCTGCATTATTTGAGCTAGATCCATTAATAAAATCAGGTATATTTTGTTTTATTACTTCTTTCCCATTTACATACAGATAACCAAACTCAGTCCAGCCATTTGCAACAAGTTGTTCATTGTTAATGATAGCATTTGTTCTAACCTTTGCATAAATATCTTTAATATTGGATGTATTATAATTAACATTTATATTTCCGAACAATGCATTAACAGCATCTTGTGGAACACTAGTATACTTCACACTTGCATCAAAATATGCAGATTGTATTGTGCCATTATTAAGTATACCACAAAGTCCGCCGAACGTTGCACCGCTACCTAACAAAATATCACCTTGGTAACCACTATCTGTAGTGCTAATAGATTTCTTATTAAATCCTCTTACATAAGAATAAGCTATACTACTATTACCATCCATGACACCTACTATACCACCGATTGTACCACTTGCATTAATGGCTGTCTTGATAGAAGAAGAATCATTGATGAAATATACTTTACTTAAATTTATATTTGTAGCATTTGTTATACCTACAAGTCCACCAATGGTACCACTAGCTGTAATATCTGCATAAGATACAGCACCTTCTATTGTTGTAGTATCAGCTTGTGCAACCGCACCACCTACAATATTGTCACTTCCTGGCAATGATATAGATGTGTATGCGGATATATTATTAATTGTTGCACCGACAGAATTTGCAACCGCACCACCTACAATGTATTTACCATCATCATAAGTTTGTCTTTTTACAAGAATTGTTGTATTGCAATTGATATTGTTATTGTTCAATGCGGTATCGCCTGTACCCTCTAGACTACCGCCATTCATAGAGCCTATTATAGAGCCTATATAGAAAGCCTTTCCGCTGTTTTCAACAGCATCTGCTATTGTAATATCTCCATATATATAACACTCTTTAATTGTTGCTTTCGTCACACTACCAGCGATGACACCGAATGATGTATCAACATCACTTCCAGTCATTGTAATATTTGCATTTACATCTACCGATATATTAGAGATATTTATATTAGCACCGTTTAACGATCCAAACAAACCAAATGAATTATTATCTTCACTAATTTCTATCTCTTCGTTCCAGTTAATAACTATCTTGTGTTGATTTGCTGTTATTTCTTCACCCGATAGCGATGTATAAGAATATTTACCACTTAGTGAGAAACTACTCTCAGTCTCTATCTTGATAGCACTTAACTTCGACAAGCTGAACTGCGATCCAGATAGGTTAATATTTCTTACTAAATTATAGTGATAATAGTTACCTTCCTTAATATCATCTAGCATTTCTTTGTAATCGCCGGTATTGTATATTCTGAATGGATATGACTCTGATCCATCAGCCACTGTTACTGTCAATGCTACACATTTATTAGGATCTCTAACAATACTATTGTTCTCATCCATTGTATAGGAGTCTTCGCTAACAATATATAATACCTGAGATCCTGCAACACCATTGGACTTAATATAAATATGCCCACCATTTACCACATAGCCGTTTGCATTGCTTAACTCTATACCATTCTCATCTACCAAAGTAAATATGTTTTTACCGCTAGCATTTGTGCTATGACCATACTCCAACCTAATATTTGTGTTCAATATAGGATCAGTACCTTTTATGTCGTAATTAATGTCGTATGTCTTAATAGCATTCTCGCCATTTCTAACCTCGGCATATATACCATCATCCGCAACTTCAATTGCTCCGCCATCTTTAACATTAATAGAGTTAATAACAACCTTTTCTACCATATTGGCAGCATCTAATCTTAAGTTGACATAATCTATGGATTCATGGGAGCCAAACTGTCTTGCTACAACAGAAATTGTCAAATCATCAAGCTTTTCAAAAATCGAATTCCTTAAAGTATTCAAATCATCAAAGTACTGCAGGTTATCATTTATGAAACTTTCAGAAATCCTTAGCGATAATTGCAAGATAGTATCATCTTCAACGTTAATTCCTGTAGCAACAATGATATCTGATAACTCAACCTGTACAATTTTCTTTCCACTAGAATTCTCTGGAGACGCTTGAGTCTCACCTTCTAAATCATTAACAATAATCTCATCTTTGATGATTCCATGCTCTTCTGCGTTGTCCCAATTAATTATAGGAAGATTTTTAACAAGATCTTCTCCGTTATTAACAATAATATCTATTGTTACACCATCATTATTTTCTGTATTTGCCCAACCACCAAGATTTGCTATAGCAGAACTTAGATTACTATCGGAATTCAATCTATACTTAATAACGTACTCACTACGTTCTACATTATAAGCACCTACTGTGCCCTCTTCATATAATAGAACATTGGTCTTATCAAGAATCTCAACGTTTTGTAATGGATTAAATACCCATATGTATAGATAATGTGAGTATTTTACATTTTGTAATTTGCCATCATTATAAACATATCCGCTATAAGTTAGTTTTAATAGATCCGGAGTATTTCTCTTGCTTATAAGCGACTCTGTAACAATTTCACCATTATTGTAACTTTTAACGACAGATTTACTTATAAAATTACCTTCAACATGTGATGTAATATCATATAGATATAGATCGCCATTGTTATATACAAGATTGTTCATTTTTATACTGAACTTAGAGCCTGATGTCAAAACCAGATTATGTAACGATGTGTATTCTAAATTATCCTTAGTCTGAACGTTTGATAATTGAGAATAATTCTGCCAATCAATATATGTTGAATAAGCGCCATAGTCATCTTCTTTACTGAAAAGTGATTGATTATATAGAAGGCTTGTATGCTCTTCATCATACTCAATTCCCATAGCATAATTTGCTGTATCGAACATAATTGGCACAACACATTCTACATATATATTATTTATCTCATAGCCATTCTCAAATCTTAGTGTTACACCTTCTTTACCATTTGTTGTCTTCCAATTATCATTAGGCACTAACACAAGTGCATCTACTATCATTCCAGGATTATCTGGATTTTCTATTTTTTCTACAATTATAGTAAAGTAATCGCTATTATAACGAACTCCTGATTTGTCTTTATTACTACCAGCCTGTTGTGGCAACATATTATTCCAATCAATATAATCAATCATACTAAGATCGGATTCTGGCAACATGAATACGACTTGTTTTTGCTTGTATTCATAATCGGTAACATCTAGTACGAAATTGGATCCTTGTTGTCCAATGACCATATCCTCTTTGTCTAGACCTTTCTTCAAATCCAGCAATATTTCTTTTTTTACTTCAAAAGTATCATATTCATCTGGATTATTATTTCCCGCCATGTTGTAATTCAATGATACAACAGCATAATATCTAGATGATGGAATTACCTTCTCTTCGTTATAAGACAAATAGAATTTTGATCTTTGAGTATACAATCCGTTATTTTGTGTTGCTGATGTAGACATATTAAGAACTGAATTTGCATCATTTGGCGTAATTTCTTCGTCTTCAGCACCCTGACTTCTAGCAATGAAACGCAACTCATATCCTACTCTATCGAAGCCATCTACACCAATCTGCATATCGGCACCCAATTTACCAAAATACTCGTCTTTGCCAAATAGTGTAATACTGTTTACATCTTCACCATTTACAAGTATCTTGTCTTCTGTAGGTACTGGCATTGAAATAAATTTGATAAATATGCTTTGTGTAAATAGTCCCGGATAATCGTTATAATCCACATCTATCTTTACAACTTCATAATTATCTTTGCTTGTAGACTGAACATTGAACTTTAATTCAGATGTAGGTGTTGTAGTATTTGTAATACTTACAAAACCCCTCTGATTATCGGTCGTATAAGGGTTGTATGAATAATCAACATCAAATGAATACAACGCACCAGACATTTCTTGTTTTGAATTATCTTCTGTATATGCAAATGTAATTGTTCTATTTGTAAGATATGCTAAAACGCTGTTATCAAAATCTATTGATTCTGATGGTTTTGCTAATGATATTTCAAAATAATCCGAACCAACAATTCCATCATTTTCCAACTTGCTTAATACAATATCATCTCTATTTTCATCGAAGCTATTCATATATAAATTAGATATCTCTCTGACATTTACAACTTCTATGTAGTGAATAGTAGGATTTACCTTATCATCTAATTTTGTCATGTATATGCCAGTGGTGTTGTTCTTAACCTTGACAGGAATATACATTTTTGACCCAGCCATCAAGTGTAAGTTTTCTTCTAACCAATCACCATCGGCACATTCAATCTTTCCGCCAGATATTGTTATGTAATTATCCAACCCATTTATAAAAGCCTCTTGCGATGCCGATGTAGTATTTGCATCAAATAAGAAACTATCTTTTGCGATTTCTATACTAACATCAGTCATTGTAGTATTATTAGAATACTTAACAAATTTAGATTGAATATTTTTATCATTTAAGTTAAGTGAAGACCCCTGTGCTACAGCCATATTGTTCTTTGATTCCATAATAGAGGTTGCTTTCTCTACATATATATCAAAAGACTTATTAACATTGCCCATAGAACTGTACACTGTCAACTTAGCAAATCCAGTATCGGTGGCATATACTTCCACTATCGACTTGCTTCCATCAGTTTCAGTTATTTTCACAGATATAGCATTCGAAGAAGTGGTATAGCCTAACTTCTTTGCTTCATCAGACGCATTGACTACTTCTACCTCTAACACCAATTTGTTATATAACTTTTTCGGAGCCGAGACATTTATATTTGCCAATTCCTCGTTTGAATTATGGAACAACAAATATGTATCCGCCAATCCATCTACTACAGTACACTCTCCTAGTACTGAAGATTGTAGACTTAAATCATCTCCACCGTTGCCACAGTTACAACCAATGCCAAATAACGACATTACTGAACTGAATAAAACTAGTAACAATGTTGCAATCTTTCTTTTCATTTTTCTTCACCTATATTTCCTTAAATTTTATTATCTGTTATTGAGTAATTTTTATTTATATCAAAAACTATAATAAATATAATTTATTATAAAAAATATAGCCATTATTGTCAAACAATACGATACAGTATATAAATTAGCAAATATTTGTCAAAAAAAGATGTTGCAAAATTCAACATCTTTTTTATTATTTCATTATATCATTGACAATATCTGTTGCTGTAAATTTGAAATATTTATATACATCTGCCATAGGTGCACTAATACCATACTCATTAATACCTATATTGCGAGCAACTCCCGGTACAACACCACACAGAGTTTTACACGATCCAGCCTCTATACAATATTTGTCAATCCTTGCGCTTGCAGGTATTACAGAATCCCTATATTTAGCCGTTTGTGCCATATAAACTTCCGCACAAGGAATACTAACAACCCTGCAACCAACTTTATGTTTTTTCTCCAACAACTCTTTTATCTCAAGCGCTAATGCCACTTCGCTACCTGTCGCAACCAACACCTTTTCTAACTTCAATGTTTCTTTTGCAATTACATAACCGCCCATTTCTACATTTTGCAATTCCTGTTTTGGCGTTGCAATGATATTTATTGGCTGTCTAGTAAGAGAAATTACAGAAGGCGTAGTAGTCGATGAAAAAGCTTTATTATAAGCCATAACTATTTCTTCTGTATTATATGGTCTAAATACATTTACATTTGGCATTACCCTAAATGAATCTATTTGCTCTATCGGTTGATGAGTAGGACCGTCTTCACCGACAGCAACGCTATCATGTGACAAAATATACACCACTGGCAAATTCATTATTGCACTACTTCTTATCGCACTACGCAAATAATCGCTAAACACCATAAATGTACCACAGAAAGGTTTGTACCCAGACAATGCTATGCCATTGGAAATACAAGCCATACCAAACTCTCTAACACCAAATAATATATTTCTGTTATCAAAATCCGTTTTTGTAATATTTCCCGAATCTTTAATAATAGCCTTTGTACAACTACTTAGGTCCGCATTTCCGCCCAGTATTGTAGGATTTTTCTTAGACAACGTATCTAGGACGACCCCTGCTATATTTCTTGTAGACTCTGTGGATTTTATTTCTGCAATTTCTGCACATGTTGCTTCTGAAAAATCTGTATACAACTCTTTCATCAGATCCAGATAGTCAGACATGTACTTATTCTTATATTCTGCAATTTTTGCCTCTGATACAATATCGAATTTGTTGTTCTTTACCATGTTTTTTAGATAGTCTTTTACATCATTTTCAATTCCAAACAATTTTGTTTTTACGCCTAAATTAAGCCTTAATTTAGATAATTGAGCATTGTCCATTACAAGTCCATGAGACTCATGCATTCCAGCCACATCAGAAGCAAAACCAAGTATTGTTTTCACCTCAATGAATGATGGCTTCTTTGACATTTTTGCTCGCGAAATTGCTCTATCAATAGCCGATGTATCGTTTCCGTTTTTTACAAGATAATAATCAAAACCCAACGATGTTATATATTGTTTTATATCTATATTTAGAGTGTTTTTTGTATCGCTATCAAGAGTATTATTATTACTATCATATAGTACAATTAAGTTGTCAAGATTTAGCGATCCTGCTAGACTTAACGCTTCGAATGATACCCCCTCCATTATGCAACCATCGCCAACCAATGTATATACTTTATTATCAAATAATTTGCAATCTGGACGATTGTACCTTTGTAACCTCTTCTGAGCAATTGCCATACCAACAGCTGTCGCAACCCCTTGTCCTAGTGGTCCAGTTGTACACTCAATCCCATATTTAACATTTAACTCTGGATGACCAGATGTAACAGAACCTAACTTTCTGAAATTTTGCAAGTCTTTTAGTGTAATCCCATACCCAAAAAGGTGTAATATTGTATAAAGCAAGGCACTACCATGTCCGGCACTCATTACAAACCTATCCCGAAGTAGACTATTAGTGCATTTAGGAGAATTATTATAATGTCTAGCAAAAAGCGTGTACAAAATAGGTGCAGAACTAAGTACTATACCCGTATGTCCACTTTTTGCATTGGCTACAACATCCGATGCCAAAGTCCTTATATTATTTACTACTCTTTTTTCTAGCTTCATTTTTTTTCACCTCTTTAGAATAATATTTGAACACTGTTTTTATTATATTCTCTATAATCTGAGCTTGTGTCTTATCCTTTGCCTTGATAACAATATCTGCATTTTTAGAAAAATACTTATTTCTTACTTTATAAGCACCCTTTTCTAATTTCATTTCCAATTCAGTCAAATTCTCATCTTGCAACTTTTTATTATACAGTTTTTCGCCTACATCGATATATATAGTTAACAAATCATTTTTCACAATATTTCTGCACACATCATATTGTAGCATATAATAATTTGCATATATAGTGGTATTATCAAAAGAAGACAACTCTTTTAATTTCTTTGACACAATTCCTTTATAATAATCTATACCACACACATTTATTGTCTCTGACACATCCACCAAATCGAATTCAATCATGCTACTAAGACTGGCAAAATTAGTGCCTAGAGCAATAGACACTTCTTTTGTAAGATTTTCAGTATATTGAGATAACAAACCTGTAATGCAAATACTATTCTTCATTTTTACCTTATTATTAGATAATTATCTTCATATATTTATTTTACTAAATTGTAATCAATAAACCAAACAAAGATATATATGAAATAAAAAAACTACAATATTATATTGCAGTTTTTTACATTTATTAAACTAGTTCAATGATTGCCATCTCAGCATTATCACCATTACGAGTGCCTAATTTGATGATTCTAGTATAGCCACCGCCGATGCCTTTGTCAGCCTTTCTTGTAGCATACTTTGGAGCATGTTCATTGAATATCTTCTCGATAAGAGGATGATTGATATTCTTAGTTCTAGCAACAAAATCAGCTTTTGTCTCATTGTCGCCTCTTTGCTCTTGAACATCATATACTTTGCTCATAATAGCTCTTCTAGCATTCAACTTCTTTACACCATCATTGATTACTTCTTTCTGAACTTTTACACCTTTCTCATCAGTAACTGTCTTAACAACTTTTACATTGTCTTCGTAAGTATTGATAGCAAGAGTCAAAAGTTTTTCAGCATAAGACTTTACTTCTTTTGCTTTAGCCAAAGTAGTCTCTACTTTGCCATACCATAACAAACTAGTAGCCAAGCCTTTGATAACAGCCATTCTTTCATCAGTTGGTCTATTTAACTTTCTCATTAACTTTCTCCTTTTTATTCTTCATCATTACGCAAAGACAAACCATATTCGCTTAACTTAGCAATGACTTCTTCCAAAGACCTTTTACCCAGATTCTTAACCTTAGCCAAATCCGACTCTGTCTTCTTTGTTAAATCTTGAACAGTCAATATATTTGCTCTCTTCAAGCAATTATAACTTCTAACTGATAAATCCATATCATCAATAGTCATCTCTAATACTTTTGTCTGTTTATCTTCTTCTCTGCTTACAAGCAAGTCCATTTGGGACATACTCTCAACCAAATCTACAAATAATGAGATGTGATCTTGAATAAGTTTGCCAGACAAGCTAATTACTTCTCTAGCAGATAGGGTTCCGTTAGTTTCTACCTCTATAGTCAATTTATCATAATCAATACTTTGTCCTACACGTGTGTTTTGTACAAAGTAATTAACTTTCTTGACTGGTGTGAAATTGGAATCAATTGCAATATATCCAATTGGGGCATCTTCTGGCTTGTGTGCATCTGCAGCAACAAAACCTCTGCCTCTGCCAATAAATACTTGCATCTCAAATTTAGCACCACTATCTAATGTACAAATATGAAGATCTGGATTAAGAATTTCTACCAAATCATTAGGCTCGAAATCTGCGGCAGTAACCTCTCCCTCACCATATTTGTTAATAGTAAGAACTGTGCTAAAATCTTTAGTTGTATCATACGCCTTTACAGCAAGATTCTTGATATTAAGAACAATATCAACCACATCTTCTACAACACCTTTGATTGTAGAAAATTCATGTTGAACACCTTCAATCTTTATACCAATAGCAGCTGCACCTGGAAGAGCTGATAACAAAACTCTTCTTAGACAGTTACCAATTGTTATACCAAATCCTCTATCTAGTGGCTCAACAATAAATCTCGCAAAACAACCATTTTCAGTTTCTTCACAAGTAATTTTTGGTTTCTCTATTTCCATCATATTGAAAAATTCCTCACTTTTTAGGATTATTTAGAGTACAACTCTATAATTAAGTGCTCTTTAATATTCAAGTCAATATCATCTCTTTGTGGTAAAGCAACAACCTTGCCAACCAATGCCTTGCTATCGAATTCTACCCACTTAGGTAATACAACTTTCAAGTCTTTTAATGCCTTGAATGCTTCTATCTCCTGACTGTTCTCTTTAATAGCAATAACATCACCTGCTTTTACTAGGTAAGAAGGGATGTTTACACTCTTACCATTTACAGTAATGTGGCCATGATTAACGATCTGTCTAGACTCTGCTCTAGAAGAACCAATACCCATTCTGTATACAACGTTGTCTAGTCTTCTCTCTAGAAGTGAAAGCATATTCTCACCGACAATACCCTTCATTGTACTAGCCATATCGTAATACTTCTTGAATTGTTTTTCTAGCAAGCCATAACTTCTCTTAACTTTTTGTTTTTCTCTCAATTGTAGACTATATTCAGTTGCCTTCTTTCTAGCCTGTCCATGTACACCAGGAACAGCAGCTTTTTTCTCAATTGGGCATTTGCTAGATAGACATCTCTCACCCTTTAAGAAAAGTTTGCAACCTTCTCTACGGCACAATCTACAATCTGCACCAGTATATTTTGCCATTTAATTATCTCCTTTATTTTTTCCTTAAATCTGTCAATATATTAATATCGACTGGAAGAATGATCATATAATTAGATCATCATTTTATTTCTAATTCATCAATGCTTCTAGCCAAAGATAGATTATATTCTTCTTCTCTTTGGTGGACGGCATCCGTTGTGAGGTATTGGTGATACATCTTTAATCATTGTAACATTCAAACCAGCTGTTTGTAATGCTCTGATAGCAGTCTCTCTACCATTACCTGGGCCTTTTACATATACATCTACACTATTTAGACCTTGCTCTTTTGCAGCCTTTCCAGCAATTTCTGCTGCTTGTTGAGCTGCATAAGGAGTGCTCTTTCTAGAACCACTTAGTCCTAAACTACCAGCACTGCTCCAAGTAATAGCATTTCCGGCTTGGTCAGTGATTGTAACGATGGTATTATTAAAAGATGCGTTAATATATGCACAGCCTTTGTCTAAATTCTTAGTTACTCTTTTCTTTTTAACTACTTTTTTCTTTTTTGTAACTGCAGCCATTTTTTGTTATTATCTCCTACTAATTATTTTTATTTAGCTTTCTTAGATTTTGAAACAGTCTTCTTTGGACCTTTTCTAGTTCTAGCATTTTGCTTAGTGTTTTGACCACGAACAGGAAGACCTCTTCTATGTCTTACACCACGGTAACAACCGATTTCTTGTAATCTCTTAATGTTAAGAGAAATTTCTCTTTGTAAGTCACCTTCTACAACACAGTTCTTCTCAATATAAGTTCTTATAGCAGCTATTTCATCTTCTGTAAGATCCTTTACACGAGTATCTGGGTTAACGCCGGTTTCTTTTAAGATTTTGTTAGATGTTTGTCTACCAATACCGAAGATATATGTCAAACCAATCTCTACTCTCTTCTCTCTTGGTAAATCAATTCCAGCAATACGAGCCATTTAACTTCCTCCAAATTTTATTAAATAAAATATAAATTTATATATACATGCAATAGGAGAAGTAAGTAGTGTTACTTCCAGCCGCCCTAATGACATGATTATTTTCAAAATAAAGGTGTTTTTTGCTGATAACTATAATATAAAGGCAAAGAAAAACACATAACTTCGCCATAAAATCATAACAATTAGATAGAAACCATTATAATTATTATATTATAACATTATTTATGTAAAAAATCAATACAATAAGCACAATATTATTTGACATAAAAATGCTAGACTAAATATTTTTAGCCTTGTCTTTGCTTATGCTTAGGGTATTTAGAGCATATAACCATTACAGTTCCATCTCTCTTAATAATTTTACAATTATCACACATTTTCTTTACTGATGGTCTTACTTTCATTTCTAATTACTCTCCTCAGTTTTTTGTTGTTTCATACGCCAAATTATTCGGCCTTTTGTTAAGTCATACAAGGACATCTCTACCTTGACTGCATCGCCAACCAATATCCTTATATTATTCAAATGCAACTTACCAGATAGGTATGCTGTGATTATATAGCCATTGGCAAGTTTTACTTTGAAATTTGCGTTACGTAATACTTCTACTACAACGCCCTCTGTTTCTATTACATCTTGTTTTGACAAAATAAACAGCCCCCTTAGTTATATTTCTTCAACAATCTAATTATCATTGAATTGTCTAATTTATTATTGTTCATCAAGTCCAACAATTCGTTCGACAAGCCAACCTTGATAATATGTTTGACGTTCTTCTTCTTTGGGTTGTCTATTGGTCTATTCTTACCATTTACAAGTAATACTGTGCTACCTATAACATCACACACTAAATAAACCATATTCTTGTCATGACCTGAAATTGTGCGTACAATTAGCCCTTTTTGAAATTCTTGCATAGTTTTACCTACTTCTATAAAGTTAAAATTTCTACGCCATTCTCGGTAATCAGCACTGTATTTTCATAATGCGCTGAAGGCATATCATCTTTTGTTTTGCATGTCCAACCATCGCTTAAGAACATAACCTTCCTATCGCCCATGTTAACCATTGGCTCAATTGCGATTGTTGCTCCAGCATTAAGTTTAACACCACTTCCAGCTTTTCCAAAATTAGGAACCATTGGATCTTCATGCATTTCACGACCAATGCCGTGACCTACCAATTCCCTAACAACAGAATAACCATTTTTCTCAACAAAAGTCTGTACTCTATTGGAGATGTCCCCCACAAAAGCACCTGATTTTAACCCTTTTATACCCTCAAAAAAGCTCTGTTCAGTAATTTTTATCAATCTTTTAACTTTTGGACTAACTTTGCCTACCGTATAAGTTCTAGCGGCATCACCATGGAAACCATTATAATAAGCACCGCAATCTATACTTATAATATCACCATCGCATAATACAGTATCATCAGGAATACCATGAACGACTACACTATTGATAGATGTGCAAATGGTTGCTGGGAAGCCACCATATCCTAAGAATGATGGCTTCGCACCACGGCTAATGATATAATCATATGCAAGTTTGTCCAACTCTTTAGTAGTAATTCCTACTCTGACCTTAGACTTCAAATAATCAAGTGTATCTCGAGTTATTTGACACGCTATACGCATTGTCTCCAAATCTTTTTCGGTTTTAATGTTGATCATTGAACACCTAGATTGTCTTCAATACTTCATCTACCAATTTGTAAGTCTTTTCTATCTCATCGGTAGCATGAATAGCACTGAAAACGTTCTTATTTTTATAAAATTCTACAACATCTTGTGGAACTGCTTGTTTTTTCAGTCTATTCTTGATAACTTCAGGTTTGTCATCATCTCTAATATAGACTTCAGCACCACATTTCTCGCACTTGCCATCAACCAACCAATCAACAGAGGTTGAGTTGCCACAAGCTCTACACATTCTTCTACTAGATAATCTCTTGATAATCTCTTCTTCTTCCAAATCGATTAACAATGCTTTATCTATTGTTGCCATTTTTTCAAGTGCCTTGGCTTGCACTAAATTTCTAGGAAAACCATCCAAAATGAAGCCATTTTTACATTCTTCACTAGCTAGTTTATCCTCTACTATTTTAATAGTTAATTCCTCTGGAACCAACTCACCAGCATCTACAAATTTCTTTGCTTGCTGACCCAATTCTGTATTGTTTTGAATATTCCATCTAAAAATTTCTCCAGTAGAAATATGAGGAACATTATATCTCTCGCTAATAAGTTTTGCTTGAGTGCCCTTACCACTGCCTACTGGGCCTAATAGAACTAAACGCATATTCACATCCTTTTGGCTTATTATTTCAAAAAGCCTTTATAATTCTTCATCAACATTTGTGCTTCTAATTGCTTATCCAATTCAATTGCAACCGATACAACGATCAATAATCCAGTAGCACTGAATGCATTAACCAATGTACCTGTACCAATTATCTTAAATATAATACTTGGAATCATTGCAATAAGCGCAAGGAATATTGCTCCAAATAATGTTATTCTATTGGATATTTTCTTCAAATAATCTGCGGTAGCCTTACCTGGTCTAATACCTGGAATAAATCCACCATTCTGTTGAATGTTCTTAGATACATCTACAGGATTAAATGTAATTTGTGCCCAGAAATAAGCAAATCCTATAATAAACACAGCCATTAATATGAAATACAACCAACTCTGAGTTCCGATATATTCATTAATGAACTTAGCGAAACCACTCTGAGAATTAGGTGCAAACAGACTAATTAAAATCTGTGGCAATGATATAAATGTCATTGCAAATATAATAGGCATAACACCTGTAGAATTTACTTTAATAGGAATATATGTGCTTTGACCACCATACATCTTTCTACCTTTAATTTGCTTAGCATATTGAACTGGAATTTTTCTCTCGCCCATATCCATAAATACGATAAATCCGAAGATTACGATTAATGCAACAATGAAGTAAACTAATTCCAACAACATATCCATATTACCGCTAAATACGCCATTAGCATCAAATAATGCAGCGTATAAGCTATTACCAAATGTAGATAGAATACCTACGAATATTAACAATGACTGACCATTGCTGATACCCATTTCAGTGATCTTCTCACCCAACCAATATGTTGCCATAGAACCTGCAACAAGGATTAGAACAACCATAATTGATACCAACCAAGCTGGTCCAATCTCTGTATTAATGATTGACTGATATGATAATACAATAGCTATAGATTGTATCAAAGCTAGTATTAAAGCACAATATTTAGTATATGCTGACATTTTTTGCTTGCCTTCTTCTCCCATACGAGATAGTCTCTGAAGACCAGGAATAACCAATGTCAATAGTTGTATTATAATAGATGAACTAATGTATGGAGATATACCTAGTGCAAATATAGCACCATTGGCTAACGCTCCACCACTAATTGAGTTAAGCAAATTCATAAAAGTAAGCTCTTCGCCTACTCCTAGGCTATTCTTGAATTGTATAGGATCTAGTCCTGGTACAACAATCCAACAACCTAGCCTATATATAAGGATAAGACCTATAGTAATGAATATCTTCTTTCTAAGATCTTTGTCCTTAAAGGCATCTACAAGTCTTCTGAACATTATAGCACCTCGATTTTGCCACCTGCATTTACGATTTTTTGTATTGCGTTTTCAGAAAACTTCTTTGCTTGAACTGTGAAAGGTTTAGTAATATTTCCATTTCCCAATACTTTCAATCCATAAGGGGCAACTTTATTTATAATATTTTTCTCTTGCAAAAATTCGATATTTATTACACTATTTGCATCAAACTTCTCAAGGTCAGCAACATTGATAATATTATATACTTCTTTGAAATTCTTGTTATTGAAACCTCTTCTTGGAAGTCTTCTAGTAAGTGGCATTTGTCCACCTTCAAATCCTGGTCTAACACCGCCACCACTTCTAGAGTTTTGTCCTTTTGTACCTCTGCCTGCAGTCTTGCCTAAGCCAGAGCCAATACCTCTACCTACTCTCTTTTGTGCAAAAGTTGAATTTGGTGCAGGAGCTAATTGATGTAATTTCATAAAGCAACCTCCTAATCAACATTTTCTACACGAACTAAGTGCTTAATTTTGAAAATCATGCCTCTTACAGCATCATTATCAGGTAGTTCGTGAGATGAATTTAATTTGCCAAGACCTAGAGCTTTTGCTGTTCTAGCTTGGTCTTTGTTATAACCGATTGTACTCTTAACTAGAGTAACTCTTATTTTCTTAGTAGCAACTGTCTTCTGAGATTTGTTAGTAGTAGATTTCTTAACAGTTGTTGTCTTCTTTGTCTCTAATTCTGCCATTTCTAAATCTCCTTAAAATTATAAAATTTCCTCAACAGTTTTGCCTCTT
>SVIC01000017.1 GCA_015055515.1 Clostridiales bacterium | reverse complement strand
CATATGATGGCGAGTACCATGCACATGATATTACACCTAGCGATTATTATACATTCAGCGATAATGGAGAGAATAAGTATAAGAATGCAGGCAGTTATGATATAGTCTTAACCTTAGATAGTGCCAACTACAAATGGTCTGATAATACTTATGGTACACAGACCTTGCAGTTTGTGATAAATAAAGTACAGAATACCGATGTTGTGAGTGATAATTATACCGCCACTTACGGTGATTTGTTATTTGCAAGTGAGTTGCCAGATACTACTACGGGAACATGGTCATGGGTAGGAGAGGCGACTACTACAGTGGGTGATGCCGGAACAGCGACACATACACTAGTATTTGCTCCAGATGACACAGTCAATTACATGACTAGAACAGAGGTGGTTACATTCAGCATAGCGAAATGTGTATTAAATGTTCAGCCTATTCCTAGTGTAATGTATGATGGTAGTGAGCACACAGCTAGTGCTCCACAGGATGCTAGATATACAGCTAGCAATACAGCTATTGGTACTAATGTAGGCGATTATCCTATTACATTAACACTGGTTGATGCTAAGAATTATTGGTGGAACGAGAATAATAATTCTACTATCAAGACAATATATTTCAGCATTACAAAATCAAATAAGAATAACTGGGAATCATACCCATCCATGGAAGAGGAAGTAGAATATACTGGTAGTGGTGCTACAATGGATAAGGGCGTAGACAAATTTGGTAGTACAGTTGTTGTATCATACAAGGATGTTAATGGTAATATGTTAGACTATGTGCCAACTGATGTGGGTATATACACTGCAGTATTTACAGTACCAGAGTGTACTAATTATAATGGTATTACCCATAGCATAACATATACTATCACACACAAGATTGTTTCAATCCCACAAGCTGGATCATATACCTATGATGGATCTTGTCATACTATACTAAGTGCAGGCGATTATACGATCACAATGGAAGGCAGTGTTGTATCAGGTAATGCATCTGCAACTAATGCTGGTACATATAATATATCCCTTGCCTTACCAAATAGTAATTATAAGTGGTCAGATACAACAACTACAAATAAATCATTGACTATTACGATAAATAAAGCCACTAATGAGTGGACTACAGGGCCTAGTATGTCTGGCTTCACATATATGTTAGATCCATCATCTAAGGCGGGTACGGCTGAAGCAAAGTATTGTAATAATACTCTTACGGTTACATACATTGATAGCAATGGTGTTGTTAGTAATGTTGTTCCTACGAACGCCGGTAGTTATACTGCTAAATTCGAAGTGCTAGGTGATGGTAATTATACAACATTGTTAGAGACTATACCATTTACTATTAGTCCTGCTATGCCTACTGTATTGTGGCACGAGGCTGAGAATAATAATATTGCTTTAACCAAAGGTACTGATGATAATTATGTGTTGGATTTGTCTAGTCTAGCGATGTATGAGAATACTATAACAGATGTGATAAGTGCAAAGTTGCAGGTAAAAGATCTGGCAGGTAATGTGTTTACTACTGGAAAATCTACTTACACTGCTCCACTTTGGACTATTGGAGATAATTCTAGTAATCAAGCAAATGCTATTATGGTTAATTACAATCCGGGTAATAGCAACTATCAGTCCGTGAACTTTACTATGAATATAACCTATAAGGCAGTGTGCTATATAGGTTCAACATATTATGGTAGTATTGAGAAGGCATTAGATCTAGCAGTGGCTAACGATAACATATTAGTTATTCCAGATATATCTGGTAATGTAGTGATAGCGGATGATGCTGAGATAAAAGAAAAAGTAACATTGACATTGCCATATGCATTAGGTGTAGGTAGTAGTGCAGTAGAGTGGAATGAAGATGGCGTAGCGAAATTGCATTATGATAATGTCTCGGGTTCGGAAACTTATTGCTTAGTTAAGGAGTTTGATTTCTTAGAATTGACTAATAGGGTTGTATTACGATCGGGTAAAACCCTAACAATTAACGGATCAATGTTGATTGCTGGTGAGTTAACCGGTACAGGTGGTGGCCAAGGATCTGCTGGTCAAACTGGTAGATATTTTGCAGAATTAGAATTAGAAGAAGGTGCAAAAGTTGTATCCAATGGTACGCTAACATGTTATGGTTATATAGATGATACCTCTGTATACAACAAGAATAGTATTGTTGAGATAAAAAGTGGTGCTGTACATCTGCCATTTATTGTTGGAGATCATCGTGGTGGATCATATATGTCTTATGCATATAGTTCGTTGTTTAAGAAAATAGTAACCCCATTTAATCAATTTGAATTTAGGAATATTGTATCCAGATTTAGATTATATGGGTCTGCGGAATTGATTGCTCATGCAAATATGTATGCTGATGATCAAGACAATCATGCAGAAATTAAATTTATAGGAACATCTGATAGTCATTTCTTAAAACTATCTAGTAATAATGCATATGTTGAGTGTAAATATGTGATTGCTAAAGATGATTTTAATATTAATAACAGATGGTACGAAGGAGTAATGTATATGACATTAGCAGGAGGTGCTACTACAAAGATTATGTCAATGAATATTGCTGGAGAAAATGTAACTACTGAAAAAGTAGATTTCCCTCTTTGTTGGAGGCATAATATTACACTTACTAATGGTGATTATACATTAACTACATCATTCAAGATGTTACCTGGTGCGGTAATGACGATAAATAGTGGAGCAACGTTATCAGTGACAAAATTGAATATCTATACTAATACGAAATATGTGGATACTGTGCCTACACATAGAGGACCACAATATCCATCGAAAGATTCTGCAAGGGTATATCTTGCTGGAACATTAACTTCAGCAAATGGATCTGTAGGTGGAGAAGTATATATGTACGAGGGAGCTTCAATTCAAGTGAAGACAACTAGTGCCACGACTTATGAAGTTAATAATTTTGAGAGTTTGCTATCAATAAAAAATAGTACTAAGAAAATAACTAATACTTTAACAAAATACATATATTCAAACGGTGCTTGGGTTAAACAATAAAAAAGGCTAAATTTTAGCCTTTTTTATTTCTTTTGCAGACTATCTATTTTCAGTATCGCTAATTGATATTCTGCCACGAGTTAGTACTACATAAATTAGATAAATAGTAGCAATTAGTACTAGGATATATACTATGATAGATCCAATGTTATATCCACCGAAGATCCAGTCTACTAGGTTGAAATTGAATATTCCAACTAATCCCCAGTTGATACCACCTATGAATAGTACTATTAGGCTTATTATGTTTAACAAGATCATGTTTCTCTACCTCCTATATGCTTAGTATGGCAGGTTTTAGAGAAATATATTCACAACACTTATATTATATGAAATTGTAAAAAAGTGTCATGAGGGTTGTTTTTGATAACAACCGATATTTATTTAATCTAAGTGTGGGCTATTGACAAAACAGCACGAGAATACAAGAATATTCATTATTCGATAGTACAATAACACTTAGATTATCTAAAATCATATAAATGTTAATAATATTATTTTATTATTTATTATGTGGTTGTAATTTAAGTGTGACATAGTAATATCATATTTGTTTTATTAAAAAATTAATAAAAACAAACCCGACTTAATATCGGGCTTGTTTTCTAATCTTTTAACTCTTTCCAGGATTTTATATGATGTATTGCAAAACCAATATCATTCATATATTTTTTTTGTAGTTTTGTTATCTCAGACATCATTGCGATATTGCCTTCTTCCATGAATGAGACCTTGTCTCCTTCAGTGCTATAAGTCTCAACACATAGCATTATAGGCTTATTTTGAGACTTTGCATAGTTTAGTTCATCTAACGCAACTTCTTCTATCTTCTCTGATGTATCACGATAACTCATTACAAATACTCTATCTGCTATGTCAATCATATGCTGATAGGCGGGCTTTATTATTCCGTTATATAATATCTCATCATCTAACCAGAAAGGAATATCGTAGTGGAATTCGATGTCTGGATAGGTTGTATTCAAGGTGTTTGCTAGTTGTATTAGGGATAATATCAAATCGCTTCTTCTAATGTCAAAATCTGGATTTTGGTGTGGCTCTATATCTAAGTGTATGCCATTATATGATGAATTTTGATATGTGTCTTGATATGTGATGTACTTTTCTATTTTTGATATCAGATTACTGTTATCATCTAGCCATTGATATTCTCCAGCGAGCCAATATACAGATATGTCATTGTTTTTTGCTGTGGTAATAAAAGAACTAGTATCATTATCAAATTTACTAGAACAATAATATATTTCTGTTACACTATTTTGTTTTGCAAAATCCATGTAAGTATTTGTATCCAGTTTGTCATTCCACCACCATACTCCTAATATTTCAGGTGCTGTAGTATTCTTTGGAATTAAAATAATAGCCAATATTATACCAGTAATTAATAGTACAATTGTTAATATTATAAATATTTTCTTTTTCATAAGATGTAAAGTTCCGTTTTTTGAATTAAATGTGCGATATTGTCTCGTTGTATTCGTGCAAACTAAGATTGTCGCTTACAATCTTTAGACTAGTTACATTCTTAAAACCTAGCGCCATTATATATGCTAATTCCATGTCAAATACACAAGGCTCGGTTATGTTAGTTCTAAGGACAAAGTCATTAGATGTGTAACAGTCAATTGTGCCACCCAGATGATAAGTACTCTCATCATATTCTACGTTAGGGTGGTATAGCCTACAGTCTTTTATATATACTTCTGTTCCTATTGGTAGGTTGTTGCTACCAGCATGACCGAAATTAAATATTTCTTCATTTTTATCTACATCTTTTAGACTCTCTATTATATTTAATCCGCCAACACCAGTCTTTATAATTTTACTTTTAGCAAATCTTTCTTTTGCCATTATATATTCTTCATCTGTTGCTACTACTATTATCATAATTTATTTCTTTCCTTTTTTGATCTCATCATATATTCCGCCAATGTAGGCTTTGCATGATTTCTCATCATCTAGCAATTGCCATACTCGTAATTGCTCTTTTGTTGTTTGTGGTATATTTAGCCAATATTTTACATAGCCATTTTTTCCAAATTTGTCTTGAACAAAATTGTATACTTTGTCTATATGTTCATCCCTAGTTAGGTGTTTTTCGTTCTTAATGCTGTATTTTGTTGGCCTAGAGAATACCAGATACATGGTGTTGTTTCTATCAGCATCAGCCACAATTTTGCCATAAATATTTCTTGGCTCGTACGCTAGGTGAGAGGAGTGGTCTTCTACTGATTGGGCAAGCATTTCTATAATATTATCATCGTAAAATTGCCTCAAATTGATATCTTTGCGTACCATGTCGCCAGATGACTTTGCATGGTTTTCTCTACCCCTTGATATTCCTATATCATGCAGTGCTCCCACTACATAGGCGATCTCTAAGTCTATATCTTGACCTTGTTTTTGTAATTCTTTTCCGTATTCTATGCAGTTGTTGGTTACAAAATTGAAATGTGATGTGCTATGTGCCTTGTCAAAATTCTTGTACATTGGCTTTATTTCATTTTTTATGTAATGTAATAGATCTTTTCTGATAAAATCAAATTTCATCTGCATCAATCCTCCAATAATTCTTCTGTATCAATGACTTCATCCAAGGTTATCTCAATTGACTTGCTCTTAGTTTTAGTTCTTTTTCTTGATATTAAGTGTAACACAAATTTTGCAAATATATAGAATAAGTATAGGGGGATAATAATTATCAGTAGTGCCAATAATAATACTCCGCCAGTGTCATTGTTTTTCTTCATGTATAACTCCTATTACTTAACATTATACCAAATAATATTTTATGTACAAAAGCAAAAGTGCAGATAGGTGATATATTAATAAATAAAAAAGTGAGCGTACTGCTCACTTGTTATGGTGGGAGGAATATGCATTCGTCTATGCAACGATAGTTGGATACCTCGGGTGGATTGGCTGTGCCAAGACGGGTACCCGCCCCGTTTGCCGGGTAGGGTTTCCGGCTGTAAAGTGGCTCAAAAGACAACGAAAGTTGTCGGCAGATGAAAATCTGCATATCCCGAAATGAGGACAAAAAAGCACAAGATACCTTGTGCTACATTTTGGCGGAAGAATAGGGATTCGTCTATGTGAGTAAAACGAATATACTTCGGGTGGCAACGATAGTTGACGGGGACCCGAATACCCTGGGGTTCGTTGATGACGTAAGTCATTTGACAGACAGGAAGTCTGTGAAATCCCTATTCAAATAAAAAAGTGAGCATTTGAGCTCACATATGTGGCGGAAGAATAGGGATTCGAACCCCAGGATGCTCTCACATCAACGGTTTTCAAGACCGCCGCTTTCGACCGCTCAGCCATTCTTCCACATTATTTAATTAGTGCCTTTATTTAGAACACGTATATATTATACACATTTTTTTTAGTTTTGCAAGAGAAATGTAATAATTTTTTGTAAAATTAGATATGTAAAAAATAAAATATCTGTTGCTGAGTTTATTTTTTTGGTGTTTGTCTATAATAACCAATAGTGAGGTGAAATATGAATCCATTAAATTATAGAACAAAAGCAATAGATGAGAATTTTTTGAGTATAGGTGGGATGTATCCAAAGGCGTATAATAAGAATAAGGCAGATCCATACACAAAGACTAGGGTGATACTAATGAATGGTACAGAGTATGAGTCGGTGTGGTTCATGCATCAATTCGCTAGACACTGTGATGAGCCAGAGATACTAGATGCGCTAGCAGTTGTACGTAAGCAAGAACAACAGCAACAGAAGGTGATTGCGTGTCTAAAACCAATAAATGAGAGTATATTGGAGACAACGATTGCTTATGAGCAATTGGCGGTAGATTTAACAGCATCTCTAGCGATTAACGAGAAGGATAAGAATAACAAGCAGGCACTTAATTTTGCATTACTAGAGGATTTTGACCACTTGTATAGATTTGCAAATTTATTAATGATGGACAAAGGAATAGATGCGAAGAAATTAGTAGGTGGTTATACTGAAATTATGCCAGGAAGACCTACTATTGCAGAGCATAGGTATCCTGTGGATGATCTAAAAAACAGTATGAATGCAAACAAGGCTGATCTGTATAGTAAATTGGTAGCTTGTACAATTACTGCTGCGGAGCAACAGACTATGAATTATTATATGAATATTGCTCAGTGGTACAAGAATGATTTGGGAAGAAAATTGTATAGTGAAATTGCTATGATAGAAGAAGAGCACGTATCGCAGTACGAATCATTAAAAGATCCAAATATGACATGGCTAGAGCAGTGGGCTATGCACGAATATGCGGAGTGTTATCTATATTTTAGTGCATACGAAGATGAGACAGACAAGGATATTAAAAATATTTGGCTTCAATTCTACGAGATGGAATGCGCACATTTGAAATTGGCTGTATCACTACTAGAGAAATATGAGAAAACTTCACATGAGAAAGTGTTTGGTGATGGTGAATTTCCAGAATTGCTGAAAATAGGTAGTCATAAGGATTATATTAGAGAAGTGTTGGAGACGACTATCACAATGACAGCGAAAAATCGTGGATATGAAGATGTAGCAAAATTAAAAGATAATGATAGATATTTTGCTTATCAGAAAGCAGTTGTAGGTATGGATGAGAATATGGTGCCTAGCCATGAGGTTATATCAAAGGCAATAGAAGTATTAGGGCAGGATTATAGATATCAAGATAGTAAGCATCCAGTGTTAGAACTGCAGGATAGAAAGAAAGATAATGTGAATATTACCAGAAAGAAATGAATTATATGCCAGCCAGAGATGGTTGGTTTTTTTGTGCGAGATTTGCGAAATAACCTTATGGTTATTTCTTCTGCCTTCTGGGCAGGTGGGACATTTGTCCCACACAAATCTCGCACATTATTTTGTTAACTATATTGAATTTATTTTTCTTCACTCGTGTCTCTGTGATATACTAAAAGGCGTAAAATTAGGAGGCATAAATGAAAACAACAGCGTTAATTATATTAGATGGTTATGGATATTCTACTAGTAATAAGGGTAATGCGGTGAGGTCTGCAAATACTCCAATAATGGATAAATTAATGAAGAAATACCCAAATACACTTATTAATGCCAGTGGCGAATATGTAGGACTGCCAGATGGTCAAATGGGGAATAGTGAAGTGGGACACCTTAATATTGGTGCTGGTAGAATTGTATACCAAGACATCACTAGAATAGATAAAGATATTAGAGAGGGGCAATTTGTTACCAATATCGCTATGTTAAAGGCTATGGAGAATTGTAAAGCTAATAATTCATCTCTACATATTATGGGACTTTTGTCTGATGGTGGGGTGCATAGCAGTCTAAATCATCTGTATGCAATCTTAAGATTGGCAAAAACAAAAGGGCTTAAGAAGGTGTATGTACATTGCTTCTTGGATGGCCGTGATGTTCCACCTACTAGTGGTAGCACATATGTAGATGCTTTACAACAGGAGATTAATAAGATTGGAGTAGGCACTATTGCTACAGCAATAGGTAGATACTACATCATGGATAGAGATAATCGTTGGGATAGAGTGGAAAAGGGTTATAACCTTGTAATGAATGGCATTGGTGCTAAATCTGATAATATAGAAGAGTATGTATTAAATTCATATAAAGAAGGTATAACTGATGAATTCTTAGAGCCAGTCGCTATAAATGAATATAGTGGCGTGTCTGATGGGGATTCTGTTATATTCTATAACTTCCGATCCGATCGTGCTAGAGAGATAACTAGGGCAATTACAGAGCCGGATTTTAACAATTTCGATCGACTTAATGGGTATAGAGAAGTTACATATGTTTGCATGACAGAATATGATGCGACACTAAGTAATGTGCTTGTGGCATTCGAGCCAAAGAATCTGACCAATACACTTGGCGAGTACCTTGCAAAGATAGGAAAAACCCAAGCAAGAATAGCAGAAACAGAGAAATATGCCCATGTAACATTCTTCTTCAATGGTGGTGTAGAGAGGGCAAATTTGAATGAGGATAGATATTTAATACCATCTCCAAAGGTGGCTACCTATGATCTTCAGCCAGAAATGAGTGCAATCGAGGTAACAGAGAAAGCAATTGAAGTACTAGATAATGGTGTGGATGTGCTTATACTTAATTTTGCAAATTGCGACATGGTGGGACACACTGGCAAATTAGATTGTGCGGTAAGGGCAGTAGAAGTAGTGGATGATTGTCTAGGAAAACTAATAGACAAGATATTATCTCTTGGTGGCAATGCCATTGTTACTGCCGATCATGGTAATGCAGAGAAGATGTTGATGGAAGATGGTAGTGTATGTACATCTCATACAACCAATCTAGTGCCACTAATTGTGGTAGGTGAGGAGTATCTTGATGCAAAACTTATGAAGGGTGGCAAATTAGCCGATATTGCTCCAACACTATTAAGAATGATGGATACTCCAATACCATCAGAGATGGATGGGACAGTACTATTCGAAGAATAGAAAAACTTATTATTTTATTAGTTATATGAAAAGAATGAATGTGTTATTTGCAAGAGGTTAATTTGGTACTATAACAATAATCGTTTTGAGATATAATGATTAGTGTGATAATATCTATGTAGAGAAATGGTGTGAGGTATATTATGTCTAATAATGATGAAATAGAATTGATTACAACCAATAAGAGAGATTTAACTTCATATGATGAGGGTGGCAAGGTTGTAAATAGACAATATAGAGACGAGCAGGATCAGTATAATAAGAATGTTATAGATGATATCAATACGGCAAAGTTAGAGGCTGTAATAGGCAATGTAGATAATATTGATAAATATACTGCTAATAAGAAAATATCCAAGAAAGCTACATTGTGTGCGGTGGCTGGTCTAGGAGTTATTGCTCTTAGTATATTTGGTGTTGGTGAGGTTTCTGATCCTATGTTATCCAGGATAATAGGTGCGGTCGGGATACTGGGCGCAGAAGCCTATTTCTTAGGTGGTATTAAAGCACTTGACGGTAGAAAAAAGGCAAAAGAAGCAAAGTCTGATATTATAAAAAATTCAAATTCCAGAATTCTACAGAAGAAATATCATGATATTGGACATGATATGTCTAAAGATGAGATATTTGATATCGTAATGTCTACTGCAGATAATATAGAAGAGTATAGTAAATCAAAATCTAATATGGATAGAATAGTACGTTCTATGGATGAATCGGTTATGTAATGGTTGCATTTGGTGATAAATTATTGCCAAATGCATTTTTTTTGCATATTTTAAGATTCTCATTAGTATGATGTAATAATGAGTAATATACTCATAATTATAAGAAGGTGTTGTGTTAT
Source organism: Clostridiales bacterium (assembly GCA_015055515.1). Taxonomy (GTDB): domain Bacteria; phylum Bacillota; class Clostridia; order Christensenellales; family UBA1242; genus UBA11490. Next base: position 6,825 of record SVIC01000017.1, on the reverse strand, counting down.
GAGAAAATTCAATTGGAAATTATTTATAGTATGTTTGTTCATACCGCTTGCTGTGGGGGCGTTGTCAACCTTGCTTGTATACAACAATTTGGATATTTATAGTGAGATTAATTTGCCTGCATTTGCGCCACCAAGTATTTTATTTGGTATTGTATGGACTATTTTGTATGTGTTAATGGGTATATCTTTGTATTTAGTTCTTAATAGTGGAAAGAGTAACAAGGATAGTATTTGGTACTTTGCTACTCAGTTGTTCTTTAATTTCTGTTGGCCTATTGCATTTTTCAATTTGAAGTTGTTTTGGTTTGCTTTTGTATGGCTATTAATACTATTGTATTTAATAATTCGTATGATACTTAATTTCTGGCAAGTAAGAAGAGTGGCTGGTATATTGCAGATACCTTATGCGGTATGGGTTGCTTTTGCGGGAGTGCTAAATTTGGCAATTGCGATATTGAATTAGAAAAAATATATCACGAGAAGTGTCGTGATATATTTTTTTATTTTACAAAAATCTTGTTATAATATTTCCGCACGAATCAAAAGGGCTACAGCATGAATTGCAGTTATCAAATGATCCGTTGCAACCACAATTATTATTGTTGTTGCAGTTATCCCAATTGTTCGTGCATCCACATTGATTACGTCTATTGCAACACATAGTTGACATCCTTATATTGAATTTGAGTAGGCAGAATGACCTACTAATACATAATATTATGCAAAGTTAAATTTTGTGCTTAACAATAGAAATATTTTGTGTTACACTTGCATTAAGTTATGGAGGGTGTGTGTGAAAGTATATAAGTTAACGGGTAGGCATATTGCTAGTAATACGTATGTCGTGTTAAATGGTGGTAATGCAATAATTGTAGATGCTGGGGCAAAACTACAAGATGTGCTAAATGTACTAGATGAATTAGGAGATATTAATGTGTCTGCTGTTCTTTTGACACACTCGCACTTCGATCATGTGTTGCACCTTAATGATTATATTAAACATTTTGATTGCAACGTGTATATAGATATTAAGGGTATTAATAATCTGAAAGATCCTAGACTAAACGCAAGTGAATTATTTCGAATGCCTATTTCTATAACAAACAAACGAATAATGCCATTGCCAGAGAATACGATTACAATAGGTGACATAGTTGTAGATATAGTCCGTACTCATGGTCATACAAATGATAGTGTGTGCTATGTTATAGATGATATGATATTTACAGGTGATACAATATTTGCAGATGGTGTGGGCAGGGTTGATTTGCCTACCTCTAGTATATCTGATATGCAAGAGTCTTTATTGAAGTTGGAAAAATATAATCACATTATTCACTATCCTGGCCATGGTGATGATTTTTAATTTTATTTTTCTATTAGCACTAAGTATAGCACTTAGTGTTTTTTGTTTTATACGTTTAGTGTTCTCCAAGGTGTAGATTTATAAACATGGCGATATTTAGCCGTTTTTACCAGCAACTCTACAGATAGTAGAGTATTTCTTTTTTCTCTAATTGTTAAGAACTTGGTTTAGTGTAAAAAGGCTTGTTCTTAATTGTGCTATTATGGTAATAATATTGTTGTAGCGTGTATAGCTACAATTAATATTTGAAAAAATGGATAAAAGGAAAATGATTATGAATACAAATAAGATTATACCTATATTTTTTGCAACAGATGAAAACTATGTGCCATTTCTAGCAGTGTCAATGCAGTCAATGCTATCAAATGCCAGCAAAGAATATGTGTACAAAATATATATACTTAATAACGGATTAAAAGAAGAAAATATTAATAAATTAAATCAATACAATAGTAATAATGTATCAATAGAATATGTAGATGTAGCAAAGCGTATGGCAAAGATTGGTGGCAAGTTCCATACAAGAGACTATTATACAAAATCAACATATTATCGTATATTTATACCAAATATGTTTCCAGAATACGACAAGGCTTTGTACCTTGATTGTGATATCGTGGTGCTGGGGGATATATCTAAATTGTATAATACGAATATAGGAGATAATTTGTTGGGTGCTATTCCGGATGAGGCAATAGCCACTGTGCCAGCATTCCAGTCTTATGCCAATAGGGCATTAGGTATTGCTACAGACAAATATTTCAATGCGGGCATTCTGGTGATGAATTTGGCAGGGCTTAGAGAAATGAATTTTGAGAGTGTATTTGTGGATGTATTATCTAGATACAAATTCACAGTTGCACAAGATCAAGATTATTTGAATGTAATATGCAAAGACAGGGTATATTATATAGAAAATGTATGGAACAAGATGCCAATAGGTGATATGGTTGTAGCAGAAGAGGATCTAATGTTAATACACTATAATCTTAATGATAAGCCATGGAAATTCGATAATGTAAAATATGAGAAATATTTCTGGCAGTATTCAGTAGATACAGATTTTTATCAAGAAATATTGGATTTTAAGTCAAATTACACGATAGAAAAACAAGAAAAAGATTTGGTAAATGGTCAAAATTTGCAAGTGATGGCACTGAACGAGGCAAATAGTGAATTGAATTATTATAATCTGTATGTGAAGAATGCAGACAAAAAAGTGGACCTGATGGATTTGTGTTTCGACAACACAAGCGTTAGTGCGGATAGTGATATAGAAAATGTGGTGATGATAAATGGAGAAGGATGTATATAGGCAAATCGTATATAGCAAAATTGCCGATTATGAGAAAAAAGGCTTGTTTGATGTAGATGTAGAAGAAGACCCGCCATATGAACCTTTGAAAGTGGGCGATGTAGATTATTGTAGAAAGAAATTAAGCAGTAAAATAAAAAATATATATGCAAATTATCTACTGAATAAATTCACAAAAAAGCAAATAAAACAAAAAAATGCTATACTTACAGAAATATGTGGTATGGACAAATTAGATGGCCTGCAAAGTGGTGCTGTAGTTACTAGCAATCACTTTCATCCATTTGATAGTTTTCCTATAAGGTATGCATTAAAGACATACAATGCTAAGAAAAAACTTCACATAATCATAGGTGAACATAATTATAGCGGTGGTAAAGGTTTCTATGGTTTTTTGTTCCGTAATCAGAATACAATACCACTAGCAAAGAATAAAGAACTAATGATTGAGTGTATGCATGCTGTCGATTATTACTTAAAGAGGGGTGATTGGGTGCTGATATATCCCGAGCAGGCAATGTGGTGGAATTATAGAAAGCCAAGACCTCTAAAGGCTGGTGCTTTTAGATTTGCAATAAAGTCAAATGTTCCAGTAATTGCGTGTATGATTACTATGCAAGATAGTGACATATTGGGTAAAGATGGCTATTATGTACAAGAATATACTCTGCATATATTAGGTGTAATATATCCTAATGCAGAATTGAGTAACAAAGAGAATATGGAGTGTATGAAGGCAGAGAACGAACGATTGTTAAAAGAGAAATATGAAGAAGTGTATGGTATTCCACTAGTCTATACTACAGAAGAAGGAAATAAATAATGATACTGTATTCTATGATGATATTGTTGGCTTGGGTGCTTATAATATCGCTAAATGCAATAATTAATATACCTATATATAATTTTGACTTGCTTTATATTATATTTGGTGTCGTTGTTAGTACTATTGCTGTTATTGCCATAGATGGTGCTACAGCAGGACTGGTTAGATTGCTTCCTAATAAATGGTTCAATCCTATGGCAAAAAGATATAGGGTGTATAAGTGGGAAAAAAGATTTTATGAGGCTATCGGCATTAAAATATGGAAAGAAAGCGTGCCAGAATTAGGGCACTTGACCAAGTTTAGAAAAAATAAGATAGCTGATCCAGCTAATAACGACTACGTATATAGATTTTTGTTAGAAATTGTATATGGTAGGGTGGGACATGCTGTGTCCTGCGTTACTGGTTTTCTAATAATTTTTATTTTTCCGCTAGAATATGCGTTATGTTTTGGTGTACCAGTAGCGGTTGTGAATGCTATCATGAATTATATGCCAATTGCAATTCTAAGATATAATTTCCCTAAATTAATGGCACTATATAGGATGAATGAAAGGAAAAATAGAAAAATTGATAAAACAAAAAAATGATACAGTCTTTTGTGTCATTTTTTTCACATAAATACATTGAAGCACATATAATTATTTGTTATAAATATTTAGTTTTGCTTACAAATGTTTGGAATAAGTGACAATGTTTGTTAATATTATTACATAAGATCATGAAGAGGTTTAATCATTATGAATTTATTTGGTGAGTTGCCAGTTTTGGATTGGGTTCCAGAGGTATGGAAGTTAGTTATTAGATTGTTGCTTGCTGGCTTTGCAGGTTTTTTACTGGGTTTAGAGCGTGGCAAGAGGGCAAAGGATGCGGGAGTAAGAACTCAGACTATTCTATGCCTTACTTCAGCGCTACTTATGATAATATCTAAGTATGGATTTGGAGAGTTGTTTGATCAAGGTATTCAGTACGATCCTGCTCGTATTGCTAGCAATATCATCACAGGACTTACATTCTTAGGGGCTGGTATGATACTGTACAAGAGAGAGAGTTTTAAGAGTCTTACAACTGCAGCGGGATTATGTGCAAATGTGGCTATAGGTATGGCGTTCGGTGGTGGAATGATAGTACTTGGCGTTATTGCTACAATTGCCATATTATTTGTGCAATTATTGTTACATAATAAGGCTTTTTCTTCTAAGAAGGTTATAGAGGTACATGCAAAATTCGAGGTTAAGGCAGGCTATATAGAAGAATTTAAGCAAAGATATAAGGTAGAGCACTTTGTTCATTTTAGAACAGCAAGAGAGAAAGAGTGCATGATTGCGGATGTGACATTCTATTGCTATAATAAGATATCTAGCGAAGAGTTATTTGATAGTATGTCTCAGGATAAGAATATAATTAGTTTCGAAAAAGTAGAAGAATAAAACTATACAAAAAAGTATATTGCAAATATCGCAATATACTTTTTTTGTACTACATATAGCTATTTTTTAATTATTTGAATACTATTACTTCTCGAAATCTGTGTCTTGTGTCTTTTCTTCATGTACAATCTTGCATGAACCGTTATCACAAGAGGTTGTCTCACCAGTTTCTTTTACGACCTCTGTTTGTTCTTTTTTCTCTTCGCTATGATAGTCTTGACCTGCCTCTACAGTTGCAACCTGTGGTTGTTGGTGGTAGGCGTGAAGTTCTTCTTTTTTCTCTTTTTTCTTGAAATTGAACTTGATCTTGCCTTTGTTTTCTATTAGATTGAATAATATAACTAGTGCACCTAGACCTACTGCTATATATACAATCCTAGAGAATATACTGCTCTGACTGCCGAATAATCCTGCAACAAAATCAAACTGTAATAGTCCTATGCAGAACCAGTTAATTGCGCCTACAATAACGGTTATAAATGATATTAATGCTAACATTTTCTACTCCTTATTATCTATAATTCTACTTGTATTATTTGCAAAATAGATTGCATTATTCAGTAAAATAAAAAAATATACCTCTTGTATATTTCTTAGAGGTATATTTTTAGTTAATCTTATTAAAGATTTTTTTCTAGTTGTATATATTCTACTCAGCATCGGTTATTTCGATAAGGATTTTAGTACCGTTTGCACTGTCTGGCCAATCACTTTCACTTCCCATAGATGCAAAGTGGCTACAATCCAATTTGATGTAGGTATGACTTAAGAGTTGTATTTCTACGCTATAGTGCTGTGTATAAGTACAATTTTCAAAGCACTTGGTTGTAGCATTAAGAGTGTCACTAGCAGTATATGTTTTTCCATCAGGGGATATTATTGTAACAGTTATATTATAGTTAGTAGATTTGGTTGGGGTAAAGTTTAATCCAATGGATATAGCATCTGGATATTGGTCGGTATAGTTATATGTTATGCTACCTGCGGTAACTTTCCTTTCTCCACTTGCTACATTTAGTGCATACATGTCAAATGAAGCACTACTTCTATTATCTACACCTATTATATAATCGCCTGTCTCTGTACCCCAGTTAAATGGAGTAGTGTCCTCTATATCATAATCAAGTGTTATTTGCATGTTTGCCACAAAGTCTTTTAAGTCTTTTTCAGGGTCTGCTACTCTCATTGTTACGACAATAGTCTTATACTGTTGTCCAGCGCCTATATTGATATAATATTGATTGTATGTGGAGCTGATAGTAGTTGCATTTGATTCTGATGTACCTACTTGTATAATTACATTATCAGAGTCATTCAGATTATTAAATGCAAATAATGCTTTTAGTTCCTTTGTGTTAGTACTACTTACTGTATTAGTAATATTGAAAGTATACACAGCACGGCTAGTGGCTGTTACATCTACAGTCTGGAACGATATATTGCCGTTGGCATCTTCTTGATCCTCGTAGAACTCAACTGTCTCACTATCGTTACCATCGGCTGTAGGTATAGTCACGCCATTCTCAGTGCCTGTTGCGTTAGGGTATAGTATGCCGTATGCTGTTATCCTAGCACCTACATTATTAGATACATAGGATATTTGCATAACATTATTCATAGAGGCTCTGCCAGCCACCAATACTAGTCCTACTGCTAGACCAATTACTGTCAGTACCATTACAGAGAATATCGCTATTGTTAATATTTTCTTCTTCATATCGTTATTCCCTCCTATAGCTCTATATCCGTAGGGTTAGTTCTGCCAACTAATCCATTGCATTTGCCACCAATATTTCCATGCGCACTATCACCAGTATAGTTGCATTCTATACTAGAAGTGATGGAGCTGTTGTCTGTAAATGCTAGATAAAGACCAAAGTCGCCAGTG
>SVIC01000004.1 GCA_015055515.1 Clostridiales bacterium | reverse complement strand
CTTTAACACATTTCTTCCACCCTGAGTCTTCATTCTTTGTCTAAAGCCATGAACTTTGCTTCTTTGTCTTTTCTTAGGTTGATATGTTCTTTTCATTGCAGTACTATCCTTTTTCTAGATTATATTTTCGATATCTAGGACACTTTTATCGGCCCTATCAAATGATTTGCCTAACTATTATAATGGAAAATGGACAGCTTGTCAATATATTTTTACCAGCATTTGAGATGTTTTTGACCTTATAATAATCAAAAAGTTATATTTTTTATTAAAATAATGCTTGATTTTTGTCCAGTGGTATGCTATAATGACATCGTTCTAGTAAGATATGGCCCTATGGTCAAGTGGTTAAGACGCCACCCTCTCACGGTGGAATCAGGAGTTCGAGTCTCCTTAGGGCTACCAAATAAATCCTTGCATTAGCAAGGTTTTTTTATGCCTGGAGACTCTGCAGAATTTCCATTCTGCCAACGACTTTGTCGTTTGAACTCCTGATTACATCAGGTGGTATTCGGGACCCCGTCAACATCCGTTGCCACCCGAAGTATCCTCGCTTCACTCGCATAGACGATGTCTCCTTGAGTGCACCAAATAAATCCTTGCATTAGCAAGGCTTTTTTTATGCCTGGAGACTCTGCAGAATTTCCATTCTGCTAACGACTTTCATCGTTCAGAACTCCTGATTACACATAGCATACTGTTTAGAAAAAATTTCATCTGTCTATTATTTCATTAGGTAAACACCTACTTAATCTGTTAAAATGTATATGGGAGATTTATTATGAAAGATAAGATAAAAGTAGGCATCATTGGCTCGGGTGCTGTAGGTTGCATTCTTGCTACTAAGTTAGTCGCAGGTGGTCTAGATGTAGAATATGTGTACGACAAGGCATCTGACATTGAGATAGCAGGTCTAAGAGAACTAAGTGTTATCGGAGAAGTCACTCCAACATCGCAATTAGTGCATTGTGTAAGTAGCGAGGATGAGTGGACTAGCAAGAAAGACATTGTATTCATGGTATGCAAATCTACGCATATGGAAAGGCACGCAAAGCTAGTATCACAGCACCTTAGCGAGAATGGATATGTAGTAATGCTAAATAACACACTATGCAGAAAGGTCGTAACCAAATACATAGATAGGCACAAGCTTGTAGGAATGTTCATAGACTGGAGTTGTGAGAAAAAAGACAGTGAGACTAGCATTGTCACTAAGGCAGGAAATACTATGCTAGGTGTATACGAAGAAGATGCTAGACCACTAGCAGAACTGACCTGCAAGATACTATCGCCTATATCACCTACTGTATATATAGAGAATTTCAACGATGTGGTACTGGGTAGAATTGTATTAAATAACGCTATATCCTCGGTGGGAGCATTATGCGGTATGCCATTAGGTGATTTTCTAAAAGACAAGTACGGCAAGAAACTACTATGTAGGCTTATTGAAGAGGGATACAAAGTATACCTATCCACAGGTGTTGTACCTACCGATTATGATGGAAAATTAGACTATTCCAAATTCTGCGAGGACAAGAAATATCGTAAATTGATACTAAAAGCATTGCAAAAACAAAATGGAAATACATGGTCTAGTATATTCTTAGATCTAATGAATGGTAAATCTATAGAGGCACAATTTCTAATAGGCACTGTTGTAGCAACAGGTATCAAAAACAATGTAAACTGCATTTTTAGCCAAAAAGTATATGAAAAAATACTTGATATTGAAGCAAATCGTGATACAATAAGGATAGAAAATCTGAAAATATTATATAAAGGATGTGAAAATAAATGATAATAGATGAAATAAAGAAGCAGAATATGATTGCATTAAAAGAGAAAAACACCAATGCGAGAACAATCTATTCTATACTAATGGCAAAATATATGGCTCAGACAATTGAGTTAAGAGCAAAAGGTCAAGAGATTGGTGACAATGAGATGATCAAGATTATCCAGAAGACAATCAAGGAACTAACTGAAGAAGCAGATAACTATACCAAGGTAGGCAATACCGCAGAGGCAGACAACATCATGGCTCAGAAAGCATTAATTGAGAGTTACCTACCACAGATGTTATCAGAGGCAGAGATCAGGGCTATCATAGAGACATTAGAGGACAAGACCGTTCCTAGTGTAATGAGACATTTCAAGACCAACTACAATGGCAAATGCGAAATGAAGACTGTATCTGATGTATTGAAAAATATGTAATGATGTTATCCACAAAAATTGGTTTTTTGTGGATTTTTTATCGCAAAAATTTTATTTTTTTCAAATTTAATATTTTTTACATTTTGATATTGCAAAATTATAATATATAATATATTATATATGGGTGAATTGTCGCCAAAATTATAAAGGGATATATAAGATGCAAGACTAATATCTGATATTTATAAGTTTTAATAAATTTTTGTACAAGTATATATACATCTATGCTATTTTTTTATCATAGAGTACTGTATTGTTACATCGCAATAGCATATTATTATTCACTTCCTTATTTTGACGAAATGACAACTAGAAAAATTAGAAAGGTGCAATCGCTATGGAAAAGAATATATTTTTTGAAGAAGCAAAAGAATCGGTAACAAACTTATTTGACTTGGAATTCCCTTCCATGTCTCATAGCGATGTAGAGAAATTTATTAACAAATTCTATCATATGTCCACATATGAGGAAGAGTCGGTCAAGATTAAGCCAGAGATGTACATAACTAACAATGTCAACATACTAGCAAAGACTATCCCTAATTGTTATAGATTAGTAATATTCGACGATCCAGATAGTCGTAACTTCAACCAAAGACTGAAGGCAATAATGTGCTTCTCTAAGAATGACTGGCAACTATACATTTGCTTTGCAGAAGACCATGTAGAGTACGGACTAATCAAGGTGCTAAGTAGTATTAAGGACAAATCTTTGTTCCAACTAGCATACAATGACTACAAGGAAACCTTGCAAAATAAAATATCACTTATCAATATGAATGTTGTCAATGGTGGTATGCTAGTACTAAATGGTATTAACGATAACAAGGTAACAATATCGTTCAACCTAAATAACACCACTGAATTCAAGTGGGATGAAATGATTGCGAAGTTCATAGAGGCGACTACTGCTAAGATAAACACCAAGAGTGCAAGAAAACTGCAAGACATTCGTAATCTATACAACAACGTATTTCAAAAACTATTCAAGGGTCTGCATGGAACAATTTGTCTAGTTGTAGACAAAGAATACACAGACAGCAAAGGGTTTTTATCCGATGGTATATGGCTAAAAGAGCCCGTAGAATTCTCAAAATTATTCTTGCAGAGCAAGAACTTCAATGAATTCAAGCTAACCAGTTATGCAGACCTACTTACTACCATGCTAAATTACGATGGTATAACAGTTATAGACAATGCTGGAAGAGTAAGAGCATATAATGTATTCGTAGAGAGCAATCAAAAGGCAAGTGAAAAGGTCGTAGGTGGTGCTAGAAAGCGTGCGGCATACACTCTATTAAAATACAAAGAGCCAAAGTTCGTAGGAGTATATTTCCAGAGCCAAGATGGTGCAAACTTCTTCGAAGAGAGCGAGTATCATAAAAAAAGAAAAAACGATAAAATGAAAAAGGTAGAAAGCAAATAAGAATGAAAAGATTCCGTGCATTTCTGTATTCCAAAGGATTCAATATAACACTATCTATCATACTAAATATTGCATTATATGTGTATTTGGTATTCTTTTGGGGGCTAATGTATTATACCCTTGCTTGCGTAGCAATAGGTGTATTATTCTTCTTAGTGTTATTGTTGCACAACAATAACAGCAAGCAGAACTTCCTAATACTTATTATGTGTCTAGTCATTCCACTTGTCGCACTCACACTATTCAGATATTCATCTAATATTCGCGGTAGTGCAAAATTAAGAAATAGATGGAAGGAATTAACCAAACTACAAACTATATATACAGAAAGTGATAGCAAGGCAGTTATAGAGACACTATCCAACAAGAGCATATTAATGTCTAAGACCAGTAGATATCTGGATGCTACTCTTAATGCTCCAATATTCGAAAACAACTCTGTATCGCTTATTACCAATGGCCAAGCATATTACGACAATGTAATAAAGTCATTAAAGACTGCTAAGAGATACATATTCATAGAATGCAGTAAGATGAAAGATTGCAAGGTATGGCGTAACATATTCCAAGTACTGAAAGAGAAGAGTTTTGCTGGAGTAGAGATAAAACTACTATATGATGATTACCACTCCATATCGGCATTCAAGGACACTAAAACATTTGAAAAACTATTCAATCACAGCATTCAAACAAAGGCATTCAATAATTTGTCATTTGCTGTAGGCAAGATGTCATCCTATCGTAACATGAACAACACTATAATAATAGATGGTGAGACAGCATTCTGTGGTCAAATAGGAATGGATGATGACTATATGGAGAAGGCACACGTAGGCGATGCATTACCTAAGAAAATTGCATCCAGTCTATGTATTAGCGGAGATGCGGTAATAAGCCTTACTAAGAATTTTGTAATAAACTGGAATTTATTTACTAATACAGGAGCATTAGTATTAGAGAAATATATACCTAAGTCATTCCCAAAGACTAAAACAAAACAATACATACAACCATTTGAGATTAATCCATTAATAAAAGAAAATGTGTGCAAGAATATCCAAAATAATCTTATCAATAGTGCATCTCAAAGCATTTGGATAGTAACACCTTATCTACTAATAGGAAATGAAAGCATGAACGCACTTGTAGCATCGGCTAGGTGCGGTGTGGACGTAAATATAATAGTATCAAAAGAATATAGTGTAGCATGGCAAGACAGCCTTAGTTATACAAATTATGGCACTTTGATAAAAGAAGGCATAAAAATATACACTATAGAACAATCTACCATAGAGGCACAGATAATTGTCGCAGATGGCAATAACGTACTAATCGGTGGTGGAAATATAGATAGCAGAAAGATGTATTCACCTTTCCTTAATGGCGTATTGATATATAGTGAGGATATAGCGGGTAAGACTATAAAAGAGATAAAACAATGGTTACCAAGCGCAACCCAACTAACTACAAAAATATTAAAGAAGAAAAATTTTGGTAAAAAATTCAGCGGTGCGATATTAAAAATATTCTCGCCATTGATGTAAAAAATAAAAAGGCAACTATGTATAAACATAGTTGTCTTTTTTGTGCAATAGAAAAAGGAAGAAATATACTTTCTTCCTTTTTCTATCACCAATGTCTTAATAGCATTATATTCAACAAACACTTGTAGTTACAATACATCTGGATTAACTCGCAAGTAGCTTGAACTAAAAAGATTTGTACTAGACTTAAACCTAGTAGCTAATGCAGATGTAGTAACACCTTCAAAAGATACATTTACTACTGAACTAAAATCTGATGAAGTAGATCTTTGCCAATCACTTACTCTCTTAAATTCAAGCGTAGACAAACTAGTGGTATAGAATGCATATGCTCCTATATATGTCACACTATAAGGAACAACTATACTAGTAAGCGCAGTATCTCTAAATGAATATGATCCAATTGAAGATAGTCCATCTGGCAGATTTATACTACTTAACACAGTACAACCATCAAATGCTTGATCACCTATTACTTTTATACTATCCGATAGTTGTACAGTAGATAACTTAGTACATTCTTGGAATGCGCTCCCAGGTATTTCTGTTAATCTAGCACCTATAGTTAATGTAGTAAGTGTAGAAGAATACTCGAATGCATTATTACCAACAGAGATTACATTATCTGGAATATTCAGTGTAGTAAGCTTTGAATATGTAAATGCAGATTTACCAATGCTGATTATAGAACTACCTAATGTCAGTGAGGTCATACCCTCACAATTCTGAAAACAACAATCGCCTATATATTTCAATCCATTACCAGTATTTACACTAGTTATATAATAACAACTAGCAAATGTATTTTTTCCCAATCTCACCGTAGATTCTGGCAATGTCATTGTGCCTGCCAGTTTCTCACATTCAGAGAATGCTCTATCGCCTATCGTTGTTAACCCTTCTGCGAAAGTTATCCCACTAGCATCTACATTGTCTGGTGTTACTATAGTAGATAGCTGACCACATTCACTAAATGCATCTTTTGCTATAATTGTCAAATTCTTTGATAAAACTAGCTTATCTAAATTACTACAACTTGAAAATGCCTCAGGTCCTATATATGTTACACTCTCTGGAATAGTTACAGTACCATTCAAATTAGTAACACCAAAAACAGATCTATTTATTTTAGTTAAATTGTTTGATATGGTAACACTTCTAAGATCGCTTGCATAAAATGCATAATCGCCCACATAGGTCACACTATCAGGAATAGTAATAGAAGTTAATGGAAGTACATAAAAAGCATACTCACCTATAGATTTCAAATTAGTAGGAAGTGAAATACTTGTCAATTTATCACATTCACGGAATGCACTATTTCCTATAGACAACAACGAATTAGGCAAATTCACTGTAGATAGAGAATTACAATTATTATATGCATTATCACCAATATATTTTATGCTTTCTGGCAATGTAATGCTATAAAGCAATGTCTCTCTAAATACACCATCTGCAATTCTATTAAGGCTAGATGGTATGGTTATAGAATTAAGATTATAACATCCATTAAATGCATTCGATCCTAGTCCAACTAATCCTTCATTCAAGCTTACACTAATAGACGTGGTGTTACCATTCCTTGCAAACGCCGCAGCACCCACTGTCTTTACACTACTTGGAAGTTCAATAGACCTTATCTTTCCATTATGACAACAGAATGCCTCTGGTCCTATATGTTGTAGCCCAGAGCCAAATGATACGTTTGTTAGGTCGTGATTATACTCAAAAGAAGAAGCCCCAATATATATCACTGTATCTGGAAAAGATACTGAAGATAAATCAAGATAATAGAAGGCATAGTCATCAACAGTCTCTAGACCTTCATTAAATGTTACACTGGTCAAGTCTGTATAATAGAATGCTTCAAAACCAATATGTTTTACATTAGATGGAATTACTACACTAGTTAAATTACTAGATCTAAATGCACCCTTAGGTATCACGCTAATTCCAGTACCAATAGATATAGATGGCAGATCTGTCATTGAAGCAAATGCATATTCGCCTATATATGTTACACTATTCGGAATAGTTAACTTCGAGTTAACCCTTAGACAATCATAGAACGCATAATCACCTATTGTCTCTACACCTTCGCCTATACTAATTGTATATGCATAATAAATACTATCAAATGCATGATTACCAATATGCTTTACTGTACCGGGTATGGTCAATGTACCAGACTTGGTTACGTTATCACAGAACGCATAGTTGCCTATTGTAGTAACGGTAGTAGGAATAGAAATAGTAGATATATCTATACCATTGAATGCATAGTCGCCTATCTCAGTTATCCCCTCGAACCATGTAGAATTCTTGCAACCAGCAATTAAACCACCTAATTTTGTCATTATGATATTACACTCTGTTCCATCCACAAGTGATCTACTAGTATACACTTCGTTATTGCCATCCACCGTCATACTAGTAATGGCCTCACATTCCTTGAATGGATTTATACCAATATTATTTACCCCTTGAGGAATACTAACCGATTTAATTTTGATACACATCTCAAATGCATAATCATCGATACTAATGATCGTTGATGGTAGGGTAAGAGTTGTAGCAGAGTAACATTTATAGAATGCTCTTTTCCCTATGTACTGCACACCCTCTGGTATGGATATAGTTGTCATACTCTTATTATAGAACGCCTCATCACCTATCTTAACAACGCTAGAAGGAATAGTTGTATTTGTCGTTCCAGCAATTAATTTGTTATCTGTCTTAGAGATTATTGCATTGCAATTATTCCTACTATCATAATATGGATTAGCACTATCTACCGTAATAGTTCCAATATTAGTGTCTTTCAAAGGAGAAACACCAATATGTGACACACTAGATGGAATATTAATAGATGTCGCCCCAGAGCCTTGGAATGCATAATCGGCAATATTAACAATTGTATTAGGTATAGTTATCGTAGTTATTGCTGAGTTGCTATATGCCCTCTCTCCTATCGAATACACGCTAGATGGTATAGCCGTAGTCTTGCACGCAGTAATTAAAGTATTACTAGATGTATGAATAATGGCATTGCAGTTGTCTCTGCTATCATAAAATTTGTTACCATCCTCTACAACAATACTAGTTAATTTGGTGCATGCAGCAAATGGGTTGACACCAATATGCTCTACACTAGCAGGAATGACAATAGAAGTGTTGTCTGTTGCATAGAATCCACCAAATGCCAAATCGCCTATATATTTCAGTCCCTTTGGCAATTCTGGAAGTAAGGTACTACTAGTTCTTGCATCGCAGAATGCATAATTACCAATCTTGGTACAAAGCGACTTGTAGCCGAACTTGATTGATGTGAGTGATGTGTTGTCTTTTACAAAATTATCTGGTATCTCTACTACATTTCTTCCTATATATAATTCTGTGAATGAAGTTGCAACAAAATCTGTGCACTCTACATATTTGACTGGGGCAAGACCATTAATACCATTGTCATGATAATCGGGAATAAATCCACCCTCTATACTATTAACTATCTTAAGATAGCAATCCTCTTCTGCTATATATCTGTAGTTATTGCTATATGGTATTCCATCAGAAGCAAATGAATCTATTGTAGCGTAATCGGGAACCAATGTAATTGTATCGAGTGTAGTGGTATAAGGAAACGTTACATAATCCGCTTCGCTACTGACACCACTTTGGTGTTCTTCTAGTATATACCAGCCCTTGAATATTGCATCCGACTTATAAGGAACAGATGGCTCGTATATCACAGCCTCACCCAATTCATTACGCTTGCATACAAGGGTCTCATGCTTAACATTGCCAGAGGCATCTATAGGTCCTCCAACACTATCGAACTCCACTATGACACCACTAGGGTCATACGATAGCCCCACATCTGCATTAAGGTTGGACTGAGTATCTGTTAACACAACTACTAGAGACACAACCATTAATGCAATAGCAATGCACAATATTGTTATTGCAACTACGAACTTCTTTGTTGTAGACATGCAGTCCTCCTTTATATCATATATTATTATTATATCTATATATTGAATTTTTAGCAATTTATTTTACTATGATTAAAAAAATCTGTAATAATAAATTATTACAGACTATATTCTATTCATTTGGTGTCTTGGCTACATTCATTAATCCATAATATAGATTCTTGAATCCATCATAATCCATATCTACCGCTAGTCTCCATCTGGTCTTCCTCTTAGTAATATTAGATACCAGCACACCCTTGCCATCATAATACTTGATACATGGCTTGCAATATTCTAACTTAAATAGTGTTGGCTCTATAATATATGCCGTAGCACAACTATCGTGTGTCGCTGCATTGCCATCTGTTACGTGACCATCTTTATAATTTTGATACATTATAGCGAACAATTTGCCAGTAGCATTGATATGTCTTATTCTCTTAATCTCTTCCTCATCTATATATGCATAATGCCCGAAATCCATAGGTATAATAAGCACATCTGCACCACTATTAAGAACAATCTCGCACGCCTCTGGATCACGACTAATATTGAATTCGGGATATGGTTTGTCTTGGTGCAACACATCATCCTTGGTTCCGCCCATGAATATTATCTCTTTTATCTTCTTAGAATCCTCTGGGTATTCCAATAACAATTTCGCTACATTTGTAAGCGGTCCTAATACCAATATAGTTGTATCTGGATATATCTCTAATACTTTGTGCATGGCCTCATACGCAGGCAAGTCTATCTCCTTGGTCTTCACTCCATCATATACATAGTCGCCAAATCCCATTGCACCATGTACACCAAACGCCTCCTCTAGTGGCCTATTAAGTGGTCCCGGAAGGCCCTTTGCTACAGGGATATTCTTCTCATACAACTCGCACAAATGCAGAGCGTTTCTAGTAGTTACATCTATGCCTAAGTTACCAGCAGTACTACATATTAATTTAATGTCTATATTCGGTGCAAAGAATGATGTAATAAGTGCTACTGCATCATCTATACCCGGATCGGTATCAATTATTAAATTCTTTCTCATTTATTCATTTCCTTTTTACTAATATATAGATATTATAACCCAAACTAAATATATTTTGAAAATAAATTGAGTTCGATTATAAAAAAATACATATAGTTATATGAAAAAAGCAAAAAAAATAACCACTACTGGTTATTTTTTATTCATCTTTTTTGTCTTTACCTTTGTCCGAATTTAATCTTATAGGCTTATTGATGAAATATCTAACTAACGGAAGAAGACCAAAAACTAGCCCGCAGAATGCAATAATTATAAGTATTATACCCAACACATCGTTAAAAGAGAATGATTTGTCCTCATTGAAATGATATATGACCACGCCACTCTCATAGCCACCTACGATCACCTTGCACTGCAGTATAGTAGACTTACCTGCCGATATATTTATTTCACTGCCTTCTGTCCAATCATTATCATCTATCTTGTACATAACAATAGCATTAGTATCATCTACACTTATATGCACCACCACATCTTCGGTCAACACATCGCCACTAGCAAAGTCTAATACCTCATCACCCCTCTTAACTATAAGTTCTGGAGTGCTAGGCATATATTCAATGGTTATGGCGTTATATTGATCTTTGAATACGCTATTTTGACTATATATATTGCCACCTGCACTATCTGCAAAGTACATTATATATTTGCCATAAGCAAGATTGTCTAGAATGTTAATAGATTGTGCCACACTGCTATTTGTAAGTGAATATTTCTCGGTCAAACTATCGTAATCTTTTATAACCAACTTAATGTCTGAACTAGATATCTTAAGTCTAGACAGATCGGTTATCTTATTATATATTAATTTATCCCCTTTGTAGTACTTGGCATTTTTAAGTCCCACAATACCAGAATTAACAACGACCTTTGCATTGCCTGAATACTCATCTATTTGTAGGCCATTTACAATGCTTAGATTAACATTATGTTCAAGTAGTTCTGCACGCCTAAAATACACCTTGTTCACATCGGTAATATTATTTCCCGACAGATTAATATAACAATCATCAGTCTCTGCCTTCATAAATGACAAGTCAATGCCAGATAAATTATTGTCGGATGCATCTAAGATCTGCAATTCATTTAATTCTGATAAATTTGCAGATGTAATATCGTTATCCGATATATCCAGTTCGGTTATTTGCTTCAATGATGATAGATCTTGTACATTAATAGTCAGGATAGCATTATTAGACAAATCAACCTTCTTAAGATTAATACACTCACTAAAATCCAGTCTTTCTAGCCCTGTTATTGCTGTAATACCGCTAGAACTATTACCCTTTGACGCAAGATTAAGCACACCATCAAATACTGCAAAGTCCATACCAGAGAACATGTTGCTATATACTTCATCCAGCTTGTTCTCTTTCTCTAATCCGTAATACGTATTGTATACATCGCATAGCCTTCGAAATAGTGTGGTGCTATACATCTCATCATCTATCTGTATTCTATCCAGTAGTGTAGGCGGTGTTGGATAGGTCTTATCCTCACCACTAGTTGCAAAAACCTTATGCGGAACGCACACACTGGCAATTATTAGTATTAAAATTAATAATACAAATGGTATATATCTTACTTTTCTCATATCTTTATTTTATATAAAAACCACATCAAAGTAAAGCGAAGCATTGGTTAAATATAATTTGTATATTTTTATTATTATACAATAGATTTTTTTAATGCATATAGATATGTGTGAAATATTTTTTTGGATTATATAATTTGCTCTTGTATCGGCTATGGTGTATAATATATCTAAGTTACCATGTTGTGTAGGATTATATTGCGTATACTAAATATATACAATATTATCGGAAGTTGGAGGAAAGCAGGCGTTGGCCTATTTTCATACAACTGATGTTTATTCAATCTATGTAACTACGATTTATCGTAGGTTTGCGATAGCAAACATGATTTGGAACATAGTGAACAAATCATCATTACATAGATTATATTAAGTGACTATGGACAATGCGGTAATTAATGAACAAGGTAGAAAATGGAGATAATCAAAACAATATTAAAATGGACAGCAATAGCACTGGCAATAATATTTGGCATAATTCTCATACTCGTTGCATGTATGTACTTTTTCCCTGGGTTTAATATATTTGGATATAGATTTATCAGAAATTCTTCTGCAATAGAACAAGCAGAGATTGTAAGAGTGAATACCGAGAACACATATTATCTGATTGTGACTACCAACAAGTTCGATATAGAGATTAATGAATCGGTAAATGTAGAGAATATAGAAGTATCGTATATAGACAAAAAATGGGGTTTTGCTAATGTAGAAGAGAGCAAAGTATTCGTCAATCAAGAAGGAAATAACATCTCCATTCGTACACTGGAGACCAGCGGTATAGTATTTGGCTCTGGCAAGATAACTGTAACTACGCCAATAGGCCTAATACCTCACTTAAATATAACGACAACCGATGGAAACATACACATAGATAAGGCTAATGTAAAGAGCATAACCACATCAATGAATAACGGAGACTTTACCTGGGTAGGTCATACATATACTGTGAAGGGTGAAGATACAGACAGTAATGGTGAGAATGGTGAGGCATCGACTGCAAGTGCAGATACAGAGAATAAAGAAGTCACCATAGAGGCAATACAAGATGTAACAATACAATCGCTTAATATATTCTGCAAAGGTGCCAAGATAGACTTAACCAATTTTACCAATCTAAATGCAGATAGCATATATATAAGTGCAAATGACCTTACACTGGAATTCAATAATCTTATAGCAGATCTATACATCAAATGCAACTCATTAAATATGAATATAGACCTACTACATGATATTGGCAAACTAGAGATATATGCAGTGAATGGAAGCATAAGTATTGACACACTACAATGCACAGAAATGAGCACTATTGTAACAGACAATGCGAACATATATATCAGAGACTGCGCATCTATAATAGACATATCATCTAAGGGTGGCAATGTACAGATATCTAACACTAGCAAGCGTGCAGTAATAACAACAACTAAAGGCAATGTAAATATAGCAAGTGCAAATGATAATGTAGTAATCACTACAAATACTGGACACATTAACATAACAGAATATAATGCATCGGCTGAGATACGAACTATCACCGGCGATATAACAATGAACAATATTGGTGATGAGAATATATATAATATTACCAATATTACTCAAGAAAGTGGGAATATAAGCATCACAACCAATGCTAACTCCACTAATATTAGATCCGAACGTGGATCTAACATATCAATGACCATACGATCTACGCCACTTAATGACAACATTAAGCACGAGATTTTTAATAATTTTGGACTGACTAATCTATACATCCTAATGACTAGCAATCCATTCCGTGTTCGTGCTATAGGCAATGTATCTGGTGAGTTGGCAAGCAATGTAATAATGTCATCTAACACAAGTTACGTTGATGTCACACCTCCTGGATATGTAGGAGAGGTAACAGAACAAACTCATCTCAATGTAGAAGGTGGCTCTGTAGTATTCTATGGACTATATGAATAATCAACAAAATCAAATAAGGAGGAAGATATGGAACATATATCACTATGTAGTGCAGTAGCGAGAAGATTGAAGAAATTATTAGTAGAGAAAAATATGTCTCTATATAGATTAGAGCAAAATGCTGGAATTGAGCATGGCGCAATGTACTATCTTATAAATGAGAAGAACAAGAACGTTCATCTTAAGACTGTATATCAGATCGCAAAAGGCCTAGGAATTAGTTTCAAAGAGTTCGTTGATGATGAACTATTTGATGACAAGAATTTTGACTTAAAGTAATATTATCGGAAGTTAGACGAAAGCAGTGCGATAGCCTATTTTCGTATAACTGATGTTTATTCAATCTATGTATCTACGATTTATCGTAGGTTTGCGGTAGCAAACATGATTTGGAACATAGTGACAAAATCATCATTACATAGATTATATTATCGGAAGTTTTGTCTGAATGCGACAAAGTCATATTCAAGCAAAACTGATGTTTATTCAATCTAAGTGTAGCCATTTCTAATGGCTGTAGTGCGTTAGCACTTTGCAACGATAGTTGCAATAACACATAGATTATATTATCGGAAGTTGAAGGAAAGCAGGCGTTAGCCTATTTTCATACAACTGATGTTTATTCAATCTATGTATGTGCTGTTGAAAAACAGCACTAGAATACGACAGTATTCATTGTTCGATAGAACAACTATACATAGATTATATTAAGATAACAAAAAAAGAAATCCACAAAAATATATAATTTGTGGATTTTTTTATTTTTTTCGCAATTGCTTAGGATAATAGTTTTTTAATACTCCTTGAACAACTTTACCTCCGCCTAGGTTTATGTTGTTATAGCACACAGCACATATACCAGATTTTGCGTACGTCAAATCTACTACATTGCCCGTTATATACACCTCGGCCTCAGATCTATTAAGGTTAACTATATTATAGAACTTGTGACCGAATGCCTTATAGAAACTGTGGCTAATATCGATGCCCTTCTTATCTAGCGTACCTACATACACACCTAGACTGGTGACATTCATATTAGATATATCTATAACCACATCTGGCACAGCATATATATTGTCTCCTTTTTTGTGAAAATGCATATCTGATATATCTAATATAGGGGATAGGTAATGTTCTATCACATCTCTATCTTTCTTCGACACTATCTGATACTCAGAATTTATACATCTATTAGACCCAGACACTTTCTCCATTAACGCAACGAACTGTCCTTCACCACGGTGCATATGAGGATACCTTCTGCCACACATATGAGTATCGTGCCCATCTATATCTATACCCCTAGCAGTAATACTGGCAATATTCTCTGGCAAAGGAAGCAATCTGAATTCTGGATTGGCCTGCAAAAACCTAGCAACAACCTTCTCATTCTCTTCAATATTATAAGTGCAGGTAGAATACACTAACTTGCCACCCACTTTCAACGCATTCTTAACCGATTGCAATATCTCATATTGCCTAACAGCAGAAGTCTTAACATTTGCCATACTCCAACTATATGTATCTACATTACTTTTTCTGAACATTCCCTCGCCAGAGCAAGGAGCATCTACTATGATTTTGTCAAATACATTATATTTATTGTCAAATACATCTGGCAAATTGGATGTAACAATATAGTTGCTATAACCAAAACGCACTATATTCTCATACAATATCTTTGCTCTATTATATACATATTCATTGCTAAGCAATAGTCCAGTATTATTTAACCTCTGCAATATCTGTATACTCTTACCCCCTGGCGCAGAGCACACATCTAGAACGATATCATTCTTCTCAATTCCTAGCGCCTCCACAGGTATCTGTGCAGAAGCATCCTGCGAATAAATACATCCTGCGTGGTGCAATATATTGTCCCCAATCTTTCCACTATAATAATACCCATTATATAGTCCATCAATCTTCTCAATATTTAGATCACTATCCGCCCTAACATCCTCTTCTGATATCTTATTCATATCTACAGTCAGTGCCTTTACCTCGGGGCTATCTAGTGACAAAAAGAAGTCATCTGCCGATGACTGCAACAAATCTCTCATATTGTCTTCAAAGTCTTTTGGTAATATCATACACACCTACTTAATGCTGAGATTATATACATAGTTCTTCTTTATATTATATTTCTCTGCCAATACTTTGCTGGCATCTTTTTTGCTCACACCACTATCTACCAATTTCTCTAATTCCGCAACAATAGTATCTTTATCTATCTCTATGTTGTCATCTTCTTTTCCTTGCACAACGACTACAAACTCGCCCTTCACAGCACCAGTATAGCCTGTCGCAAGGTCGGTGAACTCCACTTGCTCGAACTTCTTAGTCAGTTCTCTTACCACACACACATCTCTATTGCCATACACCTCATATACATCTTGGAAAAACTCCTCAATAGAATGTGGCGATACATAGAATATACTAGGATATGGCAAAGTAGCAAGCCTATTCAACAACTCCCTCTTTGCCCTATTCTTCTCTGGTAAAAAACCTACAAAGGTAAACGGTGCATCATAGCCCGACAGCACAAATGCATTAATTAACGCCGATGGACCAGGAACGACTGTGTATGGAATGTGCCTATCTCTCAAATACCTTACAACCACTGCACCAGGATCGGATATTCCAGGCATGCCAGCATCCGATATCAGTGCTATATTCTTACCATTCATTAAGTCTTGTGCTATGCTATCGCACTTCGATGCCTCATTGAACTTATGATAACTAACCAATTTATTAGATATATCATAATGCTTCAATAGTGTCATACTGGTACGAGTGTCTTCGCACAATATATAATCACACTCTCTAAGTGTATCAATCGCCCTAGAGGACATATCTGACAGATTACCTATAGGCGTCGCTACAATATAGAACATATATTAATCAGCCATGACTATATTTAGTCCCGGCTCTCCTCCCTTAATTGCTTTAATTAGTACCACTTTGTTGCTCTTGCCATCCAAGACACGCAACTCTTTTGGCTCTAACTTATTTTCTCTCAAATACATCAGCACATCTATTAATCTATTTTCTTTAATAGACATATAGAATTTGCCACCATCTTTCAATATCTTCGATGCTTCTTGAACAATCTCAAGTATAGTTACCTCTACTTCATTTCTTGCAATAAAAATCTCATTAGATTTCTCTCTTGCCTTCTCATTAGCCTTATAATACGGTGGATTGCACACAATGGTATCTACGTGCACATTCAGTCTATTATGTATACCTTGTAATCTATCGTTAATTATGGTGATATTATCTATTTTATTATATTCCACAGAGGCCTTTGCCATATCTGACAGGCTTTGCTGTAACTCAACCATAATCACATGAGATATTTTGTTCTTCGCATTGGCTAGAATTCCAATAACGCCACTACCACTGCATAGATCCAGCAGTACTCCACCATTTTTCACCGACACATAATTAGATAGCGCCACAGCATCGGATGTAAATCTGTATCCATCAGTAGTCTGATATATATACAATCCCTTGCACTGCAGATCTTCTAGTACATATTCGCTCATTTATTTTTTATCCTTCTTCTGCACTATTCTATCCAAAGGGTATTCGCAATATCTCACATCATCACCCTTCTCTACCTTGCATGTGCATGTCTGCCTTAGGATATTGTTATTTACTACTGTAGCCTCTCCATCGGGAGTAGTTACTCGGCTATTTACCCTAGGACAATTCTTACCCAAGTCCACATATGTATCATTCTCAAACGCAAGACAACACATCAGTCTTCCGCAAGTACCACTAATTTTTGTAGGATTTAGAGACAAATTCTGTGCCTTCGCCATCTTAATAGATACTTTATCAAAATCATTTAGATATTGCTTGCAACAACATTCCTTGCCACACACACCAAGGCAACCTATATTCCTTGCCTGATCACGCACACCTATCTGCCTTAATTCAATACGCAATTTCAATTCGCCCGCCAGATCTTTCACAAGGTCACGGAAGTCTACTCTATCTTCGCATACGAAGCTGATTATAATCTTGCTATCATCCAGTGTATATTCCAGCCCCACAACCTTCATATCCTTGTTGTGTTTTGCCACTATATCCATTACATTGGCTTTGTTTTCTTTCGCCTTCTCTTTCAATTTCTGTGCCTTCGATATATCATTATCACTAGCCACTCTAACGAACTTAGTATCCGCCTCTAGTTCCACCTCTTCCGCAACACACCTTGCCACTTTACCTAAGAATAGTCCTCTTGGTGTCTCTATTACAATACTATCTGATTTCTTTACATTATCTGCTACTTTGACATATATATCTTTGGTTTCTAAATCATATTTCACTAACGCTATTTGCATATAAACTTTGCCTCCAATATTCCGAATAACAAATGGTCTATTATTGCGACCGATGAGGAATTAAACCTTAATCTATCTTTACACTCTAGTATGAGCCTAGATATTCTAATCAGGCTCTGTGGCTTGTACCCTGATACCACCATACTTAACTCCGTAGGTAGCATACTGCTATCTCCCGCCAGTGCAATACTAAGATCACGCACTACTTGCATCATTACATCCAAGACTTTGTCCAGATCATCTTTGTATCTAGACAGAATATTAGACATCTTAAGCACATCGGCACTGCCATGCAGACTATTCCATACTGTATACACATCTTTTAACATACCCTGGTGCTTGGTATCCACCACATATTCCTCTGCCTTGGTTATGCTACCTCCCGCCACAATACTAGCATCTCGCAACACCTTATTATCCACATCGGCGTATTTCGTGGACAAGTATTCATATACTACACTATTATCTAATTTTTTCTCCAATATCTTCTTCGACCTACTGCGTATAGTCTGCAACACAGTAGCCTCCGATGTAGCAAATATAAGGAATATATTGGAATGAGTAGGCTCTTCCAGCACCTTAAGTAGTGCATTCTGGCTCTGTGGCGTAGCAGTCTCGAAGTTGAATATTACGAACATCTTCTTGTCGCCTTCATATGGCAACACCATACTATCGGACACTATCTGCCTACTCTCTTCTATGGTGAACTTCGCACCCTTAGGATAATATGCAATGTCTGCCATATTATCATGCAATATCTTATTGCAACTAGGACACTCTCTACATCCCATACCATTGTCACAGAATATATCCATAGCAAAATATTTGGCGAAGTCTTGCGCCAATGTATTGTCGGGTAGAATTATCATATATGCATGATTAACTCTATTATTGGTAATGTCTTGCATTAGCAATCTACGGGTATTAGATTGCAGATATATATCATAAGTATTCATAATTATTTTTCGTGATTGTGATATAAGAATTTTACAACCTCATCGGTTGAATTGTGTTTATATAATTTCTCCATATGCGTCTTGCATCTTTTTACTAAAGCAGTATTAGTAAGTATTTTCTTAGTCAATTGTATTACATCCGACACACTCTTAGACCTTAATACTGCTCCCTTTGCTTCTAGCCACTCTAGATTATCCATCTCTGTACCAACAGTGTCGGGCATTGCTATAACAGGCACACCCTTTGCAATTGCTCTTGCTATTGCGACACCACCAGTATATGTAATAATAACATCGCTAGCAGATAATTTCAAGCCCATATTATTTGCTTGACCATATACTTTAATATTTTTATATTGCTTTGACAGCATATCCAGTCTTGCCCTAAGTTTTGCATCTTTATTGCAAATTGCAACAATCGTAGCATCATACACTGTTTTTGCCAGTTCTCGTACAACCTCATATGCACGAGTATGCTTATTCCCGCAACTATCTACTATTATCACTTTATTTCCACTAGGATATCCTAATAGATCCTTTGCCTCTTTGCTATCTGTAATATTCTCTATCTTTGACAATATTGGCAGTCCAAAGGATTGGACTATTGCCCGCTTATTTATGCTATATCTTCTTAGGCTCTTTGCCACATCATCTGTTGGACATAAGTAGTAATCCAGATTATTTGCCAGTTTTAACAGAGGGTTCGCCACATAATTACACTCTACATACGCAGTCTTTACACCCTTCATACAAGTACTGCCTGCTACCACCAAATCATTGATAACAATGCTTGGGAATATATGTGTACACACGACCATGTCTGGCTCATACGATTTTATAGTCTCAGATATATACTCTGTTATACCTTTTGTATATCCCGATACAATCTTACGCAATTTATCTGCCGATGTATCTCTATTAGTCTTTGCCTCTCGGTATTTCTCTATCTTATTTGCTAGTCTATGACTTACGGTATATTCATCTCCTATATGCATACCGCCATGACTAACATCTAACGACCTATAAGACACACTGGGATATCTCTCTACAATGCCATTTACAATAGCCCTTGCCACCATATTATAATTATCACCAGAACTTAGGCTAAGAATTAATGCTCTTTTCATGTCTCACGCCCTCTTCTTTGGTGCAAACATCATATAGACAAATCCCATTATCATTATAAGGATAGCACCTATAGATAATCTGAAATTGTATTCTACTGCAACTGATGTAATAGCCTCAGCATTCTGCAAAACTACACATAGTGTAATAACTATTCCCAGTAAGAGTATTAATAATCCACCAAATACATTGAATACACTTAGTCTTATACCGAAGAAATTAAATATAGTAAATACGAATAACACTGCAATAAACGCTAGCACCGCCACATATACATACATTGCTACTTTGATAAATATAGGATTGACATACTGGCTAATATCTAGTGCACCGTCACCTATGAATATAAATAGATCTTGGGCACCCTTGGTTGCAGTAACATAATCTACACCACCAAACACCATCTGTATTAGATCCAATCCTGTCACATTCACATATTCTGCACTACCTCTGATAGCAATGTCTAATTTTAATGAGAATATAGGCAGAAATAGTGTGGCACATAGCGCCAACACTATAACTAGACATATTAATACCTGCCATATTTTTACTGGTTTCTTAGTCATATTTTCTCCTATAGTAATATCTCAATGAATAGAGTACTAGCAATGACTATTTGTGCCAGATAATAACAAGAATGATTTAATACTTGCAACAAATTGTTGTCTGCCTTTCCGCCAAAATACTGCATAGACAGAATAAGGTCGGACACAGTGAATAGTACAAAACCTATTGCCAAACTCCAGAAATTAGCATTCATTATAGCAAGAACTACTGCAAATACTGTGGTGAACATCAAGATAAATGTATACACCATTGTAATGATTGTGTGCTTGCCAAAATCGTTCTTCATTATATTTCTTGTGTAATATACCCCTAGGGTAAGCAGCACAGCCACTCCTGCGGATATACCTACCGCTAGCCATATACTGCTTACAGCCCAGCCAGTAGTTACAAATCCTATCATAGATAGAATATAGCATATGTGACCTAGTCCAAATGAGATAAATCCTCCTACAAGATACTCATTCTCATGCTCCTTGTATACAACCTTTAGGTCAAGTAGGATGTCTCCTATTAAGCCTAGTACCAGGCCTAGACCTAGTCCGATATATTGAGATAGGAACACCTTCTCATAAGTTATAGATACAATGAATAATGCAATAAAGCAAAAACTAGCCATAGCCTTTGTCATTAGAGCATACACGCTAGCACCCTTGCTACGAATCATGATGAAACAGATAGTGAACACCATGCACGCTAATAGCATAATAAAAAATGTGCTTTTAATTTCCATATTTTCACTCCTTTCTTTTTTTCTACAACAGAATTTTTGCACATTTGCAGTACCTATATGCTTCATTCCATTGTAGTGATGTATACTATATACAATATAATTATATATTTAATATAGTTATTCGCAAAGCAAAATCTGTTATTATTAGATTATTTTCTTTTGTTTTTTGTAGAAAATATCTTGCAAAAGGAAGTTAATTGTGTTACAATGCTTGTGTTTTACAAGACATATATGCCGAAGTGGCAACGAGGTATACGCACTACTTTATCAAAAAGAGTCGGTGCGATATATGACAACTTATACATTTTATACTTGCCACTTATCATTACTATGCCGAAGTGGCGGAATGGCAGACGCACACGACTCAAAATCGTGCGGGAAACCATGCGGGTTCAAGTCCCGCCTTCGGCACCATTATAGTAGGTATTCACCTACTTTTTTTTGTTGTCGGGACTTTTAGCAGTTATCACTGCTAGACAGCCTCGCTGTCAGAACCCGCATTCCATGCTCTGTATAGCCGGTAACCCTACCCGGCAACAGAGCGGGACCCCGCCACTTACGTGTCACCCGAAGTATCCTCACTTGCGTTCGCATAGACAAGTCCCGCTTATCACGCACCATAAATAGTATATCTTTCACGATATACTATATTTTTTTGTTATCTTATACTATTAAATTATCCAATAAATAGCGGATTTTGTACGTATTGCTTGACACAAAACTTTTAATTATATTAAAATATATTTAGTATTTAAGGGGTGATGTAATGGAAAATAAGAAATGGTTTGAGAAGTTAGGAGAAAATAAATCTATACAAGTAGTAAAGGGATCTGTTAAATATTTCTATAAATATTCTAGGATGTACGACACCCATATTGATGAGAATGGCAATGTTAATACATTTGTAATGTACAACTCGGATGGAAAGAAGCATTCTTATCATCTTATATTCAACGAGTACGACATAGCCGAGAATGAAGATCCAAGACTAGCATCGAAATACAGAGAATTCTTAATGTCAAATATGCCAGAGGAAGAGAGGATGGAATATCTATATGATGCTATGGAGTACCTTGCAAGAGAGGCTGATAGTGAGAGACATGAAGCCCTAGAACAAGCCAATGCCAACAAGAATGCCAAGCTAGACAAACAAGCCGAGAGCGAGTGGGATATATTAGAACTAAGCAAAGACAGAGCAAAAGTTGAGCGAGTTGCAATTAATAAAGAGCACTTAATTGCAAGAAGGGACATAGAGAATGAGTATGATACAGATATAGAGAATATTGCTGAAGATCTAGCACATTCTTTTGCATCATCTTTCAACCCAGCAAAACAAGAGCATTTCAATATTCTATATGAGGAAGCAATGACTGCACTGATTGGACAGCCCCAGAACAAAATTACAGAGGATAGCGAAAATGAAATCTAATTGGTTAGACCTAGTAACAAACAAGGATATTAATAATATTGTTATAAAATACTGGAGCAAGCATGGCATAAAGAACTCGGAGTTAAAAAGCATAGCCACTATCAAGGATGATGACGATCTGCATATAGTTATAACTCACGCCGACGATAGAGGAAGATTGGGCAAGAGTATATATACCGAGTATGGCCCTGATAGTACAGATATAGAAAATATTACGGCTTGGGCAAAATTGTTCACCTCTGCCCTACCTGACACATTGACAGAGAGATATCTAGATGATTATAGAAAACACACATTGGAAAAAATAGTAGCCGAGAAAAATAACAAGATGGAACAAATTGGCATTGCCTACGACTTCGAGATTGAAAAATTAGAAAAGCAGAAAAAGGCAGAGCAACAGAAAATAATAAAAGAAATATCTGAAGTATACCAAGACACTGTAAATATATTCTCGAATATATCACGTTCTTGCAAAAGACATTCATCCACAAAAGAGGAAATGGAGTAGGGAGCAACCCACTCCATTTTTGATTTCAATACCATCTTATTATCTATTTTGCTTATTCACTCATATTAGAAAAAAAATTATATTCACCCCTTGACAAACAAAGATTTAGTGATACAATATGGTTACTATAAAAAAGGAAGGGATGTTATGATGTTCACAGATGATAGAACTTTTCTTCAGCAAATAATGGATCTGACCAACCTACTTAATTATGACATAGAGAACGATACCGTAAAAGAAGAAATAGTAATAGATGATTGTGCTAGCGAGAACGTTGCTTAACAAATAACAAAAGAGGAGGGATGAAAAATGGAAAAAGACAAAAACATGCACAATTTACACAAAAACGCTCAATTAATTAATGAAGAATTGGATAAAGAAAATAACAATAGCGAAGAAGTATTTAACAAATTTATTAATGAAGCAACTGAACAAGACAGGTGTATGGAAGACTACGCCGATGATGAAGCGGAGATGTAAAACCTTGCAAATATCGCAAGGTTTTTTCTTTCTCGTATTACTATTTTTTATTTTTGAAAAATTTTTCAACTTTTTTTAATTTACCCCTTGACAAATGAAAAAGTTGTGATAGACTACCATAATATTTTATAGGGAGGAACGAAAAATGAGTGAAGATCTTAAAGGTTATATCTTACGTCCAAGAATGTTCGATGAGTTTGGCAATCCTGTAGAGGCAATTGTAGAGGAGAAATTAGAGACTACAGTTACAACTATTGCAAAGAAAGAACAACCAAAAGAAATCGAAGCAGATGAGAATGAATTCTTAGGTGCATCAACTGCTAGAACTGGAATGTATGATGAAGATGAAATGGATAGATAGGCTGATTAAAAAAAGTTAAGGAATGCTATATAGCAACACATTCCTTAACTTTTTTTCTTATCTACTACTTGCAAGGTAAAATATTGCAATCGTTCCTGGTCCAGAATGCGATCCTATAACTGGGCCAAGGTCACATATAATAGGTTTTAACTGCGTATGGCTAATTATGCTATCGTACACATAGTTAGCATCCCCCACACAATCGGCATGAGATATGAAGCAGTACGATGAAGATGGATCGATGTGCTCTAGCACACTATCTACTATCGCCTGCAATGATTTTCTTCTAGATATAACCTTGCCTACCGGCACCAAATGACCAATATCATCTACGTGCATAACAGGCTTAATACTTAGAAGATTGCCTATGAATGCAGTACTACCTTTTACCCTGCCACCATTTGCTAAATATTTCAGATTGTCCACGGTGAATTCATGAGCAATTTTTAACTTAGTATTTTCTACATACTCTACTACTTCTGCCATACTAGAAGCATCTTTTGAATAATCTCTGGCAAGCATCGCAAGTAGACCTTGACCTGAGCATGCACACAGAGAATCTACTACATATATTTTATGCTCATTATTTCTATTTAATCTATCTGCTACCTCTCTAGCAGTAGCACCCGTTCCACTCAGGCCAGAAGAAAACGCAATATGCAATATGTCACAATCTTCTTGTAACTGTGTCAAGAAGAACTCCTCATACAACTCACTATTGATCTGGCTTGTAGATGTCTTAGATCCTTTCTTCATCTTCGAATATAATTGGCTAGACACCACAGTATCTGTCTTGGTAGATTTCACTTCACCATCTATCATAAATTCCATATCTATAACCCTTAGGTCATATTTATCCAATATATATGAAGGCATATCACAAGTAGCCTCCATTGTTATAATTAACTTTTCCATTCATTCCCTCGCTATTATAATATTGCCAATCTTCACTAAAGATTAACACACTTAATATAGCGAAATTATAAAATTTTTAATAATAAAATCACTCTAAACGATAAAGCATAACTATATTCCAAAATATAGCAATAGTAGAAAGCCATTTTCATTCTCTACTACAAGGAGAGTGACAAAATAATACAAAAAAAGACACTCCTATATTAAAGTATATTAGTGTCTTACTCGTAATCATCAAATGATAGTCTCTAGCCTCTGAAGTGCTCCTCTATACTAGCATCATCATACGCAACGAACTCCATATATTTCTCATCCAACTTGCTACTTATTGTCTGGGTTATTCTATACTTGGCTGTCTCAACATCGCTCATTACATTGATATCTTCTGTCTTGAATTCCAACCCGCCTACAACACCACGCCAATTAAGCCTTGCAATACCACCGTCATAGAACATACTATTGTCCACACATCTACATAGCACCCCATGTATATCATTAATGTCTTTTGCAAATACAACTGTCTCTACATTCCTTTCATCATTGATTGTCTTAGTGAACATTATTGCATGGTTATAGACACCATTAGTAGCCAACTCCTTTGCCAACTGTGTCTTGAACATATTGATGGTGTTCATATCTTTTTCTTTTTGTTCTTTGCTTCTATTATCTTCATAGCCCAATCTAGTAAATAATTTCTTATTAGTAGTCATTATAAGCATATCGCTATTCTTATCATTTGCAGTGTATGGTGCGGTTGCACAACTTGATACGAAATCCTTATAAAATTTGCCTATTCCCTTTTTTGTCATTATATAATCCTCTTCTATTTATTTTTGTGAGTATATTCTATCACAGCATTGTCACCTAGTCAATAGCAAATTTAATTATTAAGTTTTGCAACTCGGATAGAAAAGTCTTGACTTTTTCTCCACATTATACTATCATTTGTGGACAATTATATGAATAGGATAAATATATGATATTAGAGAAATTATTTATAAAGGATTATAACAACACAACTAGCAAAGCAGTGCGGTACAAGTACGGATTAGTAGCAGGTGTATTCGGTATTATAACCAACTTACTACTATTTGCTAGCAAGATAATAATAGGACTACTTAGCGCCAGTATTACAATTATTGCCGACGCTATTAACAATCTATCTGATGTGGGCAGTTCGGTAGTAATACTACTAGGATTTAAGTTGTCCAGCAAGCCCGCCGACAGCAAGCACCCATACGGGCATGAGAGATACGAGCATATAATGGCACTTATAGTATCTATGATTGTTATGGCAATAGGCATACTCCTAGCAAAATCCAGCATTGAGAAAATGATATCACCCGAGACTGTAACAATCAGTCTTATAACATACATAATTCTAATTCTTGCTATACTTACTAAATTATTACAAATGTTAGTATACCGCAATTTTGCAAAAAAAATAGACAGCAACATGTTACACGCCAGCAGTATGGACAGCAGAAATGATATAATTTCTACTAGCGCAGTATTGCTTGCAATGATTATAATAAATGTTGTTGGAAACATTGGCTTTAGCATAGACGGATTATTTGGACTAATGGTATCAATATTCATAATGGTGTCTTCTTGCAAACTTATTAGAGATACAATAAATCCACTACTTGGCGAAAAGCAAGATGATAGTTTCGTTCAGTCATTAAAAGACAAGATTTTATCATACGAGGGTGTATTAGGACTTCACGACCTTATGATACACAGTTATGGCGCAAACACATATTTTGTTACAGCACACGTAGAAGTATCTAGCAAAGAGGATATAATGCTTGCACACGAATTGATGGATACAATAGAGCGAGATTTCAAGAACGATCTAGGCATATCATTATCTGTGCATATGGATCCTATAGACACCACCGATCCTTTAGTAAGGCATAACAGAGAGAAGGTAGAGAAGATTATAAGTGAGATAGATGATAGGCTATCTATTCATGATTTTCGAACAGTTATAGGCAAGGCACATATTAATCTAGTATTTGATGTAGATATGCCATATGACTGCAACCTCACAATAGAGGATATTACTGCTATACTACAATCCAAGTACAAAGATGAGAAAAAGAAATATTACTTCGTTATGACTATTGATAGGTATTGATACATATCGAATATATAATAACAAAAAAGGATGTGTGAATTTACACATCCATTTTTTATTAAAACTCAACCTTAATATTTTTTCTTTCTTTCTCATCTTCTACTACATAGAATGCAAACTTCTTGAAATGATATAGTTTTGCAAATAGCAATCCAGGGAACGCCTCTACGCTAGTATTGAATGATTTTACTCTAGCATTATAAGACTTTCTGGCCTCAGCAATATCTACCTCTACGCCTCTTAATTCATTCATAAGAGAGATGAAGTTCTGATTTGCCTGCAATGTAGGATAATTCTCTGCCACTGCAAATAAACTTTTCAATGTCTCGTTTAAGATACCTTCGTTCTTGATCTTGTCTTCTGCAGTAGTTGAATTAGCCGCCATATTTCTAGCCTCAATTACAGCAGACAAAGTCTCCTTCTCGTGCTTAGCATAACCCTTTACAGTCTCTACCAAGTTAGGAATAAGGTCATATCTCTTCTTTAGATACACATCCATAGTAGAGAAACTCTCCTCTACTGCGTTTCTTGATTTAACAAATTTATTATAATAACTAATGAACATACATACAACAACAATAGCCAATATCACTACTATCGCTATTCCACCTATCCACCAATAATTGATTGCGTTTAACAAATTCATATTCTTTCTCCTATTATATTTATATCTACATTTTTTTGTATTATAACTTTATTTTATTAATTTGTAAAATATTTTAAGCATAATAACTGTTTTTATATTATTTCTCACTTTCAATTATTTGCTTCTATTCTTCGCCACCTCTAGTCAAATCTTGTTCGAATATTACTTTTGTATTAGACAGTGCGTGTAT
The DNA here is from genome assembly GCA_015055515.1 of Clostridiales bacterium. Lineage (GTDB taxonomy): Bacteria > Bacillota > Clostridia > Christensenellales > UBA1242 > UBA11490. The sequence continues at coordinate 66,446 of SVIC01000004.1, read as the reverse complement.
CTGAATAGTAGTTCTGTTCATAGGTCCGGTTATAAGGAACACCTGACCACGCTTTGCAGATATAATGGAGTCTTTCTCCGAATCATTGATACCACCTGCATTACGATACAAGTTGATAAGGTCGTTCATGTCATTTGGAGACAATGACAATATTAGCGAATACTGACAGGCGTTGATTATCGCTGTACTCTGTTGCTGAATTTCCTCCGATCCCACGAAGTCCTTAATATTCTGTGTTATTATGATCTGCATACCGTTATATTTTCTTATACGTTTTGCCATCTGCGCCATGAAGTCCAGCGCTATAGGATATTTCTTGTTAATGAACACGTGCGCCTCATCGACAGCAACTATAACTCTTCTGTGATCTTCCTCACGCTCTTCGTGTGCAAAATATTTCAAGTTAAAATCTCTGTTTTTGATAATCTCATTATCCAGATACTTGAACACCAATAACATCTGTGCATTGGCTATGATATCATTACGGTTGGATATAAGTGTACGGAAACTAAAACATATAAAGTTCTCGTTGGTACGTATACTGTTTGGACCGTTCCACAAGTTACTGTTACGACCACCACTGGCGAATTTCTCTATATACACTCTTATAGTCTGAAGATTACGCAAGTGATATTCATCTCTTTCCTTCGCTATCATCTCATCTACCAGTTCTACCAAGTCATCGAATATTGGGAAATCTTCTGGACCCAGTTCACTTACGTTGGTAGCGTAACCTATATTGAATCTACCATATAGTGTTGCAACAATAGAGTTTAATTTCTCGAAAGCATCGGGGTTAATTCCTGGCAATATCAATTTGAAGAACTGTTCCAAGAACTGCAAGTGTGCGTTGAATGAGTCATCTTGCTCACCTTCTTCACTCTCCAGAGTGGCATATATATGGAAAGGATTGAATATACCATCGGTTGATGTACCTACGTCTATTATCTTTCCATGCAAATTTCTACACAATATCTCGTACTCATTCTCGGGGTCTAGAATAAATATTCTGGTATTATCCGCCGCCATATTAGTAAGCAAAGTCTTAGTTGTATATGATTTACCAGCACCAGATTTACCTATAACCATCATGTTCGAGTTTACTCTCTCGGAATTTCTAGCAAAGAAGTTAACGAACACTGGATATGCATTATAACCTAGATATATTCCACGGTCATCCTGCAACATATTGCTAATGAATGGGAATCCGCTGGCCAGAGAGTCTGTCTGCATTCCACGAGCATTGCTTGCCAAAAGATCTAGTGTACTTATATTGGATGATACGAAGCCATCTATTTGTCTTCCGAAGTTCTCACTATAACGGAAACCGTTCTGCCTTAGTACCGATCTTACCTCTTTCTTTACCTTATCATCCGCCATTATATGTATATTTACGTTATACAAGTTCTGGTTATTATTTTCTAGGCTTTGTAACAAATCTTTTAATGTATCATAGTGTGTCTGTGTAGCAATCTTTTTACTAGTCTTCATATCTTTACTTAGTTTTGTTTCTACTTCCATCAGACTTCTATCTATTATCTTCTTTGCTTGGTATTTTTCTACCATTTCGCAATTTATTACAACACGGCTCTCGTCTAGAACGAACAATGGATACAACCAGGCATTTGCTATATCTAGAGGATAGTCTGTCACTGTGAAGGAACGATAGTTCACGCCATCAATCTTGGTTGTCTTGATACCGAACTGTACCTCGTTTGGCATTGCCCACTTTATCTTATCCGCCTCGGGAATAAGTTCCAGTTCTCTTTCATCCATATCACTGGTGAATGTACTTCTTAAGAATATAAGTATATCATTACCCTTTAATTCTTTCGTGAATATAGGGGACACACCACTCTCCAGCGATGCCACCATACCGCCAACAGCATTTTCTAGCGATTCACGGTCTTTATCATATACTACGATATAATATCCATCTTTAATTATCTTTGAGTCGTTATTCAGATAATTGATATGCTCTAATCTTTCCTCGAATACAACACTTCTTGGATCCAACTCATCTGGATTGTATAATCCTCTATCTCTCATATCGTTAAGTGTATTATACTTGTTGTCTTCGAATCTTGCCATTTCATCTAGGACCATTGGCTTTCTAGTCTTTACAATAGAGAATTTCTGCTTCTGAGATAACCTTGATAATGCGTTGGCAAAGCACGCAACAACAGTGTCCTGCTTCTCATCGGTAAGTAGACCGAAGTTCATAGGCAATACTTCTATTACCTTTGCATAATATCCACCATAGAACTGAATATATTTATCGGTATTCAATTTTTCAAAAGGAATAACTCTGTCAATATTATCGGATGCATGTTTTGCATTCTTGAAATATTTCTTCTTATAAGACATGAATTTGAACATCAATACTAATCCATAATACAGCCTTACACCTTCACTGACTGGTATGAATAGCGTTACCCATATAGCAACGAAACTAAATGTCAAATACATACTGTAAGGAAATTCTAATATATTGGCAAACAATAACATTAGCGCAAATACAATACCCACCAAGGCAATAATTATATCCATTACGCCTATGCCATTAAATACCTCTATCTTTACTTTACTCTTTCTAGGTATATGCCTTATTGTCATTTCTCATTCTCCATTATTTCATAATTATTATTAGTATATACTAATAATTTTTATTTACAAAATAATATAAGTTAAAAATTTATTAGATAAAAATAAGAGGCTAGTAATATCCGCCTCTCATCTTTATAATTTATAATTCTATCTTCATTTGATCTAATTCTCTTGCCTGCGTACCAGAACCGTTATTCGCTGGGGCTGAATTAGATTTAATCTTTGTATCCGCTGCCACTTCTTTAGTATTATCCACTCTTGCAATCATCATATCTTCGGCTTTGGAATAATAATTCAATAATTTCTCTGTATCCATTTCACAGAAGTTATACTTACCTAGCATATAATCTCTTTGTGCATTGTTATAATTTCTTGTTGCTATTGTCTTAACACTCTTCAGAGTATACCACGTAGCAGGTGTCATGTTGCCGAACTCTGCCTCATCTATATCTTTTGTTTTCTCTACATAAGATATCATATAGTGCATAACATCAGCCTTAATAATCTCTGTAATAGGCAACTTCGATACAGATATAATGTCGTCACCACCAGACTGCACCTTTGATGCTTCTTTTTCTGCATTCTTTTCTTGCCTATTCTGCATTATATCTACGTTTACAAAGCCCGACACTGCATCTTTTGTTACACCCAGATTTTTTACACTATAGAACATGTTGTCCTTGGTTGGCTTAGAGAATTTTGCCTTGTATACACCCTCGATCAAACCATCAAAAGTGCCTAATTTACCGCCTTTTTCTAATTTCTCTTCATATGCTTTTACTATCTCACTGCGGAATTTATAGAAATAGTACATTGTAGCTAGGTCCATATAATCCATAGGACTGCCTGCCTTTTGCATATTCTTTTTGTCTCTACCTTTTGCTCTGTTATACTCACGCTGTGCTTGGTATATAGGTAGTATCTCATTTTTATATAAGTCTTCTCCAGCAAAGGTAGACATAATCTTGGTATTTGCATAACTTCTATTGTCTTTTAATCCGTATGCACCTATTATGCTATTAATAGTGTATTTGTGTCTACCAGTAATACTAGTAGGACTATCTTGGTGCGCAATAATAGATCGCATTTGTTTTCTTAATGCATTATACACTGTATTATATTCTTCTCTTTCGCTTTGTGGCAGTTTTGCCAACTCTATCTTTCTTAAATATTTTACATTAGATTGCACGGCCTGCACCTCACTAATATATAAAATAACATTTATATTTTATCACATCTTATTCACAAAAGCAATATTAATATTTGCAGGTTGTTACTCTTTGCTTTTTTCCACAATTTTTCTTATTTTGTGGATAAACCTATGTTTCTTGTGAAACAAAAAAAGGGTAAATATCAACTCATTACAGATATTTACCCATTGTTACTTAATTATAAAGATATCCTATACAGTTAATGTATTGAATATCTCATATATTCTTTCTAGATCATCGGCATTATAGTAACTAATAGTGATTTTTCCACGCCTATTATTTCCTACTATTTTTGCCTTTGTACCAATACGCTTTGTAATCTTGTCTTCGAAGTTCTTTAACTCTATTGGCAACTCTCTAACATGTTTCTTTGCTGTTGTTTTTCCCGCTTGTGCATCCTTTACAGCCTTTTCCATGTCACGAACAGTAATTCGCTTAGTTACAGCAAGATTTGCTAATTTCAACTGAACTTCTGGATCGGTTACAACAACTAGACTTCTTGCATGACCTGCACTTAATTTACCCTCTTCTACCATCTTTATAACTGGTGCAGATAGAGACAACAATCTTAATGTATTTGCAATAGCAGGCCTACTTTTACCGAATTTCTGAGATATTATTTCTTGAGTCCAATTAAATTCTTGCATCAATTCATTTAGTGCTCTTGCAGTCTCAATAGGATTAAGGTCTTCACGCTGAATATTCTCCAACAGTGCAATTTCTTTGATTTGCATCTCTGTATAATCACGAACCACAGCAGGAATAGTCTTCAGCCCAGCAATCTTACTAGCCCTAAATCTTCTTTCACCTGCAACTATAGTATAACGCTTGCCTTTTTGGACAACAATTATTGGCTGAACAACACCATACTCTCTTATGCTCTGTGCCAATTCTTCCAGAGAATTTTGATCAAATTTCTTTCTAGGCTGTTCGGTATTGTTATCAATTAACGATATTTCAATATCCACAACTCCAGAGTTTTTGACAATTTCTCCACCTTTGTTGACTTTTTCACTAATATTTTTGACACTATTTGCCAATGTATCGATTTTGGTTTCTTTTGGCTCTATTTTACTCTCTTTTACCTCTAATATCTCTGCAACTTCTTCATCCCTATCTAGAATACCTAGCAATGAATCTAATCCTCTTCCTAATCTATTTGCCATAATCTACTCCTTATTATTCTATTGTTTACTCAAAAATTCTTCTGTCAATGCCTTATATGCAAGTGCTCCTGGACACTTAGGATCATACAACACAATTGGCTCTCCATAACTAGGAGCTTCTGCCAATCTTACATTTCTAGGAATAACCGTATCATATACTTTATCCTTGAAATATTTCTTCAAATTATCTGCCACAGTAGCATATAATGTACTTCTAGCATTCTTCATCGTAAGCACTATTCCTTCTATAGAAATGGCTTCGTTTAGGTGTTTTTTAACTAATTTAATACTGTACATTAATTGTGTAATACCTTCCATAGCCAAGAATTCACATATCATAGGAATTATAACACTATCACATGCCGTTAACGCATTAATTGTAATAAGACCAAGTGATGGAGGGCAATCTATACATATATAGTCATATATATCTTTTACCTCATCCAGTATCTCTTTTAATACCTTTTCACGCTTTTTCATATGCACCATCTCAATCTCAGCACCCGCCAGATCCACATCCGATGGTATAAGATCACACTGTGCAACCTTTGTAGGAATTATAACTTCTGTTATATTTGCTTGACCAGACATAATATCATATATTGTTTTATATTTTTTCTCTTTCTCGAATCCGAAGCTTGAACTAGCGTTACCTTGCGGATCTATATCTACTAGCAACACCTTTTTACCCATCTTTGCTAGATATGCCGACATATTAACACAAGTAGTCGTTTTTCCAACTCCACCTTTTTGATTTAAGAAAGCAATTATTTTTCCCATACACACCTCGCAATACTATTTATGTAAATGTAGTATAACATATAAGATAGATTACCTCCAACTATATTTAACGCAATATGTAGATTTTAATTTTTTGAAAACTACAAATTTTTTATTATTAATTTTATTAAATTACGCCTATATTAAGCCATTTTACACTTACAGCATAGTTTGTTGTTTTTATAAGTTTTTTACATGATTATTAGCAAATGCCCACATCACTACCAACGTTTCACATGAAACAAATTTGTATTTTATTCAAAACCACAGTTATAAATTTAATAATTTTTATAACTTAGTTATTGTATATGTTTCACATGAAACAAATCTGATTTATTATTCTGTTATACTAAATTACTTTCTATTATCTATTTAATATACAATATCTATTCGATATTATTAATATTTATTATATCATACCAAGCAATAATATTGTTTCATATGAAACATGACAGTATATTAATTTAATTATATATAATAAATGCATCGCTTTAGTATTTATATTTATCGTTGTTATTGTAATTGTTTAATTAACAAATTATATTACAAAAGTTTCACATGAAACATAGAAATATTATATACAATACATTGTATTATAAAAATCTCATGTTTCACATGAAACAAATAATTATATTTTATGTAAAATAAAAGAAAAATACACCAAATACGGTGTATTATAATGATTTATAAGGGATTTTTCCTCACTTTATTCTGTAACCTAGGATATATATTAGGCGTATCAGATATCTTTTCTAATATTAATATAGTTCTATCAGAATCAATTTCATCTATACGATAATCAATTCTGTTAACAATCTTACACTTTAATTTATTAATTGCATTAGTTGCGTTTATTATCTCATCATCAACAATCCTACTCTTGTACAATATACACTTACCACCAATCTTTAGAAAAGGAATACAATATTCTACAAGTACATTAAGTGGAGCAACGGCTCTAGCCACAACAGTATCATAATAAGCCCTATATTCAGGCTTTTTTGCTAAATCTTCACATCTAGAATGTATAGCCTCACAGTTATCTAGCCCCAAAATATCACAAGATAACATATTAATAAAGTTTACTTTCTTCAATACAGCATCCAATAGAGTAAATTTTAGACTAGGATTTATTATCTTGCATGGGATACTAGGAAACCCAGCGCCACATCCAATATCTAACACTCTGGAATTATCTTTCATATATATTGATCCAATCATACTATCTAAGAAATGTTTGATATACACATCATCTTCTTCTGTTATAGCAGTTAGATTATATTTATTATTTTCTTCTATAAGGAATTTATAATATTTGTTGAACTTATTATACTTCTCTTCTGATATATTGATATTATACTTTCCACATATACTACTAAATTGTTGATAAGTCATAACTTATTATTTTCTCCATTAATCAAATTGTATAAATATGGCTTTATTTAGCCGTTTTTAATGTCTTGATAAATACTGTTAGAACAGCAATATCAGCAGGACTAACGCCCGATATTCTACTTGCTTGGCCAAGATTAAGAGGTTTTATTTTATTTAACTTCTGCTGAGCCTCAATCCTTAGACCCTTAATCTGAGAATAATCCATGTCTGGATCCAACTTTACATTCTCGCTCTTCTTTGCTTGGGATATCTGTATATCTTGTCTTGATAAATACCCGCTATATTTTTCTTGTATCTCAATCTCTTTCAAATCTTGATAAGGATAATCATTCAACAGTGGAAGAATTGTTAATAAATCATCAATAGTAATACATGGACGCCTTAATGCCTCTGCATAAGATAATCCACTACTAGGAAAAGCCTCATTCTTCTCTGCAAATATTTTAGCCAAATCGGACTTAATGCCACATCGGGCATTCAAAATATCGCTTATTTTAGCCAAATTATCCAATCTTTTAAGATAAGCAGAATATCTATCATCATCAACAAGACCAAATTCTCTACCAATCTCTGTCAATCTAAGATCAGCATTATCTTGTCTTAGATGCAATCTGTACTCTGCCCTACTGGTCATCATTCTATAAGGCTCGCTACTTTCTTTTGTAACAAGATCATCAATTAACACACCAATATAACTAGTATCTCTACCAAGTACTAGCATGTCATTACCTTCTATATACTTTACAGCATTGATACCAGCAACAATGCCTTGAGCACCTGCCTCTTCATATCCACTAGTACCATTTACCTGTCCAGCCATAAATAATCCAGACACATTCTTATACTCTAGCGTTGGATACAACTGTGTACTCTCTATAGCATCATATTCTATTGCATATGCATCACGCATGATATGCGCATTCTCTAGTCCTTCTAGACTATGCACCATATCTCTCTGAATATCACTTGGCATAGAGGTACTAAAGCCTTGTATATATATTTCCTTCGTACTCATAGCCTCGGGCTCTAGGAATAGTTGATGTCTATCTTTATCAGCAAATCTAACAACCTTGGTCTCTATACTTGGACAGTACCTAGGACCTTCTCCAGTGATTAACCCAGTATACATAGGTGCCTTATCTAAGTTGTTTAATATTAACTCGTGTGTTCTTGAGTTGGTGTATGTCAAATAGCAGTTTATGACATTTGATGGGGGTGTTTTTGTCATATATGAGAAGTTTTGTATATTATCCTCACCTTTTTGCACCTCCAGATTAGAGTAATCAATACTGTCGGAATGCACTCTAACAGGCGTACCAGTCTTATACCTCTTGATCTTAAAGCCAAGATCAATCAAAGACTTAGTAAGTAATGATGCATTACTAAATCCATTAGGACCAGAGTCCTTTATATAATCACCAATTATAATCTTACTATTAAGATATACACCAGTCGCAACAATACACGCCTTGCAATTATACCTTATGCGTTGCGCCGTCAGAACACCTGCAACCTTACCATCTTCTACAATAATCTCACTGGCCTCTGCCTGAACTATATCTAGGTTAGGTAAATTCTCTAACACTTCCTTCATAGTCGTATGGTATGTAACCTTATCGATTTGAGCTCTAAGAGATTGAACGGCTGCACCTTTGGATCCATTAAGCATACGCCTTTGGATCGTATTTCTATCCGCCATTATTCCCATAAGACCACCTAAGGCATCTATCTCACTAACCAATTGACCCTTTGCAGTGCCACCAATACTTGGATTACACGCTAAAAAAGCTATGCTATCAAGATTTAACGTTAATAGCAATGTCTTATATCCCATCTTAGCAGTAGCATGGCACGCCTCAACTCCCGCATGACCACTACCTATAACCACTACATCATAATCCATAAAAACTCCCTATATTCAGCCTATTTTAAGCGTTGCAATTTGTCATTCATTATCTACAATGAATAAAATTTACATAAGCCAACTTATTTATCCTAATCCTATCACACTTTAGCGAGGATGATTATACTCTATTTAACTTGGAGTATAAACAACTACGGAGAAAAAAGCATATTATCCGAGCCCTTTATTTACCAACACAGAATTTAGCAAAAATTGTATTAATTATCTCCTCAACTTCGCTCTCGCCTGTAATTTCACCTAATTTCAACCATATATTCTTAATATCTATGGATAATAAATCCAAATTAACTCCACTATTAAGCACCGATATGGCGTTATTAGTTAAATCTAGCGCTTCTTGGATAATTTTGATATGTCTAATATTAGTCAATATTACACTTTGAGAAGTGATATTATTATCGAACACTAGATTATATATCCTTTCTTTCAGAGTGTCAATATTAATTCCATTTTTTGCAGATATTTCAACAACATCTCTTCCTTCAAATATTGATCTATCTAACACAACACCTTTGTCAGTCTTATTCACTATTACCAGCACATTTGATTTATCCTTAATTAGATCAGCAATCTCTCTATCCTCAACAGATATATTCGAACTACCATCTAGCACAAATAGTATTAAATCGGCTATATTTATGGCTTTTTTTGATTTCTCTATACCTATATTTTCTACAATATCGCTACTATTTCTAATACCTGCTGTGTCCACAACAGAGAACTTAATACCCTTATACTCGTACGTTTCCTCCAGAGTATCCCTAGTTGTTCCCTGGATATCGGTCACAATAGCCCTATCATAATTAAGCAATGCATTCATAAGACTACTTTTTCCTACATTTGTCTTGCCTAATATAACTAACTTAGTACCATTCTTGATACACATACCCGTCTTAGATGTAGAATTAAGACTAACCAACCTATCTTTTACTTCACTTAACTCCCTACACACATCTTGCTTAGTCTCTAATTCCAAATCCTCTTCTGGATAATCCATATTAACCTCTAATTTAGCAAGACAGTCTGTTAATTTACCCTGAAGTTCTATAACCCCACTCTTCAACCCACCTTGCATTAGAGAATACCCTGCTCTTATCTCGCTATCTGATTCTGAATTGATTATATCTATAACACCCTCAGCCTCATCCAAAGATAATTTACCATTAATAAATGCCCTCTTAGTAAATTCTCCACCTTCTGCAATCCTAGCACCGCTATTAACCAATTCTTCTAATACGCCATATGCTAATTTTACTCCGCCATGACATTGGAATTCTATCATATCTTCACCGGTATAAGAGGCAGGTGATTTGAAATAAACCATCATACATTTTTCCTTAAATGCCGATGTAGTTAAAGTACCTAAATATAATTTTCTAGGCTCAACATCATACACCGAAACACTACATGAAAAAACCTTGTTAGCAATATCTCTAACATTATTTCCACTCATTCTTATAATACTAATACCACCTACACCAATAGGAGTAGATATCGCACAAATTGTATTATTTACCATAAAACCACCTATATATTACCAAAAAACTATGTATTTATTGTCACAAAAGCCATATTTGACAATATTTACTATTATATTATTATTTATATTATATCATATTTACACACTTTTGTAAATAACTAATATAGACAAGGCTATATACAAAAAAAATATATATTCTACTTATTATATTAACTACAACAAATAAAATATATAAATTAAAAAATAAAGATTAACCCTCAAAATATAATTATGTATATCATATAAATTTGCTTACACATAGGCAACAACTATTCAACTATATAAGAATATAAAAAACATATAAATATAAGTTAAAGATAAATGTTTGAAATATAAAAAATAATATTATCGGAAGTTTTGTCTGAATGCGACAAAGGCATATTCAAGCAAAACTGATGTTTATTCAATCTATGTGTAGCCATTTCTAATGGCTGTAGTGCATTAGCACTTTGCAACGATAGTTGCAATAACACATAGATTATACTGTGGAATATAAATACAAAATAAACAGATAAGCCCTTCTATATATCATATGAATATATATTAAGTATATACTATATATTATATATATTATATATATTATTAATATACCATATATCCTATATCCTATATTATATATTATATATTATATATTATATAACATATATAATAATAGAAATATATTCTCTATATATAATATAATAAAGTATATTATATGATATAGATCATATTAAATATAGGTAAATATCCACATTTTAACCTACGGTGTGGAAAACCATTATATAATTAGATAACAATAAATAACACAATAGATAGAAATAGATAATATATAAATATTAAAATATAACTATAATTATTATTAAAATACCCATTCATACAAAACCTCTACAAAGTACAAATAAGACAAAATTAAAAAAATAATCGAAGACAATAAAATAATCAAATTTTTCAAAACTTAAAAAATATAAAGCCCATAAACTTAAGAACAATAAATATTTACACTCTAATAACAATACACTTAAAAACAACTTATTTTTGTAAATATATTAAAAACATCAAATATTTAATAAAAACACCAAATTTTAATAAAAAATTAAAAATGGCTTTATTTAGCCGTTTTTCAAGTATTTGATTTTTGGATTTTAATTATAATGATACAAAGTATATAGTTATTGTCACAAAATATATATTTGTTGTCATTATAAATAAAACATAAAATATAAATCGTTAAAAATAGGTGATTTTTACACTAAATCGTTATATAAGCATATAAGTCACCTCTCTCACGCGTGCGTACGTGTATGTGCGTACATGCGTAAGTGTGCATGCACGCGATCATGTGTGTATACGTGTGTGTATGTGTGTACATGCGCATGGGCATAGGTACATGCAGGCGTATAGGCGGGTGTGTGTATGATAGATGCACGTACGCCTATATATGCGATAGGCGTGTGCGGGCGTATATGTGTGATTACTTTTTTTTGAATATGAGGATAGTGCTATTCTGTTGCAGTTAAAAAATATTAAATAGACTTTGCAAGATAAGTATGATTAGCATGACTACAGGATAAATAAAAAAACATCTAGCAATCAATGTTAGCCAAAATTAATAATTTGATAAATTTGCTTAAACACAAAATTAAACAAAAGTACTCTATTGAAAAATAATTGTCTTATACGATGACAGATAATAATTTACAGAATTTCGTTTTTAGAAAAGTATTAAATAACCACTAAACAAAGTTTGGATTAGTTATTCACAATTTAAGGTTATTTGTGGATTAGTAAAAAACACAGGCAAGAATATATGTTGTCTATAATTATTCTAGATGGGGTGTTAAAATAATTTCAAATATTACTGACAAAAATATTTATGACATATTTTGATTAATTTATTTAGCAGGGGAGTGGATAAAAAAAATTCCAGATATGAAATCTGGAACTAATATAATTAATTACTAATTCTAACAGGTAGAATAAGATTAGTAAATGATTCGTTATCACTTGCTGTAATTACACAAGGGGAGATAGATGAATTGAAGTTAAGCTTAATATACTCATCATCAATAACTCTAAGTGCTTCACTGAAGTATCTAGCATTGAACGCTATTGTTAATTCTTTACCATTCAAGTGGATTGATATATTATCTTTGTTCTCACCAATCTCGCTATGGCTAGCAATCAACATTAACTTCTCAGTGATATCGAACTTCACTAAGTTATTCTTATCTACTCTACTGAATAACATTGCTTTGTCAATAGAGTTCTCTAATTGTGCTTTGTTAATAATCACTGTTGTTGTATATGCAGTAGGAATTATTTGCTTATAATTAATAAACTCGCCATCAAGTAATCTTGTAGAAATCTTTGTATTCTGCAATTCTACCATCAGATAATTCTTCTGAATACTTATTTTTACATTATCATCGCTGTCACTAAGTAAGTTAGAAATCTCTTTCAAACTCTTTGCTGGAACTATTATATTCACATTATTTGTTGCATTGTGGATTACTTTGCTAGTCTTAGACAATCTAAATCCATCTAATGCTATCGCTGTCACATTGCCATCCTCTACCTCTAGCTTCACACCCTTTAGTATTGGTCTGGTCTCGTCTACTGATACTGCGTAGACTGTTTTTGTTATAAGATCTTTCAAATCCTTCTGACTAATCTCAAAACTATTCTCGAAATCAATCTTCTGTGTTATAGGATATTCTTTTGCATCATAGCATTGTATTTTGCCAAAACTATCGGCGTATCTAATGCTAAGGTTATTACTGTCATCTGTTGTTAACTCAATCTTCTCATTGTTTAACTTCTTAATGTATTCCCCAAAGAATTTACCAGGGACTACCATATCGCCATCAATTTTTACATCTGCTCTTATTTTGTTCTCTATTGTTAATTCTAGATCTGTCGCTGTCAATATCAAATAATCTTCGTCTGTACTAATCTTAATTCCCTCTAATATAGGATTAACATTTTTATTACTTATCGCTTTGCTTACTTTGATGACAGCATCTGATAGATCTAATCCATCACATACTATTTTCATCTTCGCGCGTTCTCCTTAAAACTTATATATTAAAAATTTTTTTACAATAATATTTATAATAATATGCTCTGTGGAAATGTGAATAACTCGCATTTACCACAAAATATAGTACTTGCACACATCAATTTTCGTGGGGTATGCCACAAAATATTGATTTTTGTTATGTTGATAACTCGGTGGAAAAGGTGGGCAAACTATCCACAAATCACCACAAATTATACACATACATACCAAAAGTTATCCCCAATGCTATTGTCTGGATGCCATACTCTTGATATCATCTACCGCTATCTTTACACGGTTATTGTTCTTGATCAAATCTGCTACCTTCTCTCTAGCGTGAATGACTGTCGTGTGGTCCTTGCCACCAAATATCTGGCCTACACTAGTAAGTGGTAATGCCAACATCTCAAGGATTATATACATTGCTATCTGCCTTGGCTCTACTACTTCCTTATTCTTCTTCTTGCCAAGCAAATCAATACGAGCAACGTTATAATACTTGCATACACAGTCTATAATACGGTCACTGGTTAAATTCTGCTTAGTAGATGTAACGTGGTCCTTCAATGCCTCGGCTACATCGTCTAAATCGGCTACATCCTTCATATGCAAGCAAGCATAGAAGTGTACCTTAATAAGTATTCCTTCCAACTCTCTTATGTTGGTGTCGAAATTCTCTGCGATATAATTAATTACTTCGTTGCCTACCACATATTTCTCTATCTCAGCCTTCTTCTGCAGTATCGCTACCTTAGTCTCGAAGTCTGGGCTCTGAATATCTTGGGTAAAGCCCATACTAAATCTAGATACCAATCTCTCTTGTAGGGTAGGGATCTCCTTAGGTGGTCTATCCGATACAATTATAATTTGCTTATTGTTCTGATACAAGTCGTTGAATGTATTAAAGAACTCTTCTTGTGTTCCTGTATGCTTGGATATTATCTGAATATCATCTACCATTAAAACATCAACATTACGATACTTGTCACGGAAATTGCTATTATAATGATTTCCGCCATTCTTCATGCTCTCAATATAATCATTTACAAACTTCTCACAAGTCACGTATAGCACATTAAGTTCGGGGTTATGCTCCTCTAAATAATTGCCTATAGCGTGAAGCAAGTGAGTCTTGCCCAGACCCGTTCCACCATAGATAAATAGTGGGTTCATCTTGCCTGGATGTTCTGCCACACCTACAGCTGCGGCAAATACATACTTGTTGCTATTACCTACGACAAAGTTATCGAAGGTGAATTTCTTATTGAAATTGTATAGCTTCTTAGATTGAGCAATTAATGCCTCTTGCTCTTTTCTTAACTTCTCAAAATACTCTTCCTTCTCGTATGGTGCAAGCACGACAAAATCCTTGATATCATCGGTTATTGCATGAATGGTATCCTTGATCTGATCGGCATGCAATCTAAGAACTCTCTCTTTTGCATTCGTGCTAGTCGTAGATAAGTATAATACACCCTCTATCACATCTATAGGCTCCAAGGACTTGATCCACAAATCATACGATACAGAAGACACTTGATTTTTTAGGCTATTGACAGCCTCATTCCATATAGAATTTATATTCATTCTGCCTCCTTTTTACGCATAGATTTTTATAACAATTCTAGTATACAAAATATAAAAAAAAATGTCAAGGAATTATGATATATATGGGGATAAATCATAAAAATCTTGACATAAATTATGGCTTAATTTAGGCGTATTTATTAATTTTGCTGTTTGCCGGAATTGATGTATATAATATGGCTAGGAGAATTAAGATTATACTGGGTTGTCGTAAGGATAGTCTGGTACGAGGATATCTTCTTAATTAACTTATTCTGCCTATTCTCATCTAGTTCGCTAAGTACATCGTCTAGTAGTAGTATTGGGGTGTCGTGTGTCTCATTGGTAATTACTTCCATCTCGGCAATCTTCAAAGACAGTGCAACCGTTCTCTGTTGGCCTTGACTTCCAAAAGACCTTATATCAATCTCATTCACAATTAACTTGATATCATCTCTCTGTGGTCCTACATTGGTATAACCAAGTGCTATATCTTTGTCTCGGCAATCGGATAGTGCCTCTAATAATTTCTTCTCTATATCTTTCACATCGGTAGAGTGTATTCCTACATACTCTATTCTAAAATTCTCCTTGCCATCGGTTAGTTCACTATGGATATCCTTGGCAATAGAAGATAGGATATTACAAAATCCAAGCCTTGTATATATGATCTTCGAGCCAAATGTAGCAAGTTGCTCGTCCCAAATACATAGTGTATCGGCAATGGTCTTGGCAGAACTGCCCGATTTCAGAAGTTTGTTCCTCTGCTCTAATATCTCATAATACTTATTCAGATTATAAAAATAATTTTTGTCGAATTGGGATATTGCTATGTCTATGAATTTTCTTCTCTCATTAGGTCCTGATTTCACTATATTTAACTCATCTGGACTGAAGTATACTGTATATATTTCACCAAGAAGCTGGCTAATTTTTTTAAGATAATATCCATTGATCTTAATGGATTTGTTCTGAGAATTAGACAGGTATATTTCTAATTTCTTGTGATTGGTCATAGTCTTAACATACTCTATGGTGATCTTAGCAAAAGTAGAATTCCACTTAATTAATTCCTTCTCTTTGCTGGTCCTAGGACTCTTGCCAATACTGCTAAGATACACACTCTCCAGCAAGTTGGTCTTGCCTTGTGCATTATCTCCTACAATGACATTCAATCCCTTGTCTAGATATATAATCTCGTTGTCGTAATTGCGGAAATTATTAAGTTCGATTGATTTGATATACATAGGCATTTCTCCTAAGTTAATAGTATACAAGTGTGGCAAAATATTGAAGATTACACCACACATATATTATACCAAATATAGTGTATTATATCAAATAAATTGTATAAAAAATTAATCGCATTTTGTGGCGTTAAAGCCGAAATGAACACATCTTAAAAAAGAACAAGTCAAAACAGACCTATCATATGAGGCTCAAAATGGGTGCATAAATCCTCGTTCTCACAATTTTCGATAAAAAACTTGTGTAAAATAATATTAAGAAAGTGTCTCAAATAGTTGAATTAAAATAAATATTAGTGTATAATATACGCGTAGAAAATTCAAAAAAGACATTACTATTTAAGGTGAAAAATTATGGAAGAAGTGAAAGAGCATATTCTGGCAAAGAGTGAAAAGTATGATGAGGCGGATATACAAGTACTAAATGGTCTGGATCCAGTAAGAAAGAGACCGGGTATGTATATTGGCTCTACCGATGTTAGAGGATTGCATCATCTAATAACTGAGATTGTAGACAACTCTATAGATGAGGCTCTGGCTGGATACTGCGATAATATATTGGTGACATTGAATAAGGATGGCAGTTGTACAATATCGGACAATGGTCGTGGAATTCCTTGTGGAATACATAAGACAGAGAAAAAGAGTGCTGTCGAGGTTGTATTAACTAAGTTGCATGCCGGAGGAAAGTTCGGTGGTGAAGGATATAAGATATCTGGTGGATTGCACGGAGTAGGACTATCTTGTGTTAATGCATTGTCTAAGTGGCTAGAGGTTACTGTATATCAGAGTGGTAAAATACACAAGCAGACATATAGGCGTGGAGTACCACAAGAAGAATTAAGAGTTGTAGGTGATACCGACAGAACTGGTACCACAATCTGTTTCTTACCCGATGATGAGATATTCGAGACGGTAGATTTCGATTATAGTGAATTAAAATCTAGGTTCAAGGAAATTGCTTTTCTTAACAAAGGGTTAACTCTGGCTGTAGAGGACAGGCGTGGAGAAGAAGAGAAGAAGGAAGTATACAGGTTCGATGGTGGTATAGTAGAATTCGTAGATTTCTTAAATAAAGACAAAGAGACAATACTACCTAACACAATATATGTGGATGTCGTTAATCCAACTAATGAGGTAGAGATTGCATTCCAATTCAACACTGGATATAACGAGATCATTAATTCCTATGCGAATAATATTAATACTGAAGAGGGTGGAACACACCTTGTAGGCTTCAAGAATGCTATAACCAAGATTATAAATGATTATGGCAAGGCAAATAAGATATTGAAAGACAGCGAGAAATTAAGCGGTGAAGATGTAAGAGAGGGTATCACTGCAATAGTTAGTGTGAAATTGACTGAGCCACAATTCGAGGGTCAGACTAAGACAAAACTAGGCAATTCCGAGATGAGAAAAGTGGTAGAAGATGCCATGGAAGATAAGTTCGGAGCGTACTTAGAGGAAAATCCTAGTATAGCAAAAGAACTGGTATTAAAATGTATTACTGCAAAGCGTGCTAGAGACGCTGCTAGAAATGCAAGAGACCTAACTAGGCGTAAAGGAGTGTTAGAGAGTACAACACTTCCTGGCAAACTTGCCGATTGCACCTCCAAAAACAAGGCAGAATGCGAAATATATCTGGTAGAGGGAGATAGTGCGGGAGGAACGGCAAAACAGGGCAGAGATCGTAAATTTCAGGCTATTTTGCCATTGCGTGGTAAGATACTTAATGTAGAGAAGGCTACTTTGCACAAAGTATTGGAGTCTGGCACAATAAAAGATATGATTACTGCGTTTGGTTGTGGCATTAGTAGTGAGTTCAATGAGGACAAGTTAAGATACGACAAGATCATTATCATGACCGATGCCGATGTAGATGGTAGTCATATTAGAATACTGCTACTTACATTCTTCTTCAGGTTCATGCAACCACTTATAGAGAGGGGGCATGTATATATAGCACAGCCACCTCTATACAAGATAGACCATAACAAGCAGACATATTATGCGTACTCGGATGATGAATTGAATGCAAAGTTAGATGAGTTAGGCAGACCAAAGGTAACATTACAAAGATACAAAGGTCTAGGTGAGATGAATGCCGATCAATTGTGGGAGACTACTATGGATCCAGCAAATAGAATACTATTAAAAGTGACTATGGAAGATGCTCTGGAGGCAGAGGAAGTATTCGCTAAGTTAATGGGTGAAGATCCAGAGTTAAGAAGGCAATTCATTGAGGAAAATGCAACACTTGTTACAGATTTGGATGTATAGGGGTGCTAATATAATAGATTTTATCCGTCGTGCAAAGCACTCCAAGTCAAAAATCTATTTATATTCTCGCTATAGATAAAGCGGATGTAACTAGTGCAGTAAGGGTTGTAGGCAAATAGGCTCATAATGGAATATGTAGGCGGAAAGATTATTGAATTAAATGATTCGAATATAATAGATTTTATCCGTCGTGCATAGCACTCCAAGTCAAAAAGTATGTACATCTTCGCTAAAGCAACATAGGATGAAAAAAAGTTTTCAGGCAGTTATGCTGGGTATAAATCATCCATAACAAAAAGACACAAAAAAATTAATTATAATTTTAATACGAAGTATTAATGATGGCAGTTCTGCCAAGTAAAATATTAAACAGAGAGATAAATATGGACAGAAATGAAATTGATCAGATTATAGAGAAGAACAATACTGGCAAAATCCTAGAAGTAAAGGTAAAGGATGAGTTAGAGAAATCATTTATCGCATATGCTATGGCGGTAAACGTATCTCGTGCTATTCCAGATGTGAGGGATGGATTGAAGCCAGTGCATAGGCGTATATTATACACAATGGGCGGAGAGTTGAATTTATTTAACGACAAGCCTTTTAAGAAGTGTGCGCGTATTGTCGGTGATGTTATGGGTAAATATCACCCTCATGGTGATGCTGCCATATACGATGCATTGGTAAGACTGGCTCAAGACTTTACTATCAATAGTCCGCTAGTAGAGGGTCATGGTAACTTCGGATCGGTGGATGGAGACAGTGCTGCTGCAATGCGTTACACCGAGGCTAGACTAAGTAAGATATCTGCAGAGATGTTAAATACCATTGACAAAGAGACTGTAGATTTCTACCCTAACTTCGATGATACACTACAACAACCGGTTGTTCTTCCTGCTAGATTTCCTAATCTACTAGTGAATGGATCGGATGGAATTGCTGTAGGTATGGCTACTAATATCCCACCACACAATCTATCTGAGGTGTGTGATGGTGTTGTCGCTATGATTGACAACAAAGATATTGATATTGAAGAACTGATGAAGTACATTCCTGCACCAGATTTTCCAACCAAGGGCTATATCTTGGGTATAAAGGGTGTTAAGGATGCATACAGAACAGGTAGAGGTACTTGCTATATCAGAGCAAAGGCAGAGATAGAGGAGTACAATAACGGAACTAGATCTAGAATAGTCATCACAGAGATACCATACCAAGTGAACAAGGCAAAATTGATAATGCAGATGGCAGACCTTGTAAAGAACAAGAAGATAGAAGGTATATCCGACATCAAGGAAGAGAGTGACAGAGAGGGTATGAGAATTGTTGTGGACATTAAGCGTGATGCTAATGCCCAAGTTGTATTAAATTCTCTATACAAGCACACTCAGTTGCAGATAAGTTTTGGTATCATAATGCTTGCGCTGGTGAATGGTGCGCCTAAGATATGTAATTTGCAAGAGATAATCCATCATTTCTTAGAGTTCCAGAAAGAGATAATTATACGTAGAACGAAGTTCGATCTAGACAAGGCAGAGCAGAAAGAGCATATCCTCGCTGGTCTTGTTATTGCTCAGGCTAATATCGATGAAGTGATCAAGCAGATCAAGATATCTGAGGACAAGAACGATGCTATTGAGAGATTGACAAAACTATTCGAACTATCTGAGAAGCAGGCTCAAGCAATCCTAGATATGAGATTGCAGAAGTTAACAGGCCTTGAGGTAGAGAAGTTAAAGGCAGAGTTACAAGAAACACAAGAACTTATTAGAGAGTTAAGAAGTATACTAGAGAGTGATGAGAAAGTACTGGCTATAATCAAGCAAGATTTATTAGACATCAAGGCAAAATATGGTGTACCTAGAAAGTCTCAGATTTCTTACGATTACAGTGACATAGACATAGCAGATCTAATAGAGAAGGAGGATGTGATAATTACTCTTACTCACGGCGGATATATCAAGCGTATGGCTATGAGTGAGTACAAGGCTCAGCACCGTGGTGGAATGGGTGTAAGCAGTCACAAGACCAAGGAAGAGGACTGGGTGGACAACATATTCATGACCAACACTCATGATGATCTGTTCTGCTTCAGTGACAAGGGCAAGGTATATACAATTAAGTCATATGAGGTGCCAGAGGCTCAGAAGCAATCTAAGGGCAGAGCAATAGTGAATATATTGCAGGTAGACCAAGGCGAGAGAATAACCACTATTATTCCAGTGAAGGAAGAGGATAGAGAAGGCAAGAACTTACTAATGTGTACTAAGAATGGTCTTATTAAGAAGACTAAGATATCCGAATTCGACAGTATTAGAAAGGGTGGAAAGTTGGCTATAAGGCTATCTGAGGATGATGCGTTGATAGGCGTATATGTAACTAGCGAAGATGATGAGATTATCCTTGCTAGCAACAACGGCAAGTGTATTAGATTCAAAGAGTCGGATATAAGGCTAGTGGGCAGAGACGCAATAGGTGTACGTGGTATGAAGTTGCGTGATGATGACTACCTAGTAGACATTGTCTTGATAGATCCTAGTCATGATATAATTACAGTGACCGAGAATGGTTATGGCAAGCGTAGCAGACAAGAAGAATACAGGCTACAAGGCAGATATGGTTTAGGAGTTATGGCAGGTGTATTCAATGATCAGACAGGTAGACTAGTTAGTCTGAAGCAGATATCTGATGATAACGACTTAATCCTAATATGTGATGATGGTCAAGTGATAAGGCTAAAAGCAAGCGAGATCAACACAATAGGTAGAAATACTAAGGGTGTAAGATTGATGAAGGTAAAAGGTAATACCAAGGTGGTGGCAATTGCTGTTGTACCACATGAGCCAGAGGAAGAAGAAGTACCAGCCAATGAAGTATCAAATACAGAATTTGCGGATACAAATGATAGCAATGTAGTTACAGAATAATAATAAAGAGTGTGCTTGTTTCAATGCTCACTCTTTTTTCAAATCTGTGTATTATTTTACCTCTAGAACATATGATTGACAAATGATGTGAGATGATGTAAAATATGCTATACGAAAATTATTGAGAGTATAATGACACAAAAGAAAAAGACCGCGAAGCACAGCCATGCGGGTCACAGAAAAAGATTAAGAGAACGATTTCATAGCAATGGATTGGCCAGTTTTCAGCAACATGAGATACTGGAACTTTTGCTGTCTTTTGTAGTGGCAAGAAAGGATACCAATGAATTGGCACATAGGCTAATTAATACATTTGGTAGTATCAATAATGTAATGGAGGCACCATACGATGTATTGAAGGATGTCAATGGTGTAGGCGAGGTGGTAGCATCTTATTTGAAATGCATTCCTGAGTTTTTAGACATATATGTGAAGAATGCTGGCTCTGGCAAGATAGTGATACAGAAGCTAGATGAGGCGAAGGCTATGATAGAGCCACTTTTGACATCGCTAGGTCATGAGAACTTAGTGGTGTTAATGATTGCTAGCAACGACACATATATTGGTCGTGAAGTATTGTCTAACGGCAATAGTGATTATGTAGGTATTAGTTCGGACAAATTAATATCTGTGATTAAGAAATACAATGCAAAGAAGGTGGTGCTAGCACACAATCATCCGTCTGGCATTAGTACTCCAAGTATCGATGACATCACATTCACTAAGCGTGTATATATGATGTTGCACGCAATAGATATAGAATTGCTTGACCACATGATATATGCTAGAGGTGTGGCAGAGCCATATAGTTTTAATAACAACCAAGAATATAACAATTTCCGTATGCAATGTATCGCTACATTCAAGGGATTAAGGTCTATGAATACTGCAAAAGGGGTGGATGGCGATGAGTTTTAAGAAATTAGATAGCGGGTTCGTGTGTCAGAATTGTGGCAAGGAAGTTCGACCACTAGGTTACACTAGCAGAAATCACTGTCCATATTGTCTATGCAGTATACATGTAGATATAGATCCAGGCGACAGGGCCAATGACTGCAAGGGATTGATGGTGCCCATAGGCATAGACTATCATGCTAATAAGGGGTATATCATTAGACACAAGTGTAGATCTTGCGGAATGGAGAAGAGGAACAAGTGTGCAGCGGATGATAACTACACATTAATATGCGATATAATGAGAAATACAAGGATATAACGACAGATAATAGTCGTTATATTTTTTATAAAACAAAAAAACATTTTGAAAAATATGTTTTTAGGGGTATTATAGGAAAAATTATATAATGGTGACAAAATGATAGGATATCAGATTTATATTAGGACTTTTCGAGATAGTAACAATGATGGTGTGGGGGATATAGCCGGTATTATAGAAAAAATACCATACATCTCATCACTGGGTGTAGATTATATATGGATCACACCTTTTTACCAGTCTCCAATGGATGATAATGGATATGATATTAGTGATTATTGCAAAGTGGACCAAATATTTGGAGACAATGATGACCTGAAGATGCTAATAAAGGTAAGCCATGAATATAATATAAAGGTCGTTGTAGATCTGGTTATGAACCATACATCTGATGAACATGAGTGGTTCAGAAAGAGTATAAAGAGAATTGAGCCATATACCGATTATTATATATGGCGTGATGGTAATGTGGTAGATGGTGTAATGTGTCCTCCGAATGATTGGCAATCTTTCTTCCATGGTCCAGCTTGGAAGTTCTGTGAAGAGAGGGGTCAATATTATCTACATTTATTTTCAGAAAAGATGCCCGATCTTAATTTTGAAAATTCGAAAGTATTAAATGAGATGGGTAGAGTAATACAGTACTATTGTGATCTGGGTGTAGATGGGTTTAGGCTGGATGCAATATCTCATCTGGGCAAAGATAATTTTGGTAACGATTATCTTATTCCACAATACAAGCATTTCTCTAACATGCCAAAGACACACAAATATTTACAATACTTTCACAGAATATTTCATGCTAATAAAGTAGTGACTATGGGTGAACTAGGTGGCGATCCTACGGAAGAAGACATAGTGCAATACCTTAATAATGAATTAAATGCTGTATTTACATTCGAACAATTAGGTGTATTTGATGAGCACAACAAGATAAATAAAGACAAACTACGAGATGTTCTAAGGAATAAAAATTCGATAGATGGCAAGGCAATGCTATTCTGGATGAACCATGATTATCCAAGATTATTAAGTAGGATTAGCGGGGAAACGGATCCAGTGAACGCACAGATATGTCTAGCAACTCTTATGTATATGTTAAAGGGCAATGTCATGATATATAATGGTGAGGAAATTGGGATGGAGAATTACCATTGGAAATCAATCGATGAATTTCAAGATGTGGAGGCAAGAAACCTATTAAAAAAATCCACAGATGTAGATCAAACATTCAATCACCTAAAAATGTATTCTAGAGACAATGCTAGGTCTACTATGCAGTGGGATAATAGTATATACGGAGGCTTCGGTGGATATGCACCGGTAGCAAAAGTAGGGGATTATAAGAATTGCAATGTAAAAATACAAGAAAAAGATGCAAATAGTATGCTATCACAATACAAGAAAATAATTAAGTTGCGAAAGAAAATGGATGGTGTGATAAGTCAAGGTAAATATACATTCTATACTGAAAAAGATATAGTAGGATATAAGATAGACTGTAATAACAAGAAAATATGGATTGTAGCAAATTTAAGCAACGAGGCATATCCAGTCAAGAAAACTGATGTAGAGTATAGTAATATGCCACTGTCCGACGCATTGAAACCTTATCAAGTAATAGTAGCGACTAGTAATCCAATAAATTAAAAAAATCCTATCTTGATAATAAGGATTTTTTTATAGAAATAAAAAAGCAGGAAAAACCTGCTATGCTTGGTGCTCCCTCGGGGACTCGAACCCTGGACCCACTGATTAAGAGTCAGTTGCTCTACCAACTGAGCTAAGGAAGCATATTTAATTGAACGTTCATTAGTATATATCAAAAAAAGGCGGTTGTCAACACTTTACTAAAAATTTTTTAATTAATATTTTATTGTGTTAGGTCAAAGATTTTCACTGCATTAGCAAAAACAGGAACAAAGGTATCAAAGGGCACAGGATACAAATCATTTGAGGCGTTGAAAAGGAAATTGGGTGTAAAAGTATTTTTACCATAATCAATACTTATAATTATTAAAATGAAATTGGTTTCATATAAAAAATCTTAACACAAAGGGGAAAATATGAAAGAAAGTTTAATAGAAGAGATAAAAAATCTATGTTGGTTAAAGCATGATATGCTTTATAATAAAGATGATTATCGGGCATCAAATAAATATGAAGCAAAACTGGATAAAAAAACAAAAGAAATATTGTTAAATAATCATATTTTACTGCTTCCATTATTAGAAGATGAAAATGATTTCGTAAGATATCATGTGGCAGGGGTATTGATTTCCCTTTATCCCAAAGAATGTAAAAGAGTATTGAAAGAAATAACAAAGGATAAATCCTCATGGTATAGGGTAAGTTCTGAGTATGTAATACAGACTTACGAAGAAGGCGAAAATTATTATCAAAAATTCTTAGAAAAACATAAAAGTGAAATAGAGTGATAAGATTGTGAAGAAAAGATTTGGATTTGAACAATTTCAATTGTTTGCGCCTGTATTTACTGACGAGGGAAAGTTGATTGGCATAATATCTTTTAAGACAAGTACCTCTTTAAGTACAAAAGCGGAGTTGTCATTTATTATTCCAATTGATGAATATATATCAGTAATGAGTTAAATATACTGATGGTGAATACACAAAAAATAGCAGGTGGTAGATCATTTGCTATTTTTTTGTCTTTGGCGTAAATTGTCGAACGATGACTTTTGGGCTAATAATTGTATCTTTCTGACAATAAGTGTGACATGTCAAAAATAGGCAAAAAAGTTTTTCAAAAACTTTGCAAAAAGAGGTCAAAAACATTAGACAAAAAAAATTATTTATTATACGATAAGAGAGGTTTTGAAATTCGAGCGACAGGGCTTGGGTGAAAGAAAATTTTTTTTGAAAAGTATATATTTTTGTTTGACAGCCATATCTAGATATGCTAGCATAGAGACAGTTAAACCACAATATCTTGTGTTTATCAAAATCAAAAACCACTAAATATAGTATTCAAAGGAGAAAGGAAAATGATTACAAAGATAAGAAAGAGAGATGGAAGGTTAGTTGATTATGATATATCTAAGATCGAGAATGCTATCGCTAAGGCAATGATGTCCATTGGTGATGGAGAGATCAAAGATGTAAAGAAAATGGCTAAGATAACAGAATTATATATCACAGAGAAGTTCCCAGATAGCATACCTACAGTAGAGGACATCCAGGATATAGTAGAATCTGTACTTATGAAGAACGGTTACGAGGATGTAGCGAAGGCATACATTATATATCGTAGAGATCATGAGAAGATCAGAAATATCAACAATACATTCCTTGACTACAAGGCTACTGTGGACAAATATTTGAAGTTGGCAGACTGGAGAGTAAAAGAGAACTCTACAGTAACATATAGCGTAGGTGGATTAATTCTATCCAATAGTGGTGCCATTACTGCGAACTACTGGTTAAGTGATGTGTACGACAAAGAGATAGAGCAAGCACACAAGAATGCAGATATCCACATTCACGATCTATCTATGCTTACAGGATATTGTGCAGGCTGGTCACTAAAGCAATTGATCAAGGAAGGATTAGGTGGAGTTCCTGGTAAGATCACATCTAGCCCTGCTAGTCACCTAAGTACTCTTTGTAACCAAATGGTTAACTTCCTTGGAATAATGCAGAATGAGTGGGCTGGTGCTCAGGCATTCTCATCATTCGATACATATCTAGCACCTTTTGTAAAGATAGATAATCTATCATACAAAGAAGTTAAGCAATGTATTCAATCATTCATATATGGTGTAAATACTCCTTCTCGTTGGGGTACTCAGGCACCATTTACTAATATTACATTAGACTGGGTTGTACCAAAGGACCTAGCGGAGTTACCAGCAATCGTAGGTGGTAAGGAGCAAGACTTCTGCTACAAAGATTGCGAGAAAGAAATGGCAATGGTAAATAAGGCGTTTATCGAGATTATGATAGAGGGTGATGCTAATGGCAGAGGTTTCCAATATCCAATCCCTACATATTCTATCACTCGTGATTTCGACTGGTCAGAGACAGAGAATAACAAGTTATTGTTCGAAATGACAACTAAGTACGGAACTCCATACTTCTCTAATTATATCAACTCTGATATGGAGCCTAGTGATGTAAGAAGTATGTGTTGTAGACTAAGACTAGACCTAAGAGAACTACGTAAGAAATCTGGTGGTTTCTTCGGATCGGGCGAGAGCACTGGTAGTGTAGGTGTAGTTACTATCAATATGCCTAGAATTGCATATCTATCTAAGACAGAAGAAGAATACTTCGACAGATTAGGCAAGATGATGGATATATCTGCACGTAGCCTTAAGATCAAGAGAGACACTATTACTAAATTATTAGAGAATGGATTGTATCCATACACTAAGAGATATTTGGGAACATTCAACAACCACTTCTCCACAATCGGTCTAGTGGGTATGAATGAGGCATGCTTAAATGCTGTATGGCTGGGCAAAGATCTTACTAATCCTGAGGCAGTAGAATTCACTAAGAAGACACTTAATTTCATGAGAGAGAGACTAAGTGATTACCAAGAGATGTATGGTGATCTATACAACCTAGAGGCTACTCCTGCAGAGTCTACCTCTTATAGACTTGCAAAGCATGATAAGGAGCGTTGGCCAGATATTATTACTGCAACAGAGGACTGCAATACACCATATTATACCAACTCTAGTCACCTACCAGTAGGCTACACAGAGGATCTATTCACAGCACTAGATGTACAAGATGAATTGCAGACACTATATACATCTGGTACAGTATTCCATACATTCTTAGGTCAGAGACTAGAGGATTGGAAGGCTACAATGAACTTGGTAAGGAAGATTGCAGAGAACTACAAGTTACCTTATTATACAATGAGCCCAACATATTCTGTATGTGCTACTCACGGATATATTGCAGGTGAGGTTGCTACTTGTCCTCATTGTGGTGCAAAGACAGAGGTATATAGCCGTATTACTGGATACTATAGACCAGTGGCTAACTGGAATGATGGTAAGAGCCAAGAATATATAGAGAGAAAGACTTATGATATATCTAAGTCTGTAATGAAAGAAAAGCAGGTAGAATGTGATGGAAATGGTTGCTCCATACCAAAAAAGGAGAAAAAAGAGACTAAGGCTAATATAAAGCCAATGTTATTTACAACCCCTACATGTCCTAACTGCAAGATGGCTAAGATGGTATTATCTAACGCAGGATTTGATTATGAGTTAATAGACGCTACTCAGAATAAGGCGCTATGTGATGAATATGGTGTGAAGAATGCACCTACTCTAATCGTTCCTAATGGTGATATGACTATCATCCTAGATAATGCATCAGAGATTAAGAAATACATAGAAGGATTAAAGAAATAATTAATTATGTACGATGTTATCATAATTGGCAGTGGGGTGGCTGGAATGACAGCCGCCCTTTATGCTCTAAGAAGTAATAAGAAAGTGTTAGTTCTGGAGAGAGAGAACTATGGCGGACAGATAGCCAAATCACCTAAGGTGGAGAATTATCCAACGCTAAAGACTGTGTCGGGTGCGGAGTTGTCTGACAAGATATTTGATCAAATAATAGACCTAGGCGTAACATTTGAATTGGAAGATGTGGAAAGCATAGTGAAGAATGGCAAAACATTTGAGGTAAAGACCAACTATAATACATATGAGGCATTGAGCGTAGTTATAGCCAACGGCGTAACTGCTAGAAAACTGAAATTGGAGAACGAAGAGAAGTTCTTAGGCAATGGTGTATATTATTGTGCCATATGTGATGGACCATTCTTTGCTGGTAAAGATGTGACACTTGTTGGTGATGGCAATAGTGCCATGCAGTATGCATTGATGTTAGCGGGATATTGTAGCAAGGTAACTATGGTTACTATGTTCGACCGATTCTTCGGCGAAAAAGCACTAGAGGATGCAATACGAGATAATAGCAAGATAGAGTTAATTCAGAATGCGGTAGCAAGTGGGTTAATCGGCGATGAGAAATTGGAGAAGGTAGAATTCACAACCAACGAAGGTAACAAATTTGTTATAAACACCAATGCTCTATTTGTGGCTATTGGTCAAGTACCAGACAATGCAAAATTCGCTAATGTAGTAGATATAGATAAGGCTGGATACATTGTGGCAAATGAGACCTGTCATACCAAGACGGACGGATTGTTCGTAGCGGGAGACTGCAGAGTGAAGAGCGTAAGGCAGGTAGCCACTGCCATAGGTGATGGTGCTGTGGCTGGTACAGAGGCTGTGAATTATATCAATACATTGAAATAAATAATAAGGGAAGAAAATATATGAGGATTAGTGGCATTGAGAAATTGTCCCTAGTGGACTATCCAGGATATTGCTGTGCCGTGTTATTTACCGGTGGCTGTAATTTTTTGTGTCCTTTTTGCCACAACAGTGGGCTAGTGGTACAGGAACATCAGATACTAGATAATGATGAGATTATGACATTCCTTCGAAAGCGTTATGGTATGCTGGAGGCAGTTGTCATTAGTGGTGGTGAGCCAACCTTGCAACACGACCTGATAGATTTTATTAGAGAGATAAAAGAGATAGGCTACAAGGTAAAGTTAGACACAAATGGAACTAATCCAAAGGTATTAAAGAAGATTGTAGATGAGGGGCTAGTGGACTATGTGGCTATGGATATCAAGAACGCATTTGATAAGTATCCAGAGATTACAGGCAAACCGCAAGTAGATATCCACAAAATTAGAGAGAGTGTAGAAATACTGAAGTCCGGCGGGGTAGACTATGAGTTCCGCACCACTTTAGTTAGAGAATATCATGATATAGAAGCGATAAGGACAATGGCACAGGATATATCGGGTGCAAAGAGAGTATACTTACAGCATTTTGTAGACAACGATAGTTGTATATCGGCGGGACTAAGTGATATTAAGAAAGAAGAGGCAGAAGAGTATAAGGAAATTCTGGCTGGGTGCATAGATGAAGTTTGTCTTCGTGGGTATTAGAATATCAGCATTAGATAATAATCTAGTGCTTTTTTTTAAACTAGTATTGACAACTGCGAATATCTATAATATAATTCAGTAATAGAGATACTAGGGAGTAAATCATGGCAAATATTGTGGCAAAGTATATAATGGAAAAAAGAGATATAAGGCAGAAGGCAAAAGATATATGGGCAGAAGCCTTGAAAATAACAGATTTAGAAAATGCGCTGTATGAAGTGCACAGTGGCAGAGTATGCCAATGTATACAAGATGAAATGTATGAGAGGAGTGGCAAGGTAAGAGAAGAAATAGCAGGTATGAGTGACAAACAAAGAGTATCTGTATTAAATCAAATTGTGAGGTTGTCGGATAAGGAATACAAGACAGACCGTTATGAAGTAGACATAAGAAATGCCAGCAGATATGTTGATATTGTATTTGGCGAACAAATGGAAAGAGAATAAGAAAAAATATTAGAGTTGTACACAAATAGAAATAGAATGTGTACAACTTATTTTTTTGTCCTAAGGCATTCTTCCTTGACAAATGGGGAGGTGATGTGCTAGGATTGGTGTATTAGAATATAAAGGGATGATGTGATGAAGAGATATTTGACTGGTATTAAGCCAACCGGCATACCACATATAGGTAATTATTTTGGTGCTATCAAGCCTGCTATTGAATTTAGCAATAGTGCGGACAATGAAGCGTATTATTTTATTGCAGATTATCACGCATTGACTAGTCTGCAGACTGGAAAAGAGTTGGTAGATTATACATATGAGTTAGCTTCTACATGGCTTGCTTGCGGACTGGATCCTAATAAGGTAGTGTTCTACAAGCAGTCGGATGTGCCAGAGACATTTGAACTGAATTGGATATTATGTAATGTCACACCTAAAGGGTTGATGAACAGAGCCCATGCATACAAGGCCATTGTAGAGAAGAATGCGGAGGCTGGTGTTACTGCCGATGAGGGCATTAATATGGGATTATATAATTATCCAATATTAATGGCGGCAGATATATTGCTGGTGGATAGTGATTATGTACCAGTAGGACTAGATCAGAAGCAACACATTGAGATCGCTAGGGATATTGCACATAATTTCAATATCAAGTATGGCAATATATTGAAATCTCCTATGGAGCATATTGAGAAAGAAGTAGCAACATTAGAGGGATTGGATGGCAGAAAGATGTCTAAGAGTTATGGTAACATTATACCACTATTCTGCGATGAAAAGACATTGCAAAAGACTATTAATAGGATAGTAACCGATAGTTCTCTTCCTACCGATCCAAAGCCACTGGATTGCACAATCAACAAATTATACAAGTTATTTGCTACAGAGGAAGAAATAAAGGCGTTTGAGAAAAGATTGAGTTCTGGCATTGGCTGGGGCGATGCAAAGAAAGCGTTATTCGAGGTGATGAACAGATTTATAACTCCTATGAGGGAGAAATATAACTATTATATGTCGCACAGGTCAGAAGTGGATGAGATCTTAAGAGCAGGTGCAGAGAAGGCAAGACGAGTTGCTAGAAAGACACTAGACAGAGTGCGTAAGGCTATTGGCTGTAAATAGTATGATTTGTTCACTATGCTCCAAATTATGTTTGCTAACGCAAATCTACAATAAATTGTAGATACATAGATTGAATAAACATCAGTTGTATGAAAATAGGCTAACGCCTGCTTTCCTCCAACTTCCGATAATATATAGTACAGCATATATCATTGACAAAAAAAGTGATAAGCGGATTAATGCTTATCACTTTTAATTCTTTTGCTTGGTTTTATTCTCCCATTTCTTCTTTTGTATCAGTAGGAACATCTAGATTAAGCAAATCTAATTGTTGAGACACCTTAAGATTAGTAAAATCTGCTAATTTGTTATAGCTGTCTTTCATAGCTATTATCTTAGCCTGTCTATCTTTTGCCAATGCAAGATGAGTATTGTCTAGTCTTAATCCTGCAGACTTAATGGATGTTAGATAATTATTTTCGCAACCTTTGATCCATTCAGGTATTCTATCTGAAAATTTCGCCAATGTATCTACATCTGCAGTAGCTAAGAAAGTAACTAGGTTAGGATACTTTGACATTATTTCATCTTGAATCTCTTCTGTAATGAATTTCATTTCATCTTGAATTTCACTATTCTTACAAGATACACTCTTTGGGTGTTCCTTAATCTTATTAAAAGGGAATTGATTAATTTCTGTAGATTCTTCTCCTGGAAGTCTTAGTCTATTAAAGTTCGCAGTAATAGTGTTTATGAACATATCTGGGTTAGAGAATTCTTCCTTATCCCAAAAAATTTCTACAATGTTATCAGACAAATTATCTTCCTTCTCTAGGTTTTGAGAGTCCGCAACTCTTTGTGATAATAATTGTTCAAAAGAACTTATTTCGGTGTATTTTGCCATTTCATTTTCTCCTATATAACAATATTTGTTATTATAAGTATAATAAAAAGCACTATACTTTGTCAAGTATAAATAAAAAATACAGTCTGTATATAACGAAAATAAATAACATAGTTATTAAGAAAATAGAAAATTTAACTAAAAAAGCAATTAAAGTCATTAAAAATAAAAAAAGCGATAGGGTAATTACCTTATCGCTTTTTTATCTTATTCGCTAATCATATCGGAATAGTTTTCTTTTGCAAAAGATGCTAGTTTGTTATAGCAATCTGTCATCTTTGCTAGATTATGCTTTCTATAATAATACTTCTTGTACTGCATTCCAGAATAATCTGTCTCTTTATTTAGCATTTCGCTAGAAGTCTCCTTGCAAGTCTCTATCCAAGAATAAATCTTGCCATCAAACTTAGCAATAGCCTCAACATTAGCAGTAGCCAAGAATGATATTAGGTTAGGGTAATCTGCCATAACATCATCTTCACCATTTGCAATAAGATCTGCTACAAAAGTATTCACAGCCTCATTGTCTATAATTAGTGATGTATCACGGAATGTAAGTGCACCAGAATTGTATAGAATATTGTCACCATATGAGTTAACCTCTGACTCATTGATAGCGTTATACTGGATATTGTCCTGCATATGACCATATATGGTCTCGCCATCAGCATATTCCATTGTTAACTCTAGATTGTAATCAAATAGTTCATCTTCGTTGCTTGTTCCAATTGCCTCAACTCTTTCTGTTAATAAATCTAGCATATTGGTGTATTCGTATTGTGCCATGTATATTTTCTCCTAATTTCTTCAAATGTATTATATCGTAACACAATGAGTAGGAAAAAGTCAATAGTGAATATAAAAATTTATGTCGTTCTGGGGCATAAGTGGGTATTGCAATTACAAATATGGGTATGGTATAATATGTATAATAAATATTATGTGTTGTTATAACCAAATGATACTTTGTGTTGCTTGGTAATAAGTTTCGATAAAAAAGGATGATGGAATATGAGAAAAGAAGGCTTGAGCATAATAGATAGGTCGAAGTTAAAATTAAGGGATTTTATGATGGATTATGGTGTGAAGCACGGCAAAATTTTCCCTTACCCAGATGAATTATTTGATAGATTAAGACCATACAATTTTGGTGGTTTTCCTGCGTCAATTACGCTATTCGTTAATGAAATGTGCAATGGACATTGTTATGACAGGGCAAGGTTGATGCAGTTACCATTCGATGATGCGGTGGTTGTGCACGCAGATATTGAGTCGCTTAGAATAACAGCAGGAAAAGACTATGCCGGACATGGATTTGTAGAGACAGGTTACTTTGGTGGCGGCAGAAAATGGGTAATCGATACCTCAATAGGCTTAATTTATGATAAAGATTATTATTACATGATGGAAAAGCCTAAGGTAAAGCAGGTATTTACAAAAGAACAGTGCATGCAAGATCCTGATATAGTGGAAGGTCTGGCAATTAACTTTGATAATGACAAATATCTATTACCATTGACAATGCCAATGATTGAGAGTGCAATTAAGAACAGCAATCATATAGGAACTGTATTATATAGAGATAAAATATTAAAAGAAATAGAATTGTTTAAGAAAGCAGTAGGATATGATGCTATTAGGGCAGAGATAGATGCAGATTTGGAGTTATTGAAGTCAGGGCCAGAAGGAAGGAAAAAGATAGATGCAAGGCTGGGGATAGTAAGGGATGAATATGGCAGAGAGATGTCTAGGAATGGAGTTCCTAATCCATACTACTACAGCATTGAGGATATGAAGAGGATGGAAGAAGAATACAACGAGGCGATGAAAGATCCTAAGACTGCAGAAGAGTGGATCAACAAAATGTCTACCGAGGTAGCAGAAGATGTTAGAACTGAATATATGGAAGCAAAAGAAATTGCAGACAGAAGATTAGCGGTAATAAAGGACAATCCAACAATTAATTATTATGAGTTGGCAGACTAATAATATTAGTGTGTAAACTATATTTGTACTAGGATATAGAGATAAAGTAATTGTTAATCAAAACATGTGTGTTAATGCAAAGTACAAAAACACTTGACAACTATTTCAAAATTATGTAATATATGGGTGTTAGGATTATATGACGTATACATTATTACCAGTGTAATCTATGACATTATTATTTGTACAAGGGTGGCGATTTTATCCGCCACCTGAGTGCAATGCGACAACTGAATATTTATCTAGTTATAAAAAGACGCTATTATGAGAGACAAGGCGTGGTAAGATGTGACATTAAGAGAGTTGCTGGGTGGTGCAAGGCAATCGATAGTCTTAGGTGCGTTATCACTCTCAGAGTCGCTGGCTGAATACATAGTAGGCCATGCCGGGACTTCCCGTTATAGAAGTGAGGAGTGATGGCTCCAAGGGCATTAACAAGTGGTATAATTTCCTTAGCGAAATCTTGTTTTTGCTAAGGAATTTTTTTATATTAAAGGAGAGAAAAATGTACAAGAAAGTTGCAGAGTTGAATTTGCCAAGGACAGAAAAAGAAATACTATCCTTCTGGCGACAAAATGATGTAAAGTCAAAGTGCTTACAGCACAACAAGGGCAAGGAGATATTCTCGTTCTTCGAGGGACCTCCTACAGCGAACGGCATACCTCATGCCGGCCACGTACTAACTAGAGCGTTAAAGGACGTATTTAACAGAGCGAAATCCATGCAGGGATACTATGTACCACGTAAGGGTGGCTGGGATACTCACGGACTACCAGTAGAGATATCTGTAGAGAAGGAAATAGGTATATCTGGCAAGCAAGAGATAGAGAAGTATGGTGTAGAGAAGTTCATTGAGGCGTGCAAGAAAGATGTATGGAAATACGTAGATCTATGGAAGGATTTTAGTGAGAGAGTAGGATACTTCGTTAACATGGATGATGACTGCTATGTAACATACCATGATGACTATATTGAGAGCGTGTGGTGGAGCCTGAAGGAATTGGACAAGAAGGGGCTACTATACAAGGGATACAAGGTACTACCTAGTTGTCCTAGTTGCGGTACTGCACTGTCTAGTCACGAGGTGGCACAAGGATACAAGGAGAGAAATGACCTGACTGCTGTAGCGAAGTTCAAGGCACTAGATGAAGAGAACACATACTATCTAGCATGGACAACTACTCCATGGACATTGCCATCTAACGTTGCGTTAGCGGTTAATCCTAAGGAGACTTATGTGAAGTTGACCTTTGATGGTGTTAACTACATTATGGCAGAGGCGCTAATAGGGCATTACTTTGAGAAAGACTACGAGGTGGTAGCAAAGTACACCGGCAAAGAGTTGGAGAGGAGAAAGTACGAGCCATTATTTGATTTTGCTGGAGAGAAAGCAAGAGAGACAGGATATTATGTAACATGTGCCGAGTATGTAACGCTAACAGATGGTACTGGTATAGTTCACATTGCTCCAGCATATGGCGCTGATGACAACGCTGTAGGCATGGAGTACAATCTACCATTTGTACAACTAGCAGGTAGCGATGGTAATTTCAAGGCTGGTTGTGGCAAGTACAGTGGCAGAAATGTATTTGAGGTGAATGAGGAGATTGCATTTGACCTTAAGAGTGATGGCAAGATATTCAAGTTGGAAAAACACAAGCACGAATATCCACATTGCTGGAGATGTAAATCACCACTAATCTACTTTGCCAGAGATGGCTGGTTTGTAAGAACTACTGCTATCAAAGATCAATTGATTGCCAATAACAAGAGTGTGAATTGGTTCCCAGATACAATCAAGACTGGTCGTATGGGCAACTGGTTAGAGAATGTAATAGACTGGTGCTTGAGCCGTGACAGATATTGGGGAACACCACTGCCTGTATGGAAATGCGAGTGCGGACATTATCATGTAATAGGTAGCAGAGAGGAACTAAGAACTCTTTGCGGGTTAGACCATGACATAGAGTTGCACAAGCCATATGTAGATGAGGTAACCATAACTTGCGAGAAATGTGGCGGAGTGATGAGAAGAGAGGCGGATGTAATAGACTGCTGGTACGATAGTGGTAGTATGCCATTTGCTCAGTTCCACTATCCATTTGAGAACAAAGATGAGTTCGAGAGGCGTTTCCCAGCGAACTTCATATCTGAGGGCGTGGACCAATGTCGTGGTTGGTTCTATACTCAGTTAGTACTAGGTACAGCACTATTTGGTGCAAGTCCATTCCGTAACTGTATTGCAAATGGAATGGTAGTAGATGACAATGGTGTGAAATTATCCAAGAGCCTAGGCAACTATAGACCACCACTAGAGATTATAGATGAGGTGGGCGCTGATGCTGTAAGATGGAGTTTTTATACTACAACTCAGCCATGGAACAATCAGCCTATGAGCGTGAAGAGTGCGGGAGAGACTATCAAGAATTTCTTTGGTACATTATGGAATACCTATGCGTTCTATGTGCTATATGCTGAGATTGATGAGTTTGATCCAAGCAAGTACACGCTAAGTGATTGCAAATTGTCTATTATGGACAAGTGGATATTGTCTGAATACAACCAATTGGTAAGAAAAGTAACAGAAGAATTGAACGCTTATCACTGCACAGAGGCATCTAGGGAAATCCAAGTATTTGTAGATAATCTATCTAACTGGTATATCCGTAGATGTAGGAAGAGATACTGGGGTAGTGGATTTGCAGAGGACAAGAAGTCTGCATTTGTAACACTATATACAGTGCTAGACGGATTGACTAGACTATGTGCACCATTTGCACCATTTGTGACAGAAGAAATATATCAGAATATCACTAGACCTTTCTACAAGGGCGCACCAGATAGCGTGCATCTATGCGATTATCCTACTGTGGATGAGAAGTATATAGATGAGAAATTGACTAGCGATATGGCATTGACATACAAGTTCACAGAATTAGGTAGAAGTGCTAGAAATCTATCTAATATTAAGATAAGACAACCATTATCAAAATTGTATGTAACAGATGGTAATGGCAAGAGCAACCTATCTAATGACCTATTAGATCAGATCAAAGAAGAGTTGAATGTAAAAGAAATAGTTGAGAATGAGAACTTAGACCAATTTGTTAACTATTCTTTGAAACCAAATCTAAGAACACTAGGACCAAAATATGGTAAGGTGCTAGGCGCTATCAGAGAATACTTATTAAATGCTGATGCTAGAGAGATAATGTCTGCAACAGAAAATGGTACTTATACATTTACTGTAGCCGATACAGAGGTGGTATTGACAGCAGATGATATACTATCTGCAGTAACTCAAAAGGAAGGCTTTGCATCTGCAACAGAGGGAAGCCTAGCAATAGTATTGGATACACATATTACAGAAGAGTTGTTGATCGAGGGTATTGCCAGAGAGTTCGTATCTAAGGTACAGGCTATGAGAAAGGCAACTACTCTGGAGGTTACAGACAGAATAGTGATAGAGATTGCTGGAGATGAGAAATTAGTGAATATTATCCTTGGTCAGAAAGAAAGCATAATGCAAGATATATTGACTACTGATATAAAGGTATCTAATGTAAATTCTGATGATGTATTTGAGTACGATAATATGTCATTAAAGATTGCTATACACAAGGCTTAAAGACACAAACGATAGAAGATATTGACAAAAAGTGTATACATGTTGTCAATTATAACCATGTGATATAAATAGTGCATTTGGTAAAATTCCAAATGTATGTTATGCGAGTGTAGCATAACTAAAATAGAGCATCGGTCTTCGGAGCGTCGCAATCAGACCGTGTGGCAGGTTGCTAGTCAGCAACGCTCAGCCTATTAAGTCTGTTGCTCCTTTTCCCAACAATATTATAAATAATCTTTTCGGGAGCCCTACTCGGTTCCTCGACAATAATTTAATAACTTGCGGTACATTTGTATTGCAAGTATATGCGAGTGTAGCTCAATTGTATAGAGCATCGGTCTTCGGAACCGAGGGTTGTGGGTTAGAGTCCCGCCACTCGTACCAATAAAATGTATTTGTATTCGGGACCCCGTCACTTTGTGCCACCCGAAGCATCCGAACTTGCGTTCGCATAGACGAATCCTGATGGGGCCACCACCTTTTTAGACTGGAAATTCAGTATGAATTCCAGTTTTTTATTTCTTTTTGATACGAATTTGAAATATATGTGTTATAATGAATTTAAGGAGAAAGAATTATGGAATTTAAAAATCAATTGGAAACAAAAGACCTTATCTTAGGCAAAGCTAAACAAGAAGACCTGCATTCAATATATAACAACTATTGGTGTAGTGAAGTACCTGCAAAATTTATGTTGTGGGTTCCTCAAAAAAATTTAGAAGAAGCCCAAGAAAGATTGGATAAAACAATCGCATTCCAAAAAGATCATTTAGCATTTATGATTTATGAAAAAGCAACTGGTGAAGCTATCGGACAAGCCGCAATGATAGAAATTGAAGATGGTGTTTGGGAAGATGGTGGTGTCGGTATGGGCGAAAAGTGTGTTGGTAAAGGTTATGGTAAGCAAATTTTAAATTGTTTTTTTGACTATCTCTTTGGTGAATTAGATGCTAAAAAGATAATTTGCTCTTGCCACCCAGACAATATTCCTTCAAAAAGATTACAACAATCTTGTGGAATGAAATTTACTCATAGCGAAGAATTTACAAGAAAGAAAGATAATGTATCTTATATGGCAGAATATTATGCTATTACCAAGGAAGATTGGGAAAGGTTAAGAGAAAATTCAAAAGAAAATGCAAATATATAACATCTATGAATGAATTTATGCGAAAGGCTCCCAAGACTGTGAAAGGTTTGAGTGTGTGTAAAAAGGCACCTGTTTGGCACCCAAAATGCAAAATGGCACCCAACGAGTGCTAAATTATCACAAAACACTTGAAGTGTGTAAATTTTACAAACATTATGAAAGGTTAATCTCTTTTACAAAAAATAGTGAGTAATACAAAAGTTAGAGTGGTTAAAGTTAAAGTACTTCGGAACCGAATGCTAAAGGGTTAGAGTCCCGCCACTCGTATCAATAAAATGTATTTGTATTCGGGACCCCGTCACTTTGTGCCACCCGAAGTATCCGAACTTGCGTTCGCATAGACGAATCCTTCTGGAACCACCAGTAAAAATTAAAGATTTATATTACAAAAAGGAGAAATTTCAATGAAATTAGGATTAAAATCAAAAACTGTTAGAATTGATAAATATAATCCAAAATGGAAAGTTGAATATTTAAAGCAAGAGAAAAAGTTGAAGAAAGTATTAAAGAATTTTGATGTTCAAATAGAGCATATTGGAAGTACATCTATTATTGGCTGTTCAGCAAAGCCCATAATTGATATAGCGATTGGCGTTCCAAATTTGGAGTACGGAAAACAACTAATACCAATTTTGGAAAAAATTGGTTGGACATATAGCGGAAATGCGGATTTTGGTGTCCGTTGGTTTTTGAAAAGATGTAAAGGCGATTTAAGAACTCACTTCATACATATCGAAGATGTAAATTCTAGAATATGGCAAAATCACATTATTTTTAGAGATTACCTTAATTCTCATCCTGAAAAAGTAGAAGAGTATTCCAAAATTAAAGAAATGTGCGAAAATGAATTTAAAAACAATAGAGATGGTTACGCTAAGACTAAAGATCCATTTATTGAAGAAACAATCAAAACTGCATTAAAAGAATGGAATATAAAACCAGCAGGGGAAGATTATAATCTATAAAAGGCACCCGAAGTTGTAAAAGGGTTGAGTACTTGTAAAAAAGGCACCCATTTGGCACCCAAAGTCTGAAATGGCACCCAACGAGTGTTAAACTCGTGCAAAATTGTTAAAAGGTGCAAATTTTACAAACTTTATGAAAGGTTAATCGCTTTTACAAAAAGTGGTAAATAATACAAAAGTTAGAGTGGTTCAAGTTAAAGTACTACGGAACTCACTTTTTGGGTTTGAATCCTGACTGGGAGACCATATTTATGGGCTGGAAATTCAGTATGAATTCCAGTTTTTTATTTCTTTTTGATACAAATTTGAAATATATGTGTTATAATGAATTTAAGGAGAAATTTATGAGTAGTGTTATTTTAACGAGTTGTTTAGATTTTTATGAAAAAGATGAAAATGGCAACAAGATTGTCCATCACTTTGGTAATGTCAATGGTATATTAGATTGCTTGAAATCTCATATCAAAAATTATGACAACTTTTTATTTGTAGCAAGAGGAAATGATGATGAAAGTACAGAGCAATATTTTAATAATGCTTGCAAATCTTTTGAGTTAACATTGCCTTTTAAAAATTATAATATTCTTAACTATACAACTTGTAAAAATGCAAAAGAATTAATAGAAAAAGCAGACCTAATATTTTTGTGTGGCGGTCATCTTCCAACTCAAAATAAATTTTTCAATGAAATTAATTTAAAAGAATTAATTAAAAACACTAATGCACTTATAGTTGGTGGAAGTGCTGGCAGTATGAATTGTGCTGATATGGTGTATTGCCCACCAGAAGTTGAGGGCGAAAGTGTGGACCCGAATTTTAATAGATATATGAAAGGTTTGGGTTTAACAGATATTAATATATTGCCTCACTATGATGAGTTTAAAGATTATATTTTAGATAATAAGAAGTATATTGAAGAGATAATACTGCCATTCAGTTACAGAACGCCTGTTATTGCATTAAATAATGGTAGTTATATCAAAATAGAAAACAATAAAACAATAGTATGCGGTGAAAGTTATATCATTAAAGATAATGAAATTAAACAAATATGTAAAGATGATCAATCTATTGAAATTTCAAATATTTAATCTAAAAAAGGCACCCGAAATTGCAAAAGGTTTGAGCAATTGTAAAAAAGCACCCGTTTGGTACCCAAAGTATGAAATGGCACCCAACGAGTGCTAAATTATCACAAAATTGTTGAAAGGTGCAAATTTTAGAAAGTATATGAAAGGTTAATCGCTTTTACAAAAAATAGTGAGTAATACAAAAGTTAGAGTGGCTCAAGTTAAAGTACTTCGGAACCGAATGCCAAAGGGTTAGAGTCCCGCCACTCGTACCAAAATAAAAGATTAGTTAAGTGTCTTTTAAGTGATACTTAACTAATCTACTTTTTTTATTTCAATAAATCTTCTAAATACTGATCGAATGCAGTACGAAATGTCTCATCTTCGTTATATTTCTTATTGATAATATCACCATATAGTGGTTCAGGATCCATAAAAATATTACAAATGTTGCAAAATTCAATTAGTTCTGCCGTTGCGTTCTCGCTATCTTGATATTCTATCTCAATATATTTGCCAAGCAATTTGATATCATCAAAGAATATTTTTAGTCCTTTATATTTTCTTACTTCTCTAGTTCTATCTATGAATAGATAAGGTTTTAGTCCTGCAAGCGTTAGAAAATTTATACCTCTCTCAACGCTATCTAGAACGATTGCCTCCTCTTGCCAGCCACCATCTATTCTATTTTTGATCTCAAGTGTGATTTTATTTGGTTTTTTTCTTACACGGAATACTTTGCCTGTCTTTGCTACACTGTCTCTGCCAAAGGCTCCAAGTGTTATATCTAGCATCTCTGCCTTTGGTTTGTATTCGGTGCTATTACTTAGTGCTAATTGCCATTCATCTTCGGTCACGTTATATCTTACTTCCTTTTCTATTTCCATAACTATACCTCCAATTTTTATAATTTTAATTAATTAATCTTACTTTGTCAAATTATCTGAGATATCATGTTTTCATAAATCTTAATGTGTGTATTAGAAATAATTAAGTTTTTATTAAATCATTCAAATAAAATGCAACATGTTAACTAATAGTTATAATTCCGAAATAGGCTTTTACATAACAATTCTTTGACTATAATATGGCACTTATCATATCAGGTAGTGCAGATATATTTACAAATATTTGTGATAGAATATTAGTTAGTAAAAGTGAAAATAATCTGCATAAAATATTATAATTCTAAGATATTGCAAAAGAATGGGAATTAATAAAACTATGTGCTATACTCCTAAAAGGAAATTGCATAGTAAAAGCAATTTGTTGGTTCTAAAAAAATAAGGAGTGAAAATGTATTATATATTGTCTCAAGTATTGGTGTGTCTGGCAGATGTATTATATGTGAGAAAATATGCAAGTGAGAGA
The DNA here is from genome assembly GCA_015055515.1 of Clostridiales bacterium. Lineage (GTDB taxonomy): Bacteria > Bacillota > Clostridia > Christensenellales > UBA1242 > UBA11490. The sequence continues at coordinate 23,965 of SVIC01000004.1, read as the reverse complement.
CATGAAAAAAGAAATTAGAATAATAGATTTTGATAAAAAATATGCAAAAGAAATATATGATATGCAGACTTTGCAGTGGGGTGTATGGGATGATGAGAAATGCATTGAGGTAGTAAAATACAATGAAATCATCTTGATAGCGCTGTGTGATGATAAATTTGCTGGGGTAATAATAGGTCAGTTGGAAGAGGATATATTTCATCTAATGATATGCTGTATTAAGCCTGAGTATCAGAAGATGGGGATAGGCAGTATGTTATTGAGTGAGATTATGAAAAGGGCATCACAAGATTTTCATTTCTCAAAATTTAGAGCAGAGGCAATATCTGTGTATGGCAAATGCAATGCAAAAAAAACAGTTGGAAAATTTTCAATTTAATTTATTAAGGATAGACAAAAGTTATTGGGGCAAATTATACCCTCATGTATCGTGCAAGGAATGTCATAAAAAGCCCTGTGAATGTGATTCTTTAGTATTTGAAAAAGAAAATACAGCAAAACATAATTAAATAATTATTAATAGAAAAAGACCTAGCCAAAAACTAGGTCTTTATGTTACTTTACAACGATTTTTACAAAAGTCTTTTTTCCTTTCTTTACTATTATCTCTTGGTCTTTTGTTAGATTTAGCATTTCATTGATATCCGCTCTTTTAATATTATCTATTACTATTCCACCTTGCTCTATTAGTCTTCTCGCTTCGCTTTTAGACTTAATAATAGATAGCGAGGATAGGAAGTCTAATATATTTATTTGTCCAACATTTTGGATTATTTCGGTTGGCATATTTTCTGTATTGATATTTCCTTTTTCGAACAGATCCTTTGCTGTCTGAACTGCCTTCAATGCTTCATCCTCTCCGTGTACTAGTTTTGTTACTTCGAATGCCATTAGTTTCTTTGCCTTTACAATGTCGTCCTTGCACATTGATTTAATTTCTTCTACATCGATGTTGGTAAAAAATCTTAGCAGTCTCTCTACATCATCATCTAGGCAATTAACAAAGTGCTGGAAGAATTCGAACGCAGAGGTTTTTTCTCTGGACACCCATAGTGTGCCTTTTTCTGTCTTGCCCATCTTAACACCCTCGGCATTGGTTAGTAGAGGGCAGGTTAGACCCATCATTAGAGGTCTCTCGCTACCATCTTTGAAATTCAATTTTCTAGATAGTTCTACGCCACCACATATATTGCCCCATTGGTCGGATCCACCGATTTGTAATATGCAGTCGTATTTATCATTTAGGTGTACGAAGTCAAAAGATTGCATCAGCATATAGCCTAGTTCCATGAATGTTAAGCCACCTTTTTCTAATCTATTCTTATATAGGTCCTTTGATAGCATTTCATTGACATTGAAGTTCGATCCAATATCACGCAAAAAGTCGATGTAAGATATAGGCTTCAGCCAGTCTGCGTTGTCAACCACAATGGCTGGGTTGTCTCCATCTGTTCGTACAAATCTTTTTATTATACTGCTTATCTCTTTTGCATTTCTGGCTACTTCTTCCTTAGAGAGCATTTTTCTCATGTCAGACTTATTGGTAGGGTCTCCAATTAATGCTGTGGCACCGCCCACTAGCACTATGCATCTATGCCCACAGTCTTGCAAAATTCTAGCCATTTGTAGTCCGAAGAAATGCCCTATATGCAAGTCATCGGCTGTGGGGTCTATACCTATGTAGAATGTGATAGGTTTTTCTCTTAATCTTGTTTTTAATTCTTCTAAATGTGTGGTTTGGAATACAAAACCACGATTTTCTAATTGCTCAAAAGCGTTATTTCTAAATTCCATATCTATCTCCTTATAATATATAGTAACATATTTAATTAATTTCTCTATCTATATTTTGCCCATTTGATTGGGCGTATAGTTTTATAATTCACATAATAATTACCTTTCCTTTTTTTAATAAAAAAATCTGCCATATTAATTTTGCTATTGGCAGATTAAAATTTAATAAAAAAATCTGCCACATAGTGTAATGCTATATGACAGATGTTTTATGTTAATTATATAATACATGCAAAAACTTCTACATATAGCAATCTATCTGTAGTAGTAATAATATGAAGTTATTGCAATTAAATGTCTCATAATATCTCCTAAATATGTCCCTATTATATGACAAGTAGTACGAAAAGTCAATAGTATTATCTTATTTTACAAAAACCAGCCAAGTAGGTGACCAAACCCTAGCACAAAGCCGAATGTGGCAACTACAAACAGTGCAGGGGTAATAAATCTTACAAATATTTTAGTAAGAGCACTATCTGATGCATTGGCAAGATTATATGCTTTCTTCCAGACACCGCCTGGTGCAGATATAAGGAACATTGCAATAATGCCTAGCATGATATTTACGCTGAAAGCATATACCACAGTAAGTAATGCCACTCCGAATAGTAGCAAAGAGGCTAATGATAACAAGATCGCTTTTGTACTGTTTTTCATAACACACCTTCTAATATTTTTTTTAGTATTATATCATTAAATAGAGAATTTGTTTAGCAAATTTTATGTTTTTTATTAATATAAGGGTTAATTAAAATAAAATCTGTGTAAATATATAATTTTGTATAAGTGCCAAGTGAGATAATTCCACTATTAAATAAAGAAATGCAAAAATAATAATAAACGATTAAAATTGCTTTCAGAAAATATGTTATTTGGTGTAAACTGGATACAGGGAGTATATGAAAAAACTATAATATAAAAAATCTAGTATAAAATAAAAAGGGGTATAGTATGACAAAGAAAATATCAGAAGCAGAATTCTTGAGTATGATTGCTGATATAGAGAAGCAAGTAGAAGAGGGCAAGAAGATGGCTTCTATGATGACAGATGCTGAGAAGAACGAGGCCTATGCTAGATATATTAAATCTTGCAAGGAGGATGATAATGGAAGAAAGTAAAGTAGAGAAAAAACCAACCGCTATAGCATTTGATTCTAACTTGCTTAGTTATTTATCTGTTGTATCAGAGATCATTGACAATGATTTGACATTGGATCCAGAAAAAACCAATCCGTATGTATATCAGAATTATAAACGATTAGCAACTATATATAATGCTATAAATAATGGCGATATTCTTCCTATTGTGACCAAGACTGTATATTGTGAGACATTAAATATTTCTAAAATACAGAGGTTTATAAAAATCTTCTGCAAATCGCCGGTGTATGATACTATGGCACAATCTATATCGGCAGAACATAAGATTAAGAGTCTTGCGGTAAAATATACTGAGCCATATGTCGATGATAAGGGAAGGAAGAGGTCTGCACCATTTGAGAAGTTGTATGATGCAGAGACAGATAATTTTAGAATACCTAATGATGCTTATAATATGGCAGAGGCTACTGTGGCAGGAGTGTTATTCGCTACCGCCAATAGTAAACATTTCATTAAGGCAAAGAAGTCCGATGTAAATGACATAGCATATGGCATTATGAATATTAATGTTGATAATGGCTATAATCAAGATGGTGAGTATGGAATACCTAGACCAATAGGAGTATATGATTTGGCTAAATTTTGCACGAGTGCTGAAGGAGTAAAGGGACCTGAGCCTACTGTGAGATTGGCAGAAACTATTGATATATCTATGGAGTAGAAAAAAAAAGAAGGTGTTGTATGACAGTGATGATATATACTGTTATATTATTACCTTCTTTTTTTTTGTTATTAATCTTTGGAACTGTCTTCAGTAGTAGTTATTTCCATTTTGCCTAATTCATTACATCTATTTAATAGCAATTCTGCAATCTCTTCTTTTGATCTATTTTCGGATATACTGGAATATAGTATAGGTGAATCAATAATATAAGTTCTATCACTTTTTCTAAAGTATGATACATATATTGGCACATCTATTCCTTTTTTCTTCAGTCTATCACATAGCAATACAAAACCCGGATGGAAACCTTCTAATTCTGCAAGGTATCCATTAGTACTATCTTCTGGGAATATTACAATATTGTCTCCTGCCTCGATTGCCTCAATACTCTCTCTAATAGTCTTGATCATTCTTGCGTCACGATAGGTAGAGATTAAATTCAATCCTTTGTAGAAAAGGTTGGTTAGAGGGCTGGCAATGAGACAGAATAGTCTAGCGAGACCCAAATTCCATCCTTTTTTCTCATGGTAATATACACGCGTCTGGTATTTGTACATCTTGATCAATCCAGAATTCATCTCGTGTGCACCCCACATTCGAATGTGCGCATCTGCATATATTTCCAGGCTCATAGGAGCATCTGTGCCCTCGTGATTGCTAATGATAATTCCACCGTTACTGAATTTCTCACCAAGGAAAACAAAATTCGGCTCTTTGTAACGGCATTTCATAATCTTTTTTAATGCTCGGAACCACCATTTTCGCTTTTGTTTTACTTTTTTCGACATAATATCACCTCTTACTTAAATATATTGTAACATAATGTCGAAATATGGCAAATTAAATAATTGTAAACTAAAGATTTGTATGAAAAATCCACAAATTACAACAATTTGTGGATAAATATTTTTTTGTATATTATGAATTATTGCTACCCATAGATTTTTTCTCTGCTATACGCTTGCGATACTTCTCTAATACCATATCTAGACACTCCTCTGCATCCAGATTTACTTCACTAGCAAGGGATAGTAGGGAGTACAAGGCATCTCCTAGTTCCAACTTGAACTCATCATCCATCACGAAATCTGCAGTACCGTATTTAGAGTGCTTTAAGTATTCTTTACTCAGTTCTCCCATTTCCGACTGGATATCTAGTAGTCTGGCATATACTGGCATTGGCTCTAGGTGACAACCCCTCATTGCATTGAATTCATCTACTTTCTTTTGCATATTTTTATCTCCTTATATCTTTCTAAATATATATTAGACATAAATGTAAAAAAAGTAAAGAAAATTAAAGGGTAATAAAAAAGAATGATTGGCGAAAGTGTGTTTATGTGAAAAAGAAATTTAATAGGTGGGTGTTAGGAGATTTGCCAAAAAATGCTCGTACAGAGCGTATGGTGCAGATGACAGGATGTGGTGCAGGCGAACGAAGTGAGACAAATTTCTGCACGGCGAGATAAATCTCGCGTAAGTGCAGAATACAAGTGAAAATCCTATGCGTATACGCAAAGGCAGATAGAATATCTGCCAGTCATCGCACCGCAAATAAAAAAAACCTATATAATAGGCTTTTTGGTGTATGGTGCAGATGACAGGATTTGAACCTGCACGAGTCTCCTCACTAGAACCTGAATCTAGCGCGTCTGCCGTTTCGCCACATCTGCATGCACATATAATATCATAAAATATATTGAATGACAAATATTTTGAAAGATATCAATATCAAATAATTAGAAATAAGTATAAAACTAAATATATTTTTCAACTGAAATTGCAGATTAGATTTTATAAAAAATAAAAAACTTGATTAAAATTATTTGTATAATAAAAAATATTGTGATAAACTGGCCCTGGTCGTGGCCTACTTGTATAAACAAAAAAATATAGGAGGTGCTATTGATATGGATATAAGGATCAAAGCAAACGAAGGGCATTACAAGTGTCGTGTATGTGGTGCTGTAATCAAAGACGACAAATTATTGGTTGTTGAGATAAATCACGACGGATTTAATTGTCTGCCTGGTGGACATGTGCAATTGGGAGAGAGTTCTCATGATGCGTTACTAAGAGAGATTGGTGAAGAGGTTGGAATAACTTGCACTAATACTAAACTGGTTGCGTTGATTGAGAATTTTTTTGACAAACCTGACAGAAAGATGCACGAGTTGTGTTTTTGTTACGTAGCAGAGACCAATGATGAAATGAATATGGATGATTATGAATTTATAGAGAACGACAATGGTGAATTGAAATCTTTGCAATTCAGATGGATTAAATTAGATGACTTGCCAAATGTTGATTTTAGACCAAAGGTGTTCGGTGACAAATTAGCCAAAAGAGATTTTGAGTTCGAACATATAATATTTGATCAAAGAAATAAATAACAAAGTGTAGTTAAAAAAGTGTAGCAACGATATATCTTGCTACACTTTTTTTATAAAACATTAAAGAAACACGAAAATGTTATAAAACTTGCGACAAAACTAAAGAAACCAAGATATCTTTTTTTCGATAAAAAATACGCAGTTTGCCCTTTGCAAAACAACATATAATATGCTAATATAATAGCATGAATATGAAATCAAGCAATAACTTATGGTGGGCAAAGAGGTTAATAGATGTGTTATTATATACTATCATTATATGGATAGTGATATTTCTATTCTTATATGATAGTGCAGTGGTATATGATATTAGTATGCAACCCACACTTAATGCAGATAGTGGGGTGGTAGATACCGATATAGTGTATTATAACAAATTGCGTAAATATACTAGAGGTGACATAATCATAGTGCAATGTGAAGATGAAATGATTATAAAAAGGGTTGTTGCATTAGGTGGCGATAAGGTAAGGTATGTGTATGAGAACGAGGTATACAAATTATACATTAATGATCAATTGGTGGATGAAAATTATGTAAAAGAGGATATTACTCTACCAAGTCTGTCAAATGCTAAGAATGCAGTGCAATACATAGACCCAACTGATGATACTGGGTATAATCCCTTAGGTATGTTGAAGTCAAATCAGTCAGAGAACTTTGATAGCGAGGGTAACTATATCGTGCCAGAAGATCAAGTATTTGTGCTGGGTGATAATAGACTGCACAGCACCGATAGTAAGACAAAAGGTGGTTATGACAGATCGTGTGTCGTGGGTGTGGTAGAGATGATAATAACCTCGGAAGATAATATGGTAGCAAAATTGTTGGAGTTGGTATTCTAATGTATAAAAAAATAGCAGATAACATCTGCTATTTTTTACATTTCCATACCATCATCTTTTTCTGGGGTATTGTCTATCTTATTAGGGTCATGCACAATGGTTTTTTCTACAACAGAAGCACTTCCAGTCGCTCCGATGGTTGCTACACGTGTTTTGATTGTTTGTATTGGTTTATGGTCTATTCCTAATTTTGACTTAACAAAGGATTCTTCCATTCTGTCTCTAAATTCTTGATTTTCTTTTTCTTCTTCAGCCGTTTCTTTTGCAATTTTATTATCTAGAACTTCTTGTTCTTTTCCTTTTAGCTTTGTAAAATCTTCTTGTAATCTTTTGGCAAGTTCACCGTTTTCACGTCCTTCTTCTCTAAGTATGTCTAATTGTTCTTTGTACCAATCATAGCTTTTTGGATGACCTGGATAGTGTTTTTCTGATTCTTGCTTATAAACATAATTTAACAAACCTAATTGGTCATCATAAAAATTAGAAATGCCAAGTTTGTTATTTTTGTAATTTGCTTTTGCTAAATTGTTTTTACTTGGTTTTGAGATATGAAAACTTAGTCTGTCTCTAGTTCTTTCATACTCGTCATTACTTACTGAGAAGTTTGAACGAGAATTAGCCATTTCTCTTTTGTCTTCTATAATTTGAGATTTTCTAGTGTCAAGTGCCCTAAGAGAGTTTTCATCAATAGGAACCCCTTTATCGATTGCTTTATATATCAATTTCTTATACTCGTCGATTAACTCTTTCTCACTCAAATTGCCACATTTTATTGTTCTGTTTAGTTCTTTTTTTGCCTCTTCGTATTGTTTTTTCTTTCCAAAGATTGAATATTTAGGTGCTTTAAAACCCTTAACTACATCATATTTGTCTGGTAATTTTACTTCTTGATCTTTATTTAGTTGTTTTAGAGTATCTTTAATTTCTTTTGGAACGGGTTGTCCTTCAAGAGTGCACTTTTTCCATACTTTGATGTATTTTTCTTGTATTTCTGAGGCAGTATTTGGTTTTTTCTTCATTTCATTTAAGTCTCTTAATACATCCTTCGTATATTGCTTAAGTTGTTTATTTCTCTTTTGTCTTCTTGCGGACCATGGTTGTTGTTCTAATTCCCATTTATCAAATTTTCTTGCCATATATATCTCCTATTTAATTATTTTATTATTAATAATATAGACTTTTGTCGCCTAAAAGTCAAGAGTAAAGACTATATAATATAAGATTTTACTTCTTTCTAATCTGTGACCATAGTAGGATGGCTATTTGTACAGGGATACCTATAATAAATATCATCCAGAAGTTGTAACTAAGGAATATGATATATATGGATAATAGTATTGTCCATGATAGCAGGCTAATATATATGAACCTTAATGTTTTCTTGCCCCATATGCAATTAAATACTAGTAGTACTACAAAAGAGGCGGGTAAAGCATGGATGAACGCAGTCCATGCATATGAATAAAGGCCAACGCTGTCTAGACATGTATACAATATTGTAGCCAGCATCCATACCGCAATTACTGCTAGGCATGTAATCATAACCTTGTTATGAGTGTATTTCTTAGGTTTTTTTATTAATTTTTCCTTCGGAGTTTCGTGCTCTTCGGTAACTAGGTAATCTAATGACACGCCAAAAAAGTTGGCTATAACAACCAGCATTTCTATATCTGGCAGGCTGTCGCCACACTCCCACTTAGAGATTGCTTTGTCAGAATAATTAAGTGCCTCTGCCAGTTCCATTTGAGTTAATTTCTTATATTTTCTAAGGTCGGATATATTCTTTCCGACAATCTTTCTTACATCTTCCATGGAGTTATTGTAACATATTGTTATTAAAATGTAAAAAATTTTTTAGTCAAAAATAAGATATTGGAAACTCTAATATTTATAATATTTTCGACAAAAAAAAGTAGAATATAATTCTACTTCTTAATAGATAAATTACTAATCAATGCATTAATGTGTGCCACCCAGACATAAGCGGGCAAATCGTTACTTGTAAATCTATATCTATTGCTATTGGTGTGGATCTGCAATGTGTTCTTGAACTCTACATATACATTTACTATGTCTTGTATAGGAATGCTAGAAGTGTTATTCTCGGACATTATTTCTATTCGGTCATAATATAAGGTAATATCGGCTGTACTCTTAGTACTATTCTTAAAGTATGTTCCGATAGGTGTTGTAAGATATTCTAGGTTAGTGTCATGTAGCAATATTTTACTGCGTGGAGTGGATAGGTATTTAGTAAGAATATCTTGCTGTAAATTATTCCATTTCACTAAGTCATCTATTCCATCTGCGCCAGTAAGAAATCCGTAATTATCCATGCTAAAGGTATTGTTGCAATTGTTGCATATTATCTTGTCATTATAAAATGACAGCGAATTAACTTCTTTGCACTGAGGGCATACACAGAATGCGTGTTCTAGATTGGCACAAGGGTGTTTTCTGCGTATTTTTAACATCTTATCTCTTTGCCAATCGTAGTCGTTAAAGGATATATATTGCATAATAGTATTGTATAGATCATTGACAGACATCTGCCTCAAAGTATCTACATCTATTAGTTTCTCATAACTATATATTACTTTGTTTCGGCTCTTATGTCTGGACCATCTAGGTGATACAAATGATCCGCCATGTACATTGCATAGCATGATAGGAATATCTAATTTTTTTGCTAATTTTGCAATGCTTATATCTATAGGAAGGGATTGATTGAAATACGCTATTCCGCCTTCGGGATAAATACCTATACTTAACCCTTGCTTCTTTGCCTGGAATAATTCCTTAAGATATGAGATATTGTTCTTGGAGTTGGATCTGCATACGGTATCGGCAAGGCTATGTGCAACAAATCGGAAAAACCAATTGCGGTACACTTCGTCATGGGCGACAAATACTATTCTTCTATTATTAACTATTCTAAGTCTTACTGCGTCTAGGTTCAATTGGTGATTGCTTAAGAATAGCACTGGACCCTTCGGGGGTTTAAGACCATTATTCTTGAAAAAATATCTTCTTGAAAAAATAAAATGCAGGCTTAGAATGCCTTTCATTATACTCTGAAACAATCTTCTAAAAATTCCCAAGCAAACAACTCCTTTTATGAAATTAATTATTGATTTTACAACAAAACTATAGAAAAATGTTATAGTATATAATAATACTATAACACTTTTTTTATTTACGAAAAAGGAAAATTTGTAGATTTTTATTTTGCATATTTTTTAGTTAATATTATTGTCGCACTTTGTCGAATGTTGTCATGAATATACTCTACTGTGATACTATCGCCATGGCTATACTTGTATAATTCGTGTCTAAAATCGCTTGCATTTGATATAGGTATATTATTAATGGCTACTATTGTATCACCGATTGCAAGGTGCTGGCTTGCAGGCGATTGGTCTAATATGTCCTCTATATAGAAACCAGATGATATGCTAGTAAGATGGTTGAAGTGTGCAATCTCGCTATCATAGCCATATACGCCCAAATATGGTGCTGATACGCTACCATACTTAATTACCTTTTGCAGAATAGTGACAAAACTACGAGATGGAATAGCAAAGCCAATACCTTCGCCTGAAGATATCTTAAGTGTATTAATGCCTATTACTTCGCCTTTGTCATTGAGAAGTGGCCCGCCAGAATTACCAGGATTAAGGCTGGCATCGTGCTGTATCAAATTCTGCATATACGCCTCGCCAGAGGTGGAAGTTATAGGTATTGTTCTATTAAGCGCACTGATTATACCTTTGGTGAATGTGTGTTTTAGCATTAGGCTAATTGGAGTACCTACCGCAATTACGCTTTGTCCTACAACCAGATCATCGGTATTGATCTTTAGGTACGGCAAGTTAATCTTAGATCGGATAATTGCAAAATCTAGGACAGTGTCCTCGTACACCAATGTTGCGGTGGTGGTATTGCCATCAGATAAATGCAGTACAATATTGTCTGCACTATTTATTACATGGGAGTTGGTTAATATATAGCCATTATCCGATATGCACACACCTGCACCTAATGATTGGTATGATCCGCTAATAGCACCTACGCCAACAATGGCTGGAGCAAGTGTGTCCGACAAATCAACGCCAGTGGTGTGTTCTATTGTTATAGGCTGTCCACAAATCATATTGGCGGTGGTGTTGCCACACGATGTAAGTAGAATACAAGACAGCATGATGGGAATTAATTTCTTCATAATATACCTCGCTATTATATAGTGTGTGCAAAAATAGTTAATATTATTTTCTTTTCTATTAAGGATAGGATGTGTGTTTTTAGTTGGACAGGAGGGTATTTTGTGAGATAATCTTAATAATCAAAAGAAGGAAAAGGTATGAACGTAAAATTCTATTTGTCTAATCTTAATAGTGTAGCGAAAAAACAAGCATACAAGGACATGCACAACGTGGGCGGTGACATACTTGTTCTTACGCCCGACAGAAATACACTAAATATAGAGAAAGAAGTGATTAGGTCTTCGGGTGGTAAGGCAGTATTTGATATCAATGTATCTACATTTTCTCGTATAGCCAAGAGTTATCTAATGGATAAGGGGCTATATAGAAATGTATTGACCAAGCATGCCAGTGTAGCACTTATCAAGAAGATATTATTAGAGCATAAGAGTGAACTAAAAGTATTTGGTAGTAGTGTTACAAAAGAGGGTTTCTGCGAGAAGATATTCGAAACAATTTGCTTATATAAGAGTTGTAAGGTAACGGAAGATGACTTCTATATAACAAGCAACCAAGGATTGTTAGATTATAAGTTGCATGATATTCAATTGGTGTATAAGAAGTATGAGGAGTATCTGGGCGAAGATTATACCGATAGTTTTAATCAACTAGATCTGTTCTGCCAGAGTCTAACAAAAGGTGATTATGCCAAGACCACCATATACATAATGGACTTCGAAGATATAACTCCTGCAATTGCGAGGATTGTAGGAAAACTGGCAAAATATGCCAAGGGGGTAAATATATGTACCACTTATTCTAAGGCGTGTGCTGGTGTAACAAATGCAAATATATATACCAACGATATATATTATAGCCTTGTAAATATATTCGACATAGAGGGTATAAGATATACCAAGGTAAATGTAGAGAATGATGACTTAGAAAGGGGTATTGTCTCTAAATCATTGTATGGTAAAAGTGCAGTAGACAAGCTTAAACATATATCCTTACAACTTATTAAGGCGAACAATGTCAGAGATGAATTGAGGCAAGTTCTAACAGAGATTAAGAGGACTGTATTGGATGGAGGGTGTGCTATATCGGATATTGCACTGGTGGTATCTAATATCGATTCTTACAAGGAAGAATTAACTAGTATGTTACAAAGGCTAGATATACCATATTACTTCGATCAGTCGGAGTCCATAAGCGATAATGTACTGTGCAAGATTGTTCTATTGCTACTGGAGATTGCTTGTACAGGTATAACGAAATATAATGTATTGCAGTTGGTGGATAGTGGGGTGTGTCAGATGACTATATCCCAGATATCTGCATACAAAGACTATATTGCTAGAGTAGATGCTAAGGGCAAGTATCTATATACTATCCCCGACAAGATAAATGCCGATGATGAATTAAAGAGCGCAATATCTATAATAAATAATATTATAAGAAGTCTAGATATAAAGGCAGGTACGATAGAGGATTATCATACTAGACTAGATGCTGTCTTGGAAGATATCAGATACAAAGAGTATTATGAAATGATGTATGCAAGGTATGTAGAGGGTGGAGATGTAGTCAGTGCAAAGAAATTGACGCAAACATATAACAAATTGTCAAAAACATGGAATGAAATGTCAATGGTTTTCAAAACGGAAGAGTTTGAGCCTAGGTACTTCTATGAAATATTCAAGACCTTTGTCGAAGATATTACACTGACATTGCCACCTATCAAGGTTGCCAGCCTAGTCATATCTGACTTCGAGGCAAGTTATCTGACCGAGGTTAAGCGAATGTACTATATAGGTGCTAACGATGATGCTTTGCCTAAATACAGTATGGAGACGGCGCTATTATCTGATAGAGAGATGGAGAAGGTTAATGTTGTTAACAAGATTGCACCTACCATCAATATGATTAACAAGAGAAAGAAATACAAGTTATATGAGATGGTACAGAAAGCACAAGAGGCTATTGTATTTTCTTATGTATGTGTCAATGCTAAGGGAGAAGAATTATATCCTACTATGATATATGATGAACTAGCAAAAGTTATAGTAGCAAATCCTGTATTGGATGCAAGCGAGAGTATAATAGTAGAAGATAGCAGTCAAGTTGCAGATAAAATAATCACAGACAATATAACCACTAAGTTGGCAATGGCAAATGTGTGCGATTATGTAAAGGAATGGAACTTGTATAATGATATCAAGGCGTATAGGCAAAATGTCTCTAGTGTGTATCATGCCTTGCCTGATAAGTGTGTAGATGTGGTGGGCAATGCTAATTATACGAATAAGTCGTGCAGAATATCTAAGGGTGCAAAACTATATTTCACATCATCAGATGTTAGTCCTAGCCAATTCGAGAAGTTTGCAAATTGCCCATATGCACATTTTCTAAATTATGGTCTTAAATTAAAGCAAAAAGAAATAGCGAGAGTGTCTACTAATGATATAGGTAATATAATACATGATTATATGAGGCTTGTGATATATGATCTATATAATTATAAGGATGATGATGAGTTTATCTCTAATCTAAAGGAATTTGCAATCGATAATCTGAGAAAAGTACTAGATAGTGATAAGTATGCAAGGTTTCAAGCCAGTTCTATTAATGCGACTACTATTATGGGTCTATATGAGGAAATTGTGCGTATAACCTATGCTATTGTGGAGCAAATGGCAAATAGTGACTATGAGCCATATCACACCGAATATTCTCTGAATGAGAAGAATGGTAAGGTGAGTTTTGTATTGCCATCAGGCAAGAAAGTGAATATTATAGGTAAGGTAGACAGGATAGATATTAATAGAGCGGATAATACATTCTATATTATAGACTACAAGACAGGTAATTCTAGTTTTAGCAATTTTACAGAGTTTGTTGCGGGCAAGAAGATACAGTTATTTTGCTATATGATGCTATATAAGAATGCATCTGGTATGAGGCCAGTGGGTGCGTTCTATTTGCCGATAGATAATAAATTAGAAAAAACAGTAAAATATAGATATCAAGGATTTTTTGACAAAAACATAGATATTATTGGCAATATAGATAATGCATTGCGTGAATTTCCATCAATTGGTAAAACTCTAAGGTTATCAAGAAAGAAGGAAGGAGGTTTTTCTAAGTGCAATGCTATTAACAATCTGGCGTTATCAAATAGAGACATGGAAGAGGGTATTAAGTACCTTATGTCGAGATTAGAGGAAGATGCAAGAAGGATAGAGGATGGTTGTATAGATATAATGCCGTTAAGTATTGATAACACATCTGCTTGCAAATATTGCGAGTATGGCGGTATATGCAACTTCAATATCAAGTATGGTAATAAGTATAGAAGGGTAACTAAGGTAAATAACTTGCGTGAAGTCTTAGGCACAATAGATGAGGAGGTGGATAATGTATAATGAACTAATATACAAATATCTGACCGATGAACAAAGGCAGTTCGTAGATGATTTCGATCATTCTATACTGGTGTCTGCTAGTGCTGGAACAGGTAAGACAACTACAATGATAAGAAAATTGTTGTATCTACTACTTATAAAGAAGGTTGATATAACTAGTCTATTGGTGGTGACATATACCACTGCTGCAGCTAGTAAGATGAAGCATGATCTGTATCAAGGGCTAGTTGATGCACTTAAGATCGCCACTGCCGATGAAGATATATCGCACATAACAAGGCAGATAGATCTACTTAATAATGCGGATATAGGTACTATTCACTCGTTCTGTAATAAAATTATCAAAAAGTATTTCTATGTCTTAGATATTGATCCTAATTATTCTATACTATCTAATGAGAAGTCGAAAGGGTATCTCATGAATTTGGCGATGTCTAATGTTTTTGAAAAATTGTCAGACAAGAAAGATGAGAAATTCTATAGACTGTATGAGAACTTCAGTAGTGCTAGAACGGATGAGAAGTTAAGAAATGCTGTATTCTCGTTATACGACTATCTGGTGTGTAGGATAGATTCTGATAAATGGGCGGAAACTGCAATAGAGAAATGTTATGCCCTAGACGATAATCCTGTACATAATTATATTATGGCATATGTCAAGAATATAATATCAAAGCAAAGAAAAGAAGTGGCTAGGCTATACGATATGGCTAGTGTGTGTGGAATGGATAAGGTAATGGCATACGCTGTGGCAAGAATGGACTACTGCGACAAAATAATGAATAGCAACAAAGTTAATGAGATTGCAAGAGTGGTGGATGTAGAGAAGTTGCCTAATAAGCCTACGGTGAGGACAGATAAAGATATGTCGCTGGTGGCACTGCATGACAGATTAGAAGAAGTAAATGATGTATTCAAAATTGCCAAGTCTATGATAGAGGGCGTCGTAAAACCATTTGGAAAAGAAACGTTCAGAGAGGATAACGAGGTTAATAAGGCAAATGCGGAAGGAGTGTATAATCTAACTAAGTTATTAAAGGCTGAGTATGCTAGGATTAAGTCAGAGAAGAATTTGCTGGACTTCAATGATCTGGAATATTATGCTTGTATGTTACTACAAAATGATAGTGTGGTGGCGGAGTTGAAATCGGAGTATTCATATATATTTGTCGATGAGTATCAAGATGTCAATCCTATGCAGGATAAGATAGTATGCGGGATTGCGGGTAGCAATAATCTATATATGATAGGCGATGTAAAGCAGAGTATATATAGGTTCAGGCAGAGCAGTCCGGAGATATTTATAGAGAAATATTATGACTACAAGTCTGGAGATGTTGACAAAAAGTTAATACTTTTTAACAAAAACTTTAGAAGCGATAAGAATATACTGGATTTCGTGAACACAATATTTGACAATGCTATAACCAAGGATTGTGTGGGTATAGATTATAGAAACGAGGCAAGGTTAATATCGGGTAAAGGTGTTGTAGATAGTAGTACGGTGTATGTGTCTATAATAGATAAGAATGCAATAAACGATGCCAATGACGACAGAGATGATGATGAAGAAGAGATAAAGAAGCATGAGTACGAAGGCGAATTGATTGCAAGAAAAGTATCTGAGATAATAGAGAAGGGTTACAAATTCTCTGATATTGCTATACTCTTAAGGGATAAGCAAGTGTTAGCAAGAAATGTGTGGTTGACATTGAAAAAATATAATATTCCTGTAAGTGTTACGGTGAAGGCAAAGATATTCGAAAGTGCAGAAGTAAAGATATTGCATTCGCTCTTAAAATGTATATATAATGAGCGGGATGATGTAGCATTTACTACGCTATTAAAGAGTCCGTTCATAAATGCAAGCGATGATGAATTGGTGGATATAAGGCTGAATGCAAAAGATGCTAAGACTTATTATGAGGCGTGTCTATCGGCAGAGGCTATGGGTAAATCGGACAAGGTGGCAAAACTAAGAAATATCTTAAAAGAGTTAAGGCTACAATTATTAAATAATAGTATATGCGACACTATAAAAGCACTGATGGAAGAACATAATATATTCACATATTTCAAGAGCATGCCCGATGGTATAGAGAAAGAGTGTTATATCAAGGAGTTCTTAAATATAATCAGTGCAGAAGTGTATGAGGGTAATATCGCAAGACTTCTAGATTACATAGAGGTAATCAAGGGCAAGGATTCGGAGATGGTTATTACATCGGGTGCTGATAGTGTTACATTGATGACTATGCACGCATCAAAGGGACTGGATTATCCTGTGGTGATAATAGGCGGATTCGGTGAAAAACTGCAGAAGAATAATTCACATGATATTAAGATTAGTAGAGAGTTCGGAATAGCTGTGAGTGGCGTAGATGATAGCGTGTATGAGAGAATAGATAATGTGAATGCTACTGCCATAGCACTTAAGAATAGAAAGGAAGAATTCGAAGAGGCTATAAGGCTGATGTATGTAGCACTGACTAGGCCAAAGAAGGAGTTGTATATCACAGGTGTAGTGGATTTGGATCGTGCTAGGCCTAAGAATATAGATATGTGTCAGTCGGGATTTGACCTATTTGCACTAGGTATTAGCGATGCTGATTATGCATACTTTGCGAATAAGAAAGATAATTTTGAGATAACAACAGCAAATAATGCAAAAGTGATATGTGATATAAATCTGCCAGATGTGAATAGTGTATATAGTAATGGTCAAGTGGTACTAGATGTATCAAAGCCAGAGATTGTAAAGGCGTTAACTAAGTACTATGGTATGGTGAGTGAAGATTATAGTGACATATCTTTCAAAAACTCTGTTACAGGAATACTTAAGGACAGAGAGGTGGATTATGCAAATGCGGTAGATAATTTCCGTAAATTGCACATATCAGAGAGTGTGACATCAAGCGATGCTATGGAGGTGGGTACTGCATATCACGCCATAATGCAAGAGATAGAATATCATAAGGATATAGAAATAAAGAAACTAGTAGATAATATGGTATTGCAAGGCAAAATCAACGCAATATACCTGCCTATGATAAATATTGAAGAAATATCAAATGCAAAGCGTATGGTGGAAGAAATGTCGAAAAATGGCGAAATATTACGAAAAGAAACTAATTTCTTGGCAATGGCACCTCATAGTCAATTAATAGATGGTAGCAAGTGCAATGAAGATGTATTGGTACAAGGTGTGCTAGATCTGGTAATAGAGGGTAAAGATGAAGCCATAATAATAGACTTCAAGACTAATAGAACAAGGGACAGGCAGTATATGATAGACACATATACTACACAACTAGATCTGTATGCCAAGGCGTACAAGATGTGTTATGGCAAAGAAGTCAAGGCGAAGTATCTATATTCATTCAAGATGAATGAACTGATAGAGATTAAATGATTATAGAACTATGATAATATATCCATAATGAATAAAAAAGTATCCGAATTAATAATTTGGATACTTTTTATTTTTTATTATCGTAAGTTTTGTCCGAATGTGCCAAAAGGCTTATTTTAAGCATATTCAAAAATCACAATGACACCTATTCCAGTCTTGCCAGATGCGTATGTATAATTAGTTGTATATGCGATCCGAGAAGCGCCTGCAAATACATAAGATTGGTTGTTAGAATTATATGTATTAAGAGCATTGATAATAAGTGTACCTATATCGTTTGTGCCAAGATAACTATCAAGGAACATTAGGTCGATATATGTAATCTTCTTCTTTGCAATCTCATCTATTGTATTATATAGGTCGCTGTCACTCTCTATAGCATGGTTCTCATTTTTGATCAAGGTATTATTGTAGTGACTATAAGGAGTGGCTGGTGTTGCCAAATTAGATATCTTAAATCTATCGCAAGGGTAGTGCGTGCTAGCAATCATAGAGTCGGTAACCATGAAGTATTTGTGGGATAATGTCTCATATGAGCTATTTACTAGAAGGTCTGTCCATGTAATGTCTACTACATACCAATTGCTATCTATACGTACCTTGTTCCATGCGTGTCCGCCTCGATTGCCGTTAGTTCCTGCATCGCCGGATATCTTAATGCAATCTATGCCTTCCATATTGCACATTAGAGAGAATGCCTTGCTAAATCCATCGCACACGGCAAGGCCGTGAATGAACACTCCCTCTAGGTAGAATGATGGGCAGGACATATTGCATATATTATTAGGAATATCCAGTGCAGTATAGTCATATATTGTGTTGCAAGTGATCCAATCGAATATGGATAATGCCTTCTCATAATCGGTCATGCTATCGGAGATAATCTCTCTTAAGACGTCTTTTGCCTTGTTGTATATAGTCTCTGCTCTAGATGCGGTTGTGCAAATAGGGGTATAGCCGCTCTCAATAATATGTAGTAGTTCCTCCGATGTAGTGGCAGGAATTCTTACGACCTTCTCATCGGACACGAAGTCATTATATGTGTTATCTCTTCTGCCCAATTTATCGAAATCGTATGTGTCGGCGTATGTTTTCTGATCGGTGCCATTAGTGTGGTTATTATTAGAAGAAGAAGTGTTAGTAAAGTCACTGTTGCATTCTGTGTCTACGAAAGGTAGGGTGTAGGTATACACATTTCCACTGGTAAGGTCAAAGGTAGGGCTTGCCGAATAGTAATAAGTCTCAGTAAATGAATTGTGTGCAGTGTCAGGGTTAACACTAATGCCATTTGTCTTGAATACAATAGTGCTCTTTCGCCACAAGAATGAGTAGTAGATTAATTCATTTAATTCATCTTGTGATTCTATATAATAATCATGGAAGTCACCATTGAATGCGAAGATCTTATCATCTTCTGTATATCCAGGAATATTATCTGGATTGTAATAAGTAAGTTCGAATGTATCCATGTATAGATCGGTAAAATCTATAACCGATATAATGGTATATGCCATAATATCATCAGAGGCATAGTTGGATAGGTTAGATACAACAACCGAATTCGTGTTCTTATCTACTCTGTCTATCATCTTATACGAGCCATTGCCGTTAGTTGCCATAATTACATAATAATCTACTAGACTATTGCTGGTCCATGTAAGTGTATTGCCCGATATACTAAGTGTAGAATTTACTCCAAGTAGAGAATTCTCGTATATTACAAAGTCGGTTGGAGTACCATTAGGCAAGTATCCTGCTATCTCAATATTCTCGCCTGATATCTCATATAGTATATCTTCGCTCAATGAACTATCACTATAAATAGAATTATTTGATATTGCACGAATATTGATAGTGTGCAACTCATAGTCTGATATAATGCTAGACAAATCTATACTGTTATTAGTAGTGCTAGTTATATAACTATCGTCCACATATATCTTGTATGAGGATGCATTGTTAATACTATCCCAAGTGATAGTGTGTAGATTATAATCTACTTTTGATACTACAGGAGAAGATAATTTAGTAGAATGTACATAGGTAACGATATTGCTAGTCGTATTGTCTTTGTATTCGTAACCATCATTTATAGCCTTAATATATATGCTATATGTGCCGATGTCGGATATTGTATGTGCCAAGTCATATGATGTATTAGATGTCTTGGTTATGTATGTATCGTTGCAGTATATATGATATTCTTCTGCTCCTACTACTTCTTGCCATGATATTACATCGTAGTGAAGAGTTATGGATGGAGAGGCTAGAACTATATAAGTAACAGTGTTACTAGTACTAGCATTGTAATTAGTAGCATGTGCTGTAATATACACATCATAGTTGCCCGCTACATTTAGAGTACTGCCAACATCATATGTATTGGCTGTATAGTTATTCACAATCTGTGATTCAATGTGGATAGTATAATATTCTACATTAGGAACACTATCCCAAGATATGATACCCTTAGAAGAAAACTGAATATTAGGTGATTGCAGTGTAGGAAGGGTGGTATAAGTAACATTGTTGCTAATGCTGGAACTAAGTACAACACTATTGGATATCATCTGTGCAACAATGTGTATAGTATATGTTCTCGCCTCGGTCACATAAGTTGAAATGTCTATAGTTCTAGCAGAATTAGCGGATACTGTGTCTATAATACTTCCGTCCAGGTATATTATGTATTCGGTTGCATTGGTCACTGCATTCCAAGTTAGTGTAGTGTCTGAGATATGTAATACTGGGCAGGATAATCTAGTGTATGACAGAGATGTCGTGTTGCTAGATAAGAATTCGTAATTATCTGATACTGCCTTAATAGATATATTGTAAGTACCAGCAGTAGTTAGGTTGCTTAAATCATAATTGTAACTGCTAGAACTATCTGCGGGAATAGTTGCAATAAGTTCGTTGTTATTATATATCTCATAGGCGGTAGCGTTTGTAACTCTTTGCCAAGATACAATATTGTTCTCCAGAGATACATTAGGTGCAGACAACTGAGATATTAGATATGTTAATTCGTTAGATGTAGAGAAGTATGTGCTATTGTATACAGCAACGACATGTACCTTGTATGTACCTACATTACTTAACACATCTGACAAGTCATAGGATAGGTCGAGTGTAGTAGTGGTGAGGATGTCATTTACATATATCTGATATTCTACTGCATTGTCTATGCCTGTCCACTCCACAGTAGTATTATTCTTGGTTAAAGTGATAGGAGATAATATAACATACTCTACAGTGTTGCTATTAGCACTATCTCTATAACCATCTGCACAAGCCACTATGTATATAGAGTATATATCTGCATTGTTAACTACATCGCTTAGATCAAGGTAGCAAGTATCACTATTTATAGTATAATCTGCCTCTACCTTGGTGTCATTGATATAGATCTCATAATAATCTGCCTTTAAGATAGTTTGCCACGATATTGTGGACCCCTCAAGGCTTAGTTGAGGGGTGGCTAATTGCTCCATAGAGGCAGAGGTTATGTGCATTGTGTAGTAGTATATGATAGTGTCGTTGACATTGTCATTTATTCGACTAGTGCTATATACCAGTCTACCATATTTGTCTTTTAATAGATCTAGTGTGTATTCACACATAATATTGCTATTATCTATATCTAACATGAATTTGTTAAGATAGAATTGTAAGTTACCAGAAGTTAATGTGATATTATACTTATCCTCTAGTAGCGATATATCTATGCCTATGGATATGCTTGCATTAAGTATTTTGCTATTATGCGTTGCATAGTCGCCGTAATATTGAATAATATTCTCTATCTCATTTGCTTCGTTGACTAGTAGGGAAGATTCCATGATGATAACTGTCGCAGACTTATCTTCCGATATGCTGATAACATCTAGGTATCCACCACTACTATCGTACATAATACTTAGTAATTGTGGGGTGTATTTGGTTGCCTTAAATTCTTTTTGCAAAGCGGTGATGGCATCGGTCTCATTATGTTTTTCTTTCAATGAATTGATATACTCGACATCTACTGCTAATTCTATATGGCTAGCGTTGTTAAGAAGAGGCGTGTCCAGCACTGTCTTCATATCTTCGGTAGAATCGATGTATTGAATGGTATCTATCTTATCTCCAGTAGTAGATATATACGAATAATTAATATTTGTGTAATAATTAATCTCTGCATTTATGCCAGTAGGGTACATTGCAAATTTATTTCTTCTAGCATATGGAATATGTGATGACATCATGGTATAATCGGTGACTAAGAAATATTTGTGAGACAATACCTCTGCACTAGAATTAACTATTTCTGTCCATGTAATGTCTACTATATAATACCTGCCATCTAGTCTTACCTTGTTCCATGCGTGACCACCAAATCCACCAGCGGTCTTTGCATCACCTACGATACGCACGCAATCTATGCCTTCCATATTGCACATTAGCGAATATGCCTTGCTGAATCCGTCACATACTGCAACATTTTTAATAAATACACCTTCTAGGTAGTAGCAACAGTCTTTGGTGACAATATGATTGTCCTCGAAATGTCCTGCGCCATAATCATATAATGTGGTATATGTGATCCAGTCGAATATGGACAATGCTTTCTCATAATCGGTCATGTTATCGGAGATAATCTCTCTTAAGACCGCTTTTGCTCTACTATATATGTCTTCTGCTCTGCTACCTTTTGCACATATAGGAGTGACCTTATTCTCCACTGCCATATATAACTGCTCTGATGTGGTTACATCTTGTGCCAACATATAGTCATCCGACACAAAGTCATCATATGTCTCTGATCTACTAGATGTGCCGAAATCATATGTATCATAATACGCCAGTCCAGTATTCAGTCTAGTCATTAAGTAAGATGAATTAATAGGCTGGTTAAGGTCGCATTGTGATACATTGAAATAATTAATAGATACTCTGTATTCATTTCTATCAGAATTAATTAATCCTGCATACCTTGGGGAATAATCTTTTTTGTCAAAATAACATGTCTCATAGAATGTGTCTAGAGAGTCCTCTATCTCATTTATAACAGCATCGGACTCTTTTGCAGTATTGTTGTCTTGTACAATTTCATTTACATAACTACTGTCAAAGGTAATATTGTAGTCTTGTAGTCTGCATATGAAATTATAGTATACTATGGCATTCAATTCTTCTTTGGAATTAATGTAGTAATCCCACAGATATCCATCCACGATCTTAATAACATATTGCTTACCATCAGGGTTGTAATAATTAATCCTAGGGGATACAACCTTGGTACTACCATCGCTATATTTGGCGCTAACAATATATGCCACTATCTCGTGAGGGGAGGATGGTAGGGTATAGGATGTATTAGGTGTATTTACCTCTATAAGCCCACTGTCATTAGTGAAGTATGATACTATATATCCCGTTGCTCCATTTACGGCTGACCAAGATATATTGGCGCCACTGGCGGTAATAGTGCTGGTGCCCGAAGTGGAATAATCAAGTTCGCTACTAGATAGACTAGTGGAAGTAAATGCGTGCTTTGTATTAATGATTATAGTATTGCTGTGCTCGCTATCGGCCATTTTACCATCTGATGCACTAGCAACAACTGTGAAATGATGCTCGGCATTGTCTGTTATTAGTTCGGAATAATCATATGTTATAAGGTCGGATGAGGAATTGATAGTATTAACGTGTTCGCCATTAAGGTGAATAGAATACATATTAGTCTCACCGGTATTATACCATTGTAGCGACTTAGTGTCGGTATCGGCTGTGATTACAGGTGCGGTAAGGCTATCTTCCTTGGTTAAGAAAGAGAACTTGCAGTCGCAACCACTAAATATTATTGGACAAATGAATATTGCAACTATGATTAATAGTAAATTTTTTATTTTGTTTCTTTTTTCCATTTCTTCATCCTTTTAATGACAATAACACTTAGAATATATTATCGGAAGTTGGAGGAAAGCAGGCGTTAGCCTATTTTCATACAACTGATGTTTATTCAATCTATGTATCTACGATTTATCGTAGGTTTGCGGTAGCAAACATGATTTGGAACATAGT
>SVIC01000016.1 GCA_015055515.1 Clostridiales bacterium | reverse complement strand
ACTGCTGTACACCCTAGCCCACTTAGCGCTAACCAAGGAGGATGGTTCGGGTGCAAGAATTTTAGCAAAACAAATGAAATACTGCGAAAATTAGGTAAAGAAGAAATAGATTGGCAAATAGAAAATAAATAGAGGAATAACATGACAACACTACATATATGCCTAATAATGATTGCAAGCACAATACTTGTTTCTTGCATTATCATGATGATATTAAAGAACAAAACAAAAAACATATCTGCTATAAAACAAAAAACAACATTAACGGGTGCTGGAGTTAAGTTAATTACTTCCTATTTTTCGCCAGCAGAAATGCATTTCTTAGAATGTATTTACAAGTCTCTACCTAAGGATTTTATTGCGTTTCCTTATGTATCGTTAGAGAAACTATTACTTCCTACTAATTCTAAGGTTGATTTCAATATCGCCTCTAGCAAGATAATAGATGTGTGTATATTTCTTCAATCTACTATGGAACCTGTACTTGCAATTGATTTATATTCACCTAGTCCACTTAACAATAGCTTAAAGAAGATAGATCAAGATGTAATTCAATTATTGAAAAATGCAGGCCTACCATTTATACAAATAAGACTAGAGGATGACTATAATCTAACTATATTAAAAAATGATTTGTTAAATGCAATGAAGGATAAAACTATAGCGAAATTGAAAAAATAAATAGCCAGAGTATTAATAAAAAGCATATAAGAATATTTCTTAGATGCTTTTTTACGTAGTTAATATTACTACTGCCCTATCATGCACCATATATTTAGGGCTTGGAGTCATAGATAGTATTGTATCGCCACTACCTGCTACTTCATACTGCAGATTAAGTTCTGCTAATATTGCAACTGCTCTAGTTAGTGGCATCCCAACTAGGTTTGGCAATTCTATATCGGCCTCCATTCTAGCAATATCTTCATCTAGATCTGCACTAGGCTCGTCATTATTCATGGCTATTATATCCTCAAACACCAGCTTTGCATAAGGTGTTGCTACCACACTGCCATAATAACTATCGCCACTAGGTTCGTCTGCTAGAATTAATACTACATACTTTGGATCATTTGCGGGATATCCACCTACAAAACTAGCAATATATTCTCCACTAATACCGTTCTCATTATATTTCTGAGTCGTGCCCGTCTTACCACCTACACGATATCCAGGGATAAAGCTTCCTATGCCAGTATATTGTTTTACAACTTCTTCGAACATCACCTTAATTTTTTCAGAAGTGTCTTCTGATATTGTTCTATTTAATAAAGTTGGAGTAATTTCCTTTATTAGTCTACCATCCTCAGTCTCAATGCTTTTCAAAAAATATGGTTTCATCAAATTACCGCCATTTAATACACTACATATAGCAGATATTAACTGTATAGGCGACACCGCAATAGCCTGACCAAATCCCATTCTTGCTAGATCTACCGTCTTCACATTACCCTTGTTCATAACAATTCCCGTAGCCTCACCAAAGAAGTCTACACCTAGACTATCTCCCAGACCATATTTATCAAAATATTCATAAAAAGTATCTAGCCCAAGCCTTAATGCCAAGTCAGTAAATACAGCATTACAACTATTACAAAGGCCCTCCGTCAATGTCTGACTGCCATGACCTGTATGTTTCCAACATTTAATCTTTTCTCCATCTATTATGACATATCCTGGATCATAGAACCTATCTGTTAATTGTGCTTTGCCCGTATCTAGAGCAGCTGCCATAGTGAGAACTTTGAATGTAGATCCTGGCTCATACACATCCACGACTGAAACATTCTTCATTGCACTAAGAAGACTATTCATATCAGCTCTATTAGGATTATTTAGATCATAACTAGGCTTTGTACTCATTGCCAGTATTTCACCCGTATTAGGATCCATTACTATACCGGTTGCAGTCTTTGGCTTCTGCTCTCTCATTAACTTAACCAACGCATTCTCCAATGACTGTTGTACTCGAACATCCAGTGTCAGATTGATATTCAATCCCGATACACTGTCTTGATATGTATATATCTTATCTTCTATAGCCACACCCTTAACATCGCTAGATATATTGTATCTTCCATCAACCCCCACTAAATATTCATCATAATACATCTCCAACCCTGCTTGGCCAATATTATCTATATTTGTTATTCCAATGACCTGCGAGGCAAGATCACCATATGGATAATATCTAGTAGAATTCTCACTATAATATATACCTTTTAGATTATAAGTATTGAGGTGTGATACATCCTCTAAAGACACTTGCTTTTTTATCAAAACCTCGCTTATTTTCTTATTATATATCTTATTATATACCACTTCGTAATCCATATGAAGACAGGTTGACAACGCAATAGATACCTCTTCTACAGAGTCTATCATACTTGGTCTTACATATACATCATATGATGAATAACTAGTTGCCAATGCCACGCCATTTCTGTCTTGTATATCTCCGCGCTTTGCCTCTATTGGTAGCGACCTTGTCCATTGATTATTCGCCATATCCTTAAGCCAACCGCTCTTGATAAGTTGCAAGTACGCCAATCGAAATGCTATTAAGATAAAAATAAAAGTTACTAGCAGGAAAATCCCTAGTAACTTCTTTTGTAAATTATGCTTTGTATTATTCAATTATTATCCCCCGAATATTGAAGAAATAAAATTGCATACCGAATCAAACCAATTTGTTGAGCCTTGCAATGCCTGCACTGGTACAGCATCTGCAATATCTACCTGTATCATGTCATCAGCAGACATCTCATAATACCCCATATTGTTTAGCTCAATGCTAGATAAGTCATTAATACCATCTACATCATTTTGAAGAGAATTAAATATAGTTGTCTCTGTAGCAATATTACTCTCTAATATTTGTATGCTATTTGAGACTGCATTTATTCTAACAATATTAAATATTGCTAAAAATAGAAGCAGTGCTGTAACACTAATAGCGAAGCCCATGTATAATTTTGTCCTAAATGAAAGCTTCTCTGTTGTTAACACATCATCTTCAGTTACTGTAACAGACTTCAACACTTCTTCATCTACAGTAATGCTATCAAATTCTCTTGTTAATTCTTTAATCTTCTCGTCGCTATAGTTATTATCAAACTTTTCAACTTGTTCATTTATTGGACTATTAAAAAGGCTTGTATCTACGCTTTGTGATACAACATTGTCTCTTTCTAACGTTTTAATCGTTTGAAATGTCTCCATAACCATCGCTCCTTTTTTATATTTTTTCCGCAATTCTTAATTTAGCACAAGTACTACGAGAGTTCTCTTCCCTCTCCGCATTACTTGCTACTAGCGGTTTTTTAGTAATCAATTCTATATCTTTCTTATGTCCACAAATACATACTGGAATACTCTTATCACACACACAGTCTGTATTTCGCTCTTTGAACACTGTCTTTACCACTCTGTCTTCTAACGAATGGAATGTTATTATAGCTATCCTACCACTCGGATTTAATCTATCTATCATAGAATTAATAGCTTTGTCCAACTTGTCCAATTCAGAATTAACCTCTATTCTGATTGCTTGGAATGTCTTTGTACAAGGATTAGCACCTTTTTTCTTGAAGACAACTTTCTCTATTAATGCGACTAGCTCTTTAGTAGTCTCTATTGGCTTAACCTTTCTTGTTTCCACTATTTGCCTTGCAATCTTCCTTGCCATAGGCTCTTCGCCGTATCTGAATATAACGTTGCTTAAATCCGCTTCGGAATAAGTATTTACTACATCATAGGCGCTGAAATTCGATTCTCTATCCATTCTCATATCTAGTGGTGCATCAAATCTATAAGAGAAACCTCTATCTGCAGTATCTAATTGATGACTACTTACGCCAAGATCAAGCAATATTCCATCTACTTTGTCTATACCTAAAGTATCTAATATCTCTGCAAAATTCTTGAAATCATCCTTCACCATAATTAGCCTTGGATCATCTTTGAACTTATCCTTTGCTACAATATGTGCTGTAGAGTCCTTGTCTATACCAATAAGTTTGCCTGTCGTTAATTTCTCTAATATTTTAGCAGAGTGTCCGCCCCCACCAAATGTACCATCTACATATATGCCATCTGGCTTTATTGCCAACCCATCAATACATTCAGCAAGCATTATAGGTGTGTGATTAAATATGATTTTTTCCATGTTTTTCCATTCTTACACATTGTATTTGACAAGTTCGCCTAATACTTCGTCAAATGCTTTATCTGTTGATTGGTACTTTGCCCAATTCTCTGCACTCCATAACTCCAGCCTATGTCCCACACCCACGAAGACAACGTCTTTGGTTATACCAGCAAATTCTCTAAGATTAGCAGGAATAACAAATCTACCTTGCTTATCCTCTTCTACCTCAAAGGAAGAACTAAGCAATGCCCTAATTGGCCTCTGTGCCTCAATATCAAACGTTGGTACAGTATTTAGCTTGTCCAAGAATTGTGATTCGAAGTAATCTTTGCTATATATGAACAATGAATTGTTCAAGCCTTTGGTTATAACATAACTATTAGACAAACCTAGCCTTAACTTGCTTGGTACTCTTGCTCTATTCTTCTCATCTAATTGGTAGTTATATTGACCAAAAAACATAGCATTCTCCTTTCTAATCTTAGCATTAGTATACAACAATAATTAACCACATCCAACCATTTTTAACCACTTTTCATTTTTTAACAATTTTGCATAATACCGCAAATATAAGAAAAAATCCCTACAAATAGGGATTAAATTAACTTTTGCAAAATATTACAACTAATTTATTTTTACCAAGTTATTATTTATTTGGTCGCAAGATGTTAAATAATATTGAATTTTGTTTTTAGTGAACTTTAATTTATGCCTCTTATCTTGTGTATGCAAATGCCCATATACAACCTTGTCTACACAATACTTCTCAAATAATTTTGTCATGTCATTTGACTGATACTTTGCATTATATGGAGGAAAATGTGTCATTAAGATTAATGTATCACCTTTTTCCCTTAATGAGTCTGCCGACTTCAATGACAATTCCATCCTCATCACTTCTCGCTTGAAGAGTTTCTCATCTTCTTCACTCTTATAATTGCCATCATCTGGCACTACCCAACCTCTACTACCACATATAACAACTTTGCCAATCTTGATAGCATCATTCTGCAAAGCATAGAAGTTGTCGGGCAAAACGTTTCTTAATGCAGATACACTATGCCACCAATAATCATGATTGCCTTTTATTATTACTTTATTTCCTTTTAACTTCGATATAAATTCAATATCTGGCATTGCATCGCTTAAATTCATCGCCCAGGAGATATCCCCTGCAATAAGCACAATATCATCATTTTTTACTTTTCTATTCCAACTCTTTACAATCTTCTCTACATAATTATCCCAGTTTCCACCAAATATATCCATGGGCTTTGGATTATTAATGCTAAGATGTAGGTCGCTAATAGCATATACTTTCACAAAGTTACCTCCTTTATATTAATTCTACTAACTTATAATAACAGATCTATGAGAAAAAATCAAATATAAAAAAGAACGCCAGTAATTTATACTTATGGCGTTACTTATATTTAGATTATCCGTTACTACTATTAGGACACACAGATTGTTGTGCTGGGAATAGTGGCAAATCGAAGAATCCTGTACAAATATCTTGTGTAAATTCTTGACAAGGTGGGATCTGCGCATAACCATATGTAGGTACAAGTATATCGGCATCCACTACTACTTTTAGAATAATAGTAATACATAGAGTAATAGTCAATGTGCCATCTTCGCCGAATGCACCTGTGGAGCAAATTGCTGACCCAAAGCCTTCTATCTGGTATGGTACAATGGATGGTTGTGGTACATACAATACTACATCGTTAGGAATGGTAATAGTCGCAGTGGCAGTACCTGGTGTACCATTAGCATCGGTATATGTAATAGTGATAGGTATACCCACATCTGCACTAACCCTAGCAAAGCAAGGCCTGTCATCAAATCTATCTACTGTAACATTACTAACCGTTGTATCCAACCCACTACTCTGACATCCAGTAAATGTAAGTGGGAATACTGGATCTGCTGGAGTAAAGTCAGTAACAGTTACCACCTCATCATTTAACTGAATTTGTTTCATACAAGCATCGAAGACTTTTCTAGTCTGAATAACTGCCTTTTCACACAATCCATTTAATGGATTTCCAACAATTGGTCCTGGAAAATTACCTTGTCTATTTCCTGAATAAAATGACATAAAAAATTTCTAACCTCCTTTTCGTTACTATAATGTATGAAAAGGAAAAATTATTTGTGACAATATTGTTTTCTTATTATTAAAAATAAATTAACAAATTAAATATTATTCTATAAAACAAAAAGCACTAAAAATTCTTAATTCTTAGTGCTTTTCATATTTTTTATTTTTTTCTTAAACTACTATTATATCATTGGATCAGTAATTACGCTTCTTTTACCAATGCATTTAATTTTGAACTCTTTTTTATCCATTAAATATTCGATTTGGTCCGAATCATAACTAAAAAATGATTTTCCTTTTCTATCAATTCCTTTTTCATCGATGTAGGTATAATATACTTTTTCGAAGGAATTAGTATCACCACCATATACTTTTAGATAACTAGTGCTCTTTGATTTAACAAATTTTGCAGTCGTCTCAAAACTTTTTGGATTATTATAAAGGCATTTATAACGTATTAACAAGATTAATCTTACAACACCAACAACAATAAATAAAATACCACAAGCAACAAATAATACGCCTATAATAAATGGAATTGACAACTCCTTAACTAAAAATAAAACCAAAGCTCCTAAACCACCAAATACAACTCCAAATAGCACCACAATTAATGGATAATTATTTGCATCTTTAGCTCTTATCATCATATTTTCTTCCTTCATTAAAACTCTAACTCTATCTTCTTTCCCTTAAGATCCATTTGGGTGTATTTGATGCCTGCCATATCTAGCATTTTCTTACTAGCCCTTACGCCATCTGTATCGGCGTATTTATCAGATATATAATATAGTTCCTTGATACCAGATTGTATAATAGCCTTAGTACACTCATTACATGGGAATAATGTCACATACAATGTGCAACCTCTTACATTTGTATTTGCATTAAGGATTGCATTTAGTTCAGAATGTACGACATAAGCATATTTGGTATCTAGCATACCGCCATCTCTACCCCATGGCAAACAATCATCGCTACAGCCATTGGGAAAACCGTTGTATCCCATACTAACAATTCTCTTATTACTATCTACAATGCAAGCACCTACTTGCGAATTAGGATCTTTGCTACGCTTTGCACTAAGTAGCGCAATTCCCATGAAATATTCGTTCCAACTAATATAATCTGTCCTCTTTGACATATCTTTATCCCCTTTTTAACTCAAACATTTTCTCTTGTAATACTTTTTTTCCAGCTTCTATTACCTCATCGGTTATCTTATCTCCCTTGGTATAACCTATCTCTTGTGCCAGATCAAAAGGCTGACCTATATCATATCTACCAAAGGTAAATGGTCTTGTCTTCTTTTGAAAGAATGATGGTACAATAGGCGAGCCTGTCTTTAATGCAAATATAATTACGCCATTCTTTAACTCATTAGTCTCGGCAGTCTTTAATCTAGTTCCTTCTGGGAATATACACACAGCCTTTTCTTCCTTTAAGAACCCAAGAGTTTTCTTAATAGCCTTGATATCAGTCGTTCCCCTATCTACAGGATACGCTCCGATTGAACTAAATATAAATCCTGCAAATTTATTCTTAAATAGGCTAGATTTCGCCATATACTTGAATCTACGTCTAAATATTCTATGCCATATTATAACAGGATCAACATTAGACTGGTGGTTACTTACTAATATAATCTTGCCTTTCCTAGGAATATTCTTCCTTCCTACAACCCTTATAGGATAAATTAACCTTAAAGGTATATAGAAAATAACTAGTAATATGAAACTGATCACTCTTCGCATTCCCCACCTCGCACAATATCCAATATTTGCTCTGCCACCTCTTCGGCAGTAGTTTTGTCTGTATTGATATACACGGCATCTGGTACTATTACTAGTGGTGATATATCCCTTGTCTTATCTCTTCTATCCCTTTCTTCTATCTCCGCCTTGATCCGATCAAAATCATCCAGGCTAAGATTATCTTTGTTCTTATTATCATTTATACGCCTTAATGCTCTGACATCGGATGATGCATCTATATAGAACTTATATTTTGCATTTGGCAATACCTCGCTAGTAATATCTCTGCCCTCCATAATCACGCTGTATTTACCAGCAATCTTCCTCTGAATACCAGTAATATATGTTCTGACCATAGGATAAGGTGATATTGTGGATGTTACATCGCTTACCGCCATAGAATACAATTCATCGGTTACATCTGTGCCATTCAGCAGTACCCTTTGTACACCTTTATCAAAATTTAAGTCCACGTCAATTCTATTTAATGCATTCTCCACACTGTCTTTTGATCTAGGGTCTATATTATTCTGCATAACATATAGGCCAATTGCCCTATACAAAGCCCCTGTATTTAGGTGTGATATACCTAATCTCTCTGCAACAATATCACATACAGTGCTTTTCCCCGCACCACTAGGACCATCCAATGCTATTGTAATCATTTATTTACCTCCCAGAAAAATCTTGTCTAAATCTTGCTTATTTAGTTTTTTATATTTACCAATGGGCACATCACCCAATTGCAATCTACCTATAGATATTCTTTTCAAGGATATTACACTATGCCCTACATGGTCGAACATTTTCCTAATTTGCCTATTCTTACCCTCAAATATAGTTATTTGACGAAGATATCCAGATGGTATCTTTTTATCCACACTAATTTTTGATGGCAGTGTTGTAAAATCTCCTAAATTAACACCTTTTTCCAGATTTTCCTTGTCTTCAACAGATAATCTTTTGTTAGTAACAATCTCATATGTCTTGGCTATATGACACCTTGGATGAATAATATTATTAGCAAAATCTCCATCATTTGTAAGGATTATTAACCCCTCTGTCTCATAGTCCAGCCTGCCTACTGGAAATACTTTCGGAGTAGGTGGAACATAATCAATTATTAATTTTCTACCATGACCATCGCTACAAGAAGTGAGTACGCCTCTGGGCTTGTTAAGCATATAATACACCTTATCCGACGATATGCTAACCAGCCTATTAAGATATTCAACCTTGTCGGTATCTGATATATCGGTGGACAAATCCTTGATAATTACACCATTTACCTTGATTGCACCATCCAAAACCAACTGTTCTACTTTTCTTCTACTGCCTAGCCCTGCAGTAGCCAAATATTTATTAATTCTCATAGCATTATTTTACAATAAAAGCACAATAATTCATAATAAATAATCATTATATTTATACATTTAAGAAAAAACAAAAGTGGTATTAATATTTACCACTTTTGCAATATTTCATCTAGTATATGCCTTATATCGATACTTCTAGTAGAATCTATAGCATACAGATCCTCACTAAATATTTCTTCATCACCACAGTATACATATACTTTGCCTAATACAGAATTTAACTCAACCGGTGCCTCGACCACTTCTGGTATGTCATATACAACCCTATACATCTCACGCTCCGATTTTAATAATGTCGCACTAAATTCTTTGATCGTGACAATGCTTATCTTGTTCTTCTCTCCGCCTACAACATTCACATCTGCTACATAAGTATATGGACTAACAAACTGCACAATCTCATATTCATCTAACGCCATATTAGTTAACCTTCTACACTCATCGAACATAGGCCCGCAGTTAAGAACTACTGATATTATTCTCATGCCGTTTGCTTCGTGTGCATTAACTAGACACCTTCCTGCATTATCTGTAAATCCAGTCTTTACCCCAACACAACCATCCATATTAAAGAGTAATTTATTCTTGTGCTTCAGATACCTAACATCCGACTTATTTGTCGCCTCAATTATAGTCCTCTTAGTAGATGCAATCTCTCTAAATGTCTCATTATCCAGTGCATAGTCTGTGATCATAGCAAGGTCGTACGCCGATGTATAATGCGTATCACTATCCAGACCATGAGGATTGTCAAAATGGGTGTTGGCAAGATCTAGTCTATTACACAACTCATTCATCATACCTATGAAATTATCATAGCCGAAATATTCGGCTATTGCAACAGCACAATCGTTGCCACTAGCAAGCATTAGACCAAGTAGCAATTCTCGCATAGAAATTTCCTCATCCTCTTGCAAATATATGCTAGTACCTTCTATTCCTACTGCCCTATCTGATACAACAAAATCAGTATCCAAATCATCACAATTTTCAATTGCAACTATTGCTGTTGCAATCTTGGTTGTACTAGCCATAGGCAATCTTGTATCTGCATTATTGCTATACAATACAGTATCTGTCATACCATCTACAACAACCATCCCTCTAGCACAACTATCTATTTCATTTCTTGCATATACTACAACACTTTGTGACAACAACATATATAATATTGTCATTAGTATTAATGCAATAGTCATGTACTTAACTTTATACATTTACTTTTTCTCCTTGTTTATTGCGTTCAAAACTATATTCTCAACCTTATTAACTATGTCAAAATATGGTATCTCATCGCCTAGAGGAATATACCTAACATCGTCTACAACAACGCTAAGAACACCTATCGGAGTATAGCTAATACCAGTGCCCGATCCTCCAGCATAGTTATCAATCTTAGCAGATCTAAATTTATCTTTGCCTACATCACAGCAACCAGACACTAGCCCCATAGTCATCTTGCATATAGGTATAATTGTGACATCATCATTTACTTTAATAGCCTCTCCAATTATTGTATTCACATCCAAGATTTCTTTCAAATTCTTTATCGTATTAGATATCAAACTGTCTATATTTTTTTCCATTCAACTTCCTCTCAAATACACTTTTTATAATAGCCCACATTAAGTCTATAATACTTACAACAACCGTACCCTCAAAAAACAAAACAAATCTATTACCACTAAATCCTGTAACTACATTATTAGTCATGTCTAGATCTCTCTGCCATCTACACAAGAAATACCGCAAGTAATTAAGTAGTAGATATAGCGTTCCACTGAATATACTAGCAATCTTCGGATTATCTAAAATTACAATACTGTCCACACTAATCCGACTAATATATATTCTGTGGATTAGGTTATTCTTCAATACATCTAGAAATTTTATATTCTGGGAGTTTAATTTTACCTTTAGAGACTTTGCTTTTTTCTTCGCTTTAGAAAAATTCAGTACATTACCCTCAATCTTGAGTTCTAAATTAACGATTGGAATGGCCTTGAATAATTTTACCGAAAGCACACCATTATTCTTAGTCACATCGTACATAAGTCTGATATCAAATAAGAAACCAATGACACCTAAATATATTATCGTTGCTGTTATTATAAGAAACCAATCCATATAATTAGTGTTAACAAAATATCGCATTGTATGTATAAAAAAATCTCTACTGCAAATTTTTACAGTAGAGAAATATATATAATTATGAGTTCAAAACATAATAATATATGCCACAAATATATTTTTAATTCATATTATCCATTTCTTTTAGATAATTCTTGTATCTAGTAAAGGTATTGTCTTCTAATGATTTGATAAGTGCATCTAAGTGTTTCTTATCTTCTTTTGACATAGACTTAGGACTCTCTGCAACAAGCGTAACTAGAATATCACCATATGAATTACGATTTAGATGCTTGATACCTTTGCCTTTTAACTTGAATATTGTACCAGATTGTGTCAATTCTGGAACTTTTAGAGTAGTTATGCCCTGTAGTAGTGGAATATCTAATTCGCCACCCTTTAGTAGCATATAGAATGGTACATATACTTTCAATTTCACATCATAGCCATCTCTCTCGAAGAGTTTATGTTCTTTGATATTTACTATGATATGTAGATCACCATTCGCTCCACCTCTAGATCCCGCATTACCGGCACCACGAACGGTAATAACCTGATGATTTTCTATTCCTGCAGGAATATTGATGGAAATAGTCTTGTTCACTTTCTTGGTACCACTACCACCACATTCTGCGCATCTAACCTTTACTTTTTTACCAGTACCATTACATTCCTTACATATACCTTGTCTTACCACTCTGCCAAATAGCGTAGTCTCGGTATAACTAACTACACCCTGACCATTACAAGTAGAACAAGTAGTATATTCCTTGCCATCTTTTGCTCCAGTGCCTTTACAAGCTTCGCAATTGTCTATTCTAGTGATAGATATGTCTTTCTTACAGCCAAGCGCCGCTTCAACAAATGTTAGATTAACTTGAATTTGGATATCTTGTCCCTTAATAGCAGTCTGGGCCCTTCCTGATGATCTACCACCAAAGCCACCGCCGCCAAACATGCTAAATATATCGTCGAAGTTAAAGCCACCGAAGTCGCCTGAAGAAAATCCACCAAAGCCACCTGCATCACCATTTCCACCAAAGAAATTAGCACCGTTTGGATCGCCATACTGGTCATAATTGCTACGCTTTGTCTTGTCAGACAGTACCTCGTACGCCTCGTTCACTTCTTTGAATTTCTCGGGAGCATCGGCATCTTTGTTGATATCTGGGTGATATTTCTTCGCCATTCTTCTATATGCAGACTTGATCTCATCATCTGTAGCGGATTTATCTACACCTAGAGTGCTATAATAATCTTTTTTAGCCATTATTATTCCTTTTAATATCAAAATTTGATCAAGCATACCCTAAAAAATTTTAAGGTATGCTTGAATATATTATTATTTAGTCTCTGGATCCTCGACCACAATGTCTTCTGGCTTAACTGTCTCGGTATCACCATTATTATCACCTGACTGAGCCTTTGCAGCCTCTGCTGCTTGTTGATACAACTTAGTTATAATTGGCTCGTTTTCCTTAGATAATGTATCTATAGCCTTTCTTATAACTTCTACATCATCAGACTTGAAGTCTTCCTTTGCAGTCTCAATAGCCTTCTCCAACTTCTCTTTGTCGGCTGGATCAATCTTATCGCCATTGTCTCTGATCATCTTCTCTAGAGCAAATACTAGGTTATCTGCATCATTTCTAGTCTGAACTAGTTCCTTTCTCTTCTTATCCTCTTCTGCATGAGCCTCAGCCTCTTTTACAGCCTTGTCAATCTCTGCCTCATTTAGATTAGAAGAAGCAGTAATTGTGATACTCTGAGCTTTATTAGTGCCTAGATCCTTAGCACTAACAGATACTATACCATTAGCATCAATATCAAATGTAACCTCTATTTGTGGAATACCTCTTGGTGCTGGCGGAATATCGTTCAATTGGAATCTACCTAATGTCTTATTATCTGCAGCAAATTCTCTCTCACCTTGTAGTACGTGAATATCTACACCTGGTTGGTTATCTACTGCTGTAGAGAACACCTGTGATTTCTTAGTAGGGATGGTTGTGTTTCTCTCTATTAACTTAGTGAATACTCCACCCAATGTCTCAATACCAAGGGAAAGTGGAGTTACATCTAGTAGCAATACATCCTTAACATCACCTGCTAGTACTCCACCTTGGATCGCTGCACCTAGTGCTACACACTCATCTGGGTTAATACCCTTGAATGGCTCTTTGCCAGTCTCTTTCTTAACAGTAGCCACAACTGCTGGTATTCTAGTAGATCCACCAACAAGAAGCACTTTGTCAATATTAGCATAACTCAACTTAGCATCCTTCATTGCAGTCTGCATTTTCTTAATAGTCTTCTCAATTAGATAAGATGTAATATCGTCGAATTTAGCACGAGTAAGGTCGTATTCCAAGTGCTTTGGACCAGTAGCATCTGCTGTGATAAAAGGCAAGTTGATTGTAGTCTTAGTAGTTGCAGAAAGGTCAATCTTTGCTTTTTCTGCAGCCTCTTTTAATCTCTGCATAGCCAATTTGTCACCAGACAAATCAATGCCGTTAGATTTCTTGAAATCTTCTAATAACAATTTAATAATCTCGTTATCGAAATCATCACCACCAAGTAAGTTGTCACCTGCAGTAGCAAGAACTTCGAATACGCCATCACCAATCTCAAGGATTGATACGTCGAATGTACCACCACCTAGATCGTATACCAAAATTTTTTGGTTCTTATTCTCGCCCTTGTCTAGACCGTATGCAAGTGATGCTGCTGTAGGCTCGTTGATAATTCTTAGAACTTCTAAGCCTGCTATTTTACCTGCATCCTTAGTTGCTTGTCTTTGACTATCAGAGAAATATGCTGGAACAGTGATTACTGCCTGAGTAACCTTCTCCCCTAGATATGCCTCTGCATCATTCTTTAACTTAGTTAAGATCATAGCAGAGATCTCTTGTGGAGTATAGCTCTTGCCATCTATTGTTACTTTCTTACTAGTTCCCATGTCTCTCTTAATAGAGATGATAGTCTTGTCTGGGTTAGCCACTGCCTGTCTCTTGGCTACCTGTCCTACTAATCTCTCACCATCTTTGTTAAAACCTACTACACTAGGAGTAGTTCTGTCTCCCTCAGCATTAGTGATAACTACTGGCTCTCCACCTTCCATTACTGCTACACAACTATTAGTTGTACCTAAATCAATTCCTATTATTTTACTCATTATTCTATATCTCCTTTTTATTTAACTTACCTTTTTTCATTCTACCTATTAGTCTAATTTGTTTACTTTTACTACCGATGGCCTAATAACCTTGCCATTCATTACAAATCCTGCCTGATACTCCTCTAGTATTGTATCATTAGGATACGCCTCATCTTTGCCTACCAGCACTGCATTGTGATAATTAGGATCAAACACCTTGCCTAGACAGTCTATTTTCTCTACATTTAGGCTGTTTAGCGCTGTCATTAATTGGTTATATATTAGATCCACACCACTTAGCACTGCACTGTCTGTAATATTCGCCTTTGCTTGATTAAAACTATCAATGACTGGAAGTAGCGTTGTTACTGCACTTGCCACACCATTGTTATAACTAGTGCTAGCCACCTCTGCATTACGCCTCTTATAATTCTCAAACTCTGCCTTGATTCTCTGTGCTAATTCTAGATATTCAGCAGACTTGTCTTCCTTTCCGTCTTTGCAATTGCACTGTTTCTTATTATCATCACATGTGCACTCGCCACCCTCTTCCATGCATCCGCAGTTATCTTCTGGTGTACATTTGCACTCATCGCCACATTTGCAATTCTTCTCTTTCTCTTCTGCTTTTTTCATTCTATTTGTCGCCTCCCTTGTCACCATTCATATCTTCATTGATCTCATCTGTAATATACTTCAATACCGATGCAATTCTTGCATAATCCATTCGCTCTGGGCCAAGTACTCCAATGCTAGCCACAATACCATCGGATAGACTATAATTTGCCTTGATAATGCTAAATTCATTCAATTCTTCACTCTTATTCTCATCACCTATAGAGAATACTACTTCGCTATTGTCTGTCGCATCAATATTGTCCATTATCTTCACTATTTCATCTTTGTTCTCTATAACACTAAGCAGTCTCTTAGCACTATCTATATCTTTGTATTCAGGTGTACCTAGTAGTTTGGTAGTATTGCCACGCTTATAACTACTGGTCTTGTTGATTGCGAAATCCTTCAATATCTGTGTCAGGCTAGTGAACAAATCTTGGAAATAATCCAACTCTTTCTTAAATATTCCACTTAACTCAGAGTAATTGTCTATCACATCCATAATCTTCTTATTTGCTAGATGTGTGGTTAAGAACTTGCTCGCATCCTTGCAATTATCCTCTGTTACATCTGACTTCAAAGGTATGGTATTGTTAATAATTCCTGCACTAGTCTTAATTAGCATCAACGCCTCGCCAGTGATTATTGGAATAATATTGATTGCATCTATGACTAGTGACTTGTAATTAGTTAACCTTACAAACGTAGGATATTCTACCATCTCACTAACCCTGTCTGCAATTCCATCTAAGAAGTCTTTTAAGTTAGATGTCCTCTTCAAGAACTTCTCCTCAACTTTTGCTATATTTTCCACACTCAGAGCATTGTTATTAAGGATGGTGTCTACATAGTACCTATATGCCTTAGTCGTAGGTACCCTGCCACCACTGACATGCAGTTGCCTTAAGTATCCCATCTCCTCTAGCGTATTCAGTTCGTTCCTAAGTGTAGCACTGGATAGTGTTGAGAATATATTGGTCTGCACCTTCTCACTAGTTATAGGAGACGCATTCTCTATGTAATTCTCTACTGCATTAAGAAGCAACTGCCTTTTTCTATCGCTTAGTTGGAAATTTTGAATTTCTCTATCTTTCACATTACACCTTTTAGCAATATAAAATTTCTTTTGTTAGCACTCTAATCATTTAAGTGCTAATTAGATTATATGATTATGATATCCTTTTGTCAACACTTTTATGCCAATATTTTGAAAAATTTTTAACTTTGTTATAATTTTATGCTTTTGCCCATTTATAATATATAATAATTAATAGTTATATATATTTTTTCATAAAAAAAAGAGCAAATTAAAATGCTCTTATTTGTGATTAGAATGGCAATTCATTCTCATCTTCATCTTTTTCTTCCTTGGATAACTTGCTTTTTATTCTATCCATTACAGTCTTGCCCTTAGTCTCTAATTTTTTATCTTTCTCTTCCATTTCTGCTATCCTATCTAGCAACTCGGACTCATCCATTACTTTAGAGAAGTCCACTTCATCAAATTTATATATAGACTTGGCATCCTCATCATCAATGGTTGTATACATACCATCATTAGAGTAAAGTGTTTTTTCTCCATAATTTTTGTATGGGTTAACTATTGTTCTCGACATATATGATGTACCACTGCACCATTTTTTGCCCATTTTCTTAAATATCTTCTCTAATTCATCGGCCTTCCATTCTTTATCACAGTGAATATATCTTACCTCATCAAGCAAAAACCAACTCTCTATATCTATCTTCTTGCCATCAGCTAACTTCTTGCCATCTGCCATACTCTTGCACTTAAACTTAAGTTCTGTACATTCTATTGGAGACAATACTCCAGAGAAATCCACATTTTCAAATTCGTAATCCCTACCATGTATAGGGTAACCAGTATACGTCCCCTCATTGGCGTAATATGTATCTTCACCATATCGTGCAAATGGATCTTCTAGACCTTTTGCATATTCCTGTCCATCAGACCATTTCTTTCCCATCCTGACAAATATCTTCTCTAATTCATCGGCCTTCCACCTCTCATCACAGTGGATATATCTTACCTCATCACGCAAAAACCAACTCTCTATATCTATCGTCTTATCATCGTCTATTTCCTTATCAATGTCTTTTAGCCCAACTTCCTTAATAAAATAATTAAAATATTTTTTCTTATGTGCTGGTGTAAGATATTTGGAATAGTCTATATCATAGAAATCAAATGTTTTGTATTCATCTGTGTCATTACCTACATACCAATAACCACCATCATTAGTATAGGCTGTCTTTGCGCCATACACTGAATAATAATCTTTACTTTCATACCGCGATCCACCCCACCAATGCTTACCCATTGCATCGAATATTTCACGTAGCATATCGGACTTCCACTTCTCATCTGTATGTATTTTCATCTTCTCTTTAGCATCCCAGAACTCATCTACTGTTATTACATACTTATGCTTGTGTGGTGTACTGTCTTCGTTATCTACTTTCTCTTCAACACCTAAACTATCTATCAGTATGGCTCTCTCATTGTCATCACCTACCCAGACTGTGTCGAACATGGATAGTACTTCGCTACCCAGTTCGTTATATATGAAATTACGGATATTAGATATATGCTCTTCCTTCACACCTCTTAGAGATAGTGCCATTGCGTACTTTGCATCGAATGATGATGGGATATCTTCATCAGAGTATGTACCATCAATTACATCTTCTACCGTAATCTGTGGTGTAGATGCAAAGGCTATGAAACTAGAGGCAATGTCTGTGCCTACCTTGTTCTCAATTAATTCCTTGGCTATAAGACCATGATTGTCATAGATTATGTCAGAGATCTGTTCCCAGCCACGAGGGTCTATGGCGTACTTCGGTGGCTCTTCGCTATCGTATGGAGAGTAGAACACTTTGTCTCCATATGTTGCTACGAAATTAGCAACTAGC
>SVIC01000015.1 GCA_015055515.1 Clostridiales bacterium | reverse complement strand
TCTACTTCTCTTATATGGCGAAGGATTAGGTAACAAATTCCTTAGCCATATAAGAGAAGTAGATGCAATAATACATGTAGTAAGGTGCTTCGAGAACAGCAAGATAATACACGTAGAGGGCAAGGTAGATCCTATACAAGACATCACAGACATTAATCTGGAATTAATATTATCCGACCTAGAGATTGTGACAAAAAGATATGAGAAAGCGGTAAAAAGTTATCGTGGTGGTGACAAAAAGTTGGGTGCAGAGGTCGAATTGTTAGAGAAATTGAAAGTCATCTTAGAGAACGAAAAACCTGTAAGAAGTTATAAGGCAACCAAGGATGAAGCCGAGATGATAAATGGATTCTTCCTTATTACTTCGAAGCCTATAATATATTGTGCCAACATATCCGAAGCAGGACTAAGCGACCCAGAGAGCCTAGACAAGCAACTAGCGCTAAAGGTATCAGAGTACGCCAAGAGTGAAGGTAATGAGAGTGTAACTATATGTGCACGTATGGAAGAGGAACTATCTGACTTATCGGAAGAAGAACTTGCAATGTTTAAGGAAGAATTAGGCATAGATTCATTCGGATTGGACAAACTAATTGTAGCAGGATATCATATATTAGGACTAATCAGTTACCTTACTGCAGGAGAAAAAGAAGTTCGTGCGTGGACTATTATCAAAGGCACTAAGGCACCAGGAGCTGCTGGAAAAATTCATACCGATTTCGAGCGTGGATTTATTAAGGCAGAAGTAGTGTCCTATGATGAATTGGTAGAGTGTGGTAGCATTAATGCTGTAAAGGAAAAGGGCCTACTAAGGATCGAAGGCAAAGAATATGTCGTACAAGATGGCGATGTAATATTATTCAGATTCAATGTATAAGGATAGAAGTATGGTAGATTGTAGAGATGACAAAAATACTACGAAGAATGATGAAATAAAAAAAGACCACCCTACTCTAGGAGTAGATAACGATCTAAGAGTGGTTATTAGTAGCAAGGAAGATGGAGTATTGTTCGACCAAATATGCTGTACTTGTATCAATATCATACTTAACGATGATGGTGAGATAGCAACAAGCTTCATGGGCGTACACAACGAGAATATTCTAAAGCAATTAACTAAGGCACAGAAGGCATATTTCAAGGCAATAAAAAAGACATTAAAAGAAGAAAGAATGTCTGCAAAAGACAAACTGGATGAAGAAAAAAACGATGATAATAAGGATAAAGAAAACACAGTGAACAAATCATCGAATAATGAAGAAACTTCTAAACTAATATCTTCAGACACACCAGCCTATGAGCACGATTGCAATAAGAAAGGCAAAAGAATATCGAAGAAAAACATCTCTTCTAGTACTAAAAAGTAAAGAAAAAGTTCCTATCATTTTCGACTTAGGAACTTTTTTTATGCAAAATTCACTTTTATTAATCAACAATTTTTATATATTTGTGGATAATAGAAATATTTTTTTACGCCCAGATATTAAAATATTTGACATAACATATGTATATTTATATAATTCTTATATACATAAATAATTTATGTAAATAAAATAACATAGAAGGATAAATAATATGAAGACAAAGCAAAAGGTCGCTATTATCGCTATAGTAGGCGTACTACTGCTAGCAGTAATTGGTCTATCTATTGGTTTAGTTCTGGTAGCACAGCAAGCAACAATGAACAACAGCATGACTATATCATATACTGCGAATAACGTAGATGCTACCATCACTGCATCAGGTATCAATTATGCTAACGCCACTGGCACTAGCGACAATGATAGCACTATTAATATCAAAGATGGCGAAACTACTAAACAAAGTAAAACCGTAACATTCAATGCAGAAGAGGCAACATCTACTGGTGGTGTAGAGTTCGTTAATGCAGACTTAACTGCAAGTGGAAGAGCGGTATATACATTTAATATTAAGAACACTGCTAATTCCTCTAACAAAAAGGAAATGAAGGCTCTGGCTACATTCAGCGGAATATCTGATAATGACAACGTATCTATATTTATAGGAGATACAGAGGCTAGTGCTACAGAGATAAAGTCTGCTACAGACAAATATTTCGTTAACATTGGTATTGGTCAAGCCACTAAGACTATAGTAGTGGTAATGAAGGTAACTGATGCAACACTGGATGTAAATGCTTTTGAACTAAATATGGAAATAGAGCTGGGATATGACCTAACAGATCCAAATGTATTCGATTGGAGTAGTGCTACTACTACCGATGACCTAGATATAATCTGGGGAATAAGAAACAGAAGTGGTGCCGATTTTCAATTCTGCAGTACACTAGTATCAAACACTGCAGATTATGTTATAGCTACACCCGTGGATACATATACATCAGATGATGGTGAAACATGTATAGATATTTACTTTAGCACAACCAATACAACCGATAAATTCCTAGTTACTGCAACGTATTTAACTCTAGATGATAGTGTTATATTGACAGACTCACGAATCTTCGATGGAAGTGTTACATACGAAGATTATAATGGAGATGTAGACTATGGCAGTTTTGAGAATCCAAAGATAGACA
Source organism: Clostridiales bacterium (assembly GCA_015055515.1). Taxonomy (GTDB): domain Bacteria; phylum Bacillota; class Clostridia; order Christensenellales; family UBA1242; genus UBA11490. The sequence continues at coordinate 17,362 of SVIC01000015.1, read as the reverse complement.
CACTTTGCAATTCTTGCTCTGTTCTGAAAGACGGATTTACATGGGGATCTGCTGCTAACAATCTTTCTTTTAATGGTGGTTGGTACGACACTGATATCAAGATATATATAGAGATCACTCCATATAACCAATAATACAAAAAAAATCGTAGAAAATAATCTACGATTTTTTTATACTTTATTCAGATATTGTATCTCTTATACCATCCAACACTTCTTTATTGAAATCACTCAATATCTTGGTACAATATTCCTTCACTGAGATATTCTTCTGCACGACAGGTGATAGGTTAATACCATACCATATCATCTTCTCTTCTTCACCAGGATCTACCTCGGTTGTTATGAATGTAGCATTTGCCATCTTCCTACCCATTACAGCCTTAGCATAATTCTTTGACTGTTCTGCCTTAGTGTCGTATACACCAATTAGTCTATTCTGCAACTCTTTATTCTCTGATAGATCGAAAGTCACTCTATATTTATCTGGTAACCAATTTAGTGCTCTATTTAGTTCACATCCATACACCAGTCTTGGCCTAGACTCTTCATCCATTAGCATTATTGCATCGATAACAATCTGTGCTAACTTCTGATGAATAGGATTCTTATCGAATATATTATGGGTATATACTACATCTGGCTGTACTTCTGCCAAGATCTTCTGTATATCCTTTAGCACCAAGCCCTCTTCTATATCCTTCTCTGTCTTCTTTAAGTGGTACAGATTGGCATACTCACCTATCTGGCTAGCACGCACCTGTTCTTGCGCTCTTGCCTCTAGCATTTCCTTATCTGTCCAATCGGCATATTTACCCATCTTCACGCAATTAGTGCCGTTAGCCACAACGCAAGCATAGAATGCATATTTCTTGCTACCATATGCCTTTAATATTCCATCCATAGCCATTATCTCTGTATCATCAGGATGTGCAGAGATAGCGAGCAAATTAGTTGTATTGGTCTTAATATCCATATTACCCCTTCCTAATTATCATAATAATAGTGTACAAAATGACCCACATCTATATATATGATATTTTTGTACTCCTAGTGTATACCATAGATTTACTTTTGCCAAGCATTTTTATTAGAAAAATCTCTCAAATTATTAGAATTTCTTTCAAAATTCGAGAATTTTAATTTGTCAAGCAAATATAATCTTTCGCCGAAATTTTTTAGTTTATTCAAAATGGCTAAAGATAGGCAGAAAACGAAAAAAGTTAATATTTATACACCAAATTGGCTAATTATACAACAGCCAAGCAATGCCTGTATATCTAGATACTATTATATATTATTAATATAAATTTCAACAAAACTGTTGCAAAAGACACTTTTGTCTGATATAATAGTGGTCGATAATTGTGTGGGAGAATGTCCTACACCGAATTATCTACTTGGCTAGCGATAGCCCGATTAAGACCATAAGGAGGTAATAAGACAATGATGAATTACGAAATGCTTACAATTCTTCCAGCTACTCTTAGCGATGAAGCGAAAGAGGCTACTATTGACAAATACATCAAGATGATAGAGTCTAATGGTGGCAAGATGACTGTAGTTAACAAATGGGGCGTAAAGAAATTTGCTTATCCTATCAACTACAAGAACGAAGGATATTATGTACTTCTAGAATTCGAGGCTGATGCAAAAGTTCCTGCTCTACTTGACGCTAATATGCGTATAGACGAGTCGGTCGTTAGAAGCCTATGCCTAAAGAAGTAATGATACAACATACTATACAGTATTGTTAAGGAGAAAATATGAACAAAGTTATATTAATTGGTAACTTAACCAAGGATCCAGAGTTGACAACAACTAACAACGGCGTATCTGTATGCCGTTTCACCCTAGCTATATCTAGAAGATATGCTAATGCTGAGGGCGAGAGAGAGACAGATTTTATTAACATTGTAGTATGGAGAACATTGGCAGACAACTGTCACAAGTTCCTTAAGAAAGGTAGCAAGACTGCAGTCGTTGGAAATATGCAATCAAGATCTTATGATGCCAATGATGGCACTAAGAGATACATCACAGAGGTAGTTGCAGAAGAAGTAGAATTCATCTCTACTAGAAATGATGCACCTAAGGGTGATGATGATGTGGCCAAGTTAGAGCCTATCACTGACGACAATCTACCATTCTAATTAATAAATTAGTAAAGGAGAGTAAAAATGAGCGAAGAAATGAAGAACACAGAAATGGCTGTTGCTACAGAAGAGAAAGTAGTAGCTCCTAAGAAGTTCAAGAAAGTATCTAGAAAGAAAGTATGCGGATTCTGCGCAGACAAGCTAGAGACTATAGATTACAAAGATATCACAAGACTAAGAAAGTACATCACAGAGAAAGGTAAGATCCTTCCAAGACGTCAGACTGGTACTTGTGCTAAGCACCAAAGAGAACTAGCAACTGCTATCAAGCGTGCTAGATTCATGGCATTAATCCCATATGTTGGTGACTAATCGCTGTCGTGACAAAAGATTGCAATAGACTTAAAATTTAAGTCTATTGTTTTTTTTCTCACTATAAATATCTGTTAAAATATATGTATATCAAATCATAAAGAAAGTTCTGGGCTGGCGATTACTATAGTATCACCAACACTTTCAATTAATTATATATTAATTTAATTAGGTTAATATCGGACACAATATTGAGTGTAAAAAAACAATCAAAGTAAAGTACTTTGATTGTTTTTATAAATAGAGGACTAATCCCCTATCTCTTGCTCCTTCTCTATGCCACACACTGCCAACATATAATCTATCTGATCTTCAAGAGCTGCTATATGATCATATATAGCCTGCTGATCTATGACATTGTCTGCCTCTCTATTCTTGGCTACTTCTAGGTCATGCTTAGCACACACCAAAGCATTCTTGCAATAACTAGACAGCAATTTATACTCCTCTGCTTCCTTCAACGAGTCTATTACATAATCTCTATATTCTACCGACATATTACAAGACTCTTTTATCTTACTACCATTATTTTCTATTACGAAATGATGTGTGCAATTATAATTATCTATAAATACACTACCACCATTTGGCAGATAATACACATTAGTACTCATAGGATGATAATCGGTAAAATAATCTTGCATAAAGTTGCTCTTAATATTCTCTAACAACATATTATTACCTCTTAATTCTCCATTAGTTGTTCTTCCTCTAAGACAACCTTCTCTACTCTCTCTAATTGCAAATCCATAGCCTTGATATACTCTGATATCTTTGTTTTTTCGCCATCAGTCTCTGCCTCGTGCAATTTTGCAGTCAAGAAGCCTTTCTCAAAATATATCATTGATCTTGCCTCAATGCAGTATTCATACAATTTGTAGTCCTGTCCAGCCTTAGCATATGTGTCCATGACATAGTCTCTGTATTCTACAGACATGATCTCCTCTTCGCCATCCTCATATTGCTTGTCACAAATGCAATTTCTAGCAACTATAATATTGTCGTTGTCGCAACGAAAAGTATCATCGTTAATAAAATACCCTTCTTCCGATAATACATCTTTTATAAAACCTTGCTTAATCTCTCTAGTTACATTCTCCATACAATCTTTGCCTCCTTAAAGATATATGTTATCCACAAATATCTATATTTTGTGGAAATATTATACAAATATATTATCACATATTTGCGATCTGTCAAGGGGTAATTTATTCTAAAAAAAAGCACCGCAATGTTATTTGCAGTGCTTTTGCTACTTAATAGAATTGGATAGTATCTTATCTAATATATATTTTTTCAACTGAGTAGGCATATCGTTGTACGCCTCTATTATCCTCTCCGACTTCTCCTTTTGGCCTATATCGGGGGTAGAGGGCTTGGACACCGATTTGTCCGCCTCTGCCTCCGTATATTCTACTGTTTTTCCATTGTTGTAATAATCATATATGAAATTATCGCCATAAGAATATGACTGCCCCACTGACCTACCAAACACATAACTATCATTATGCTCGTTGCTATATTTGGGCTCTGACTTCACCACGACTTTCTCTTCTTCTAAGAATTCCAATTCATCGCCCTTGTCCGCACTCTTATACACTATAATAGGCTCTCGGTGTAACACTGTAACAGGCTCTTTAGACTTTTTCTCAGCCTTCTCTTTTTCCTTCTTCTCTTTCTTCTTCGCCTTCTCTTCCTTGCGTTTGCCAGCATTATCCCCTATATAGAATAGTATCTTGAATATAACGTACAATGATCCAAATACCATAAGAAGAAATATTAGCAGATTAAATAGTCCATCCCCGTTTGGCAAAACCTCTATCAGATGATGTATAATCTTATCCATAGGCTATTCCTCGGTATACCCTAGCACATTGGATGATGCAATGGCATTCTTCATCTCTATATCAGACTCTATATGCTTTAATCTATAATAATCCATTATGCCTATATTTCCGTTCTTAAATGCCTCGCTAATAGCAAATGGTATTTCTGCCTGAGACTCCAACAACTTCGCCTTCATTTCTTGCGTACGCGCCTTCATTTCTTGCTCATTAGCAATTGCCATTGCACGCCTTTCTTCCGCCTTGGCATTAGCAATCTTGCTATCTGCCTCAGCCTTCTCTGCAAGGAGTCTAGCACCAATATTTCTGCCCACATCTATGTCTGCAATATCTATACTAAGTATCTCAAATGCAGTACCGTTATCTAATCCTTTCTTGAACACCATTTTAGATATGATATCGGGATTTTCTAATACCTGGCTATGCGTTGTAGCAGAGCCCACAGTGGTAACCACGCCTTCTCCTACTCTGGCAAGAACGGTATCCTCTCCCGCACCACCTATAAGTGAATTGATATTGGTCTTCACCGTCACCTTTACCTTTACTTGCAACTCTATGCCATCTTTTGCTACTGCAGAAATAGGCGGAGATGTAATTACTACAGGGCTTACACAGCTCTGCACCGCCTTTAATATATCTCTATTAGCCAAATCAATTGCTCTGGCTGTATCTATGCTTAAATCGATCCCTGCACCCTTGGCTGTAATAAGCGCCTCTACCACTCGGTCGATATCTCCTCCAGCCATGTGATGTGTTTCCAGATCGTCTACCTTGATCTTCACACCACCTTTTCGTGCCGTAATATACGCATCTACAATCTTGGATACATCTATACGCCTTAGCTTCATACTAGCCAGCTTCATCGCCGACAAATGCGCTCCGCTAAGATTTGCCTTCATATACAGCTTCATTGGCACTAATCCTGCAATGGTGGCAAAAAATATGATAACTATACATATTATAGCTACCACCACATATATCCACATGTTCGAAGATAGCAAATTAATCATATTCGTCCCTCCCACACCTCATTCGATGTATCTGAACAAAATTTACCCGCCTATCTTCCATTTCTCATCTATGCATATATTGTATCATATAAGGCATATATCCCCAAAAGAAAATGGGGCTTCGTTTTACAATTTTTTCAAAAAATATATAAGTATATTAAATAAAAAAATACTACAAGCATACACTAGTATTAGAATAAAAATGTCTGCGTTAATTATATAGCAGTGCATAAATATACATACACAAAGGGACATATGTGGGAACTGGACATAATTATTAATTATAGATATCGCAAATATCTATTCTATATCAAGGAATACATCTCGGCTAGCAAATACAATACTACAAAAGGGCTGTACGCAATAATAAGCGAGAGAGACAATGCAATTATGAGCATAGCATTAGTTAACCCCAGCAAAGAACTGCTGGCGGAAGTAAAATCGGTCATAGCAGAATGTATTGTTGTATGCGAGAAAGAAAAGTACATACACAGCCTAAAAATATGCTGTAACCAAGCATACAAGTCTGCTATAGTCAAGACACTGACCATGATAGATATAAATGAAGATATAGAGTATGCAAAGAGCATACTAGATATAGATAGCAAAAGCATTAATATACATAGTTATTTTCATTTCAAAATGCAATTATTGAAAAAAAAGTGGAAAGAACTATATAATAAATTACTCCCAGACAAAAATATTGGCGATGAAATAGTATTGCAATTATTGAAAGATATAATAGACACAAACTCTCAAGAATATATAGTACATATAAGACACACAGATGGCAAATATATAATAGACTGCAAAGAACTAAACCCAATTACTGCTACAAGCGAAGCAGATATAATATCTCATCTAATACTGCTTAGTCCTAAAGAATTACATCTGAACCAATCACAATTCTCAGCCGATGGTATTATACTACTATCATATTTGTTCGATAATAAATTAAAACTATAAGAAAACCACTATAAGAAAAATAGCGGTTTTTTATTTTTTTCTCAAAAGACATTATCCTGCAAAAAAGATTTGACATAAAAGGTCCCTAATTATATAATTTTAACATACAAGATATACATATATCGTGTATACCAATTTTAACAAAATTAAAATAATTAAGGAGAAAAATATGAAGACAAAACAGAAAGTACTGATTATAGCAATAGTGTCTGTACTACTATTAGCAGTAATTGGTCTTACTATTGGCTTGGTATTAGTAGCACAGCAAGCAACCATGAACAATAACATGACTATATCATATACTGCAAATAATGTAGATGCTACTATCACTGCTACAGGACTACGTTATGACACAAACAGTACTGATGAAACAGGAAAAGAAATTACCACAAAGGGTGACAATGTAGTCACTTTCTCTGCCAGCCAAGCAAATGCAAGTGGCGGTGTAGAATTCAACAACGCAGAACTAACTGCAAGTGGCAGAGCGGTATATACATTTGAGATAAAGAACACTGCTAATTCCTCTAACAAAAAAGAAATGAAGGCTCTGACTACATTCAGCGGGATATCAGATAGTGACAATGTATCTATATTCATAGGAGATTCAGAGGCTACTGCTACAGAGATAACATCTAATACAGACAAATATTTCGTTAACATCGGTATTGGTCAAGCCTCTAAGTCTATAGTAGTGATAATGAAGGTAACTGATGCAACATTAGATATAAATGCTTTTGAACTTGATATGACAATAGACCTGGGATATGATATAGAAGATCCCAAAGATCTTGTTTTAACAACTGCTAATGTATCAATAACACCCCCATACGCACACGCAATTACTGGCGAATATTTTGGATCTGTATCAATAACAGCTTATTATTATAAAAATGATTCAACATCTGATCCACAACAATTAGGATCTCATACTTCTGATATATATTATACTGATGATGGTGACACAGAAATATATAATATTATGGCTACCGAATTAAACACTTCTGGACATATAGTATTTGAAATATCATATACTACTATGGTAATAGATTTCTATTCTTCAAATGCAATATGCGCAGTAGGTTCAACAATAGAGGAAGCAGTCAATGCGGAACACGGAAATTTTGTTGAATTATCTGGACATCGCTATGTAAGTTGCTTTTTTGATATTCAAGATGAAGAAGGCGTATCTTTTGATATAAGTATTATTTGCCAATAATCATAAAAAAGGGTAGGATAAGACCTACCTTTTTTTATCTACAATATTAAATATTTGCGATCTTCTGTCTATACACTACGATCCTTGTACCTGCCTGGATTGGAAGGGTTAGATTAGGATTTTGTTCTAGTATGATATCTTCTGAGATCGACATCTCCTTCGCAATATCCCATATTGTATCGCCTTCTCTAGCAATATATATAACTAGGTTACAATCTACTGGTGGCTTCTCATCTTCTATCTGAATACTATCAATCACAGCCTCTCTATCCATATGACTATAATGCACATTCATAACCAAGTCTGCACTTATATCGAATTCTGTACCTCTTCTACCCTTTACGCTGATATTTACTATATTGGCACTAGCACACGCTATTGTGCCATCGCTCATATTGTCCGCCTTATGATCTACCGAGAATGGCAAGTCTACCACTTGGCTATATATCTGCCTAGTCTCATTATTAGAATACAAGATGGTAAAAGTAGCGATGCCATCAAATGTAAATATATCGCCATTATCTCTAGCATTTACTATAGACACTCTACTAGCACACACGCCCAATACTTCATCTATCATAGGATCATTATCCTCTATCATCGCACTACCAGTCAGACGCTCTGAATATGTAGCCTCGGGATAATTATGAGATACATTAAAACCTTCGGTATTTACCTTCAAATAATGAGTGGTACTGTATATATCTGACACAATCTGCATTACACTGTTATTCCACACATAGCCCTTGTAGTCTACTGGTATAACAACATTTAAGTTCGTAGTGTCTGCCTCGATAGTACTCTCTACACGGATATTAGAGTATCTGCTAGCAACCATGCCCATAACAATACTATTTGCATTCATTCCACTAAGTGCCACTTCTTGAGTAAAGTCATACACATTATTAAATGTACGCACATCAGCCTTATCGCCAGATGTAATATATGTGACTGTTACATCCACTACGCTATATAGTTTCATATAGCCATCGTTTGCTTCTGTTCTATCCAGATATACATTAGGGCACACTGCCAAAATCTTGCTAACAGAGTCTCTGATAGTCACATCGAAGGATGTATCGAAATTATCTTCTGCGATACCTAGTAGATGAGAATACTCCATATCCTCGAATTTAGAGTACACGCCATCTCCATCTACTGCAACAAGTACATTCACATTGTCTTGCATTATACCAGACAATACTACATTAATCGTTGCCACCACTCTAATGATATTACCCTCTATAACAGTCTTAATATCCACTACATCATGTGATGCGATGATATATGTAGTCTTAATATCCTCATTAGACAAATATTTATCCTTGAATTCTAATGAATAATCTACTACGCTATACTCACCCATTGTGTTCTTATACACTACTTGCATTAACGCTACGCCATCATAATTAATAGCGTTCCCCGTAGCACTGACAGACCCCATATTTACCTTTGCATTGCTACATAGAATACTCTCTGCTTCATCCGATATAGGCAACCTACATTCTATCTGTGACTGCATTTCGCCTATCATTTTCTTGTAACTACTCACAATCTTCTCAAATTTTGGCTCGAACGACATCACCAACCCCCTGAATTTACCATTAATTTAGTACTAATATATTATGCGCCATCTCTAATTATGACAACAATGCAAAAAAAAATTTCCTAACACAAATAAATGTATTAGGAATTTTTTATATTACTTATATAGCATTACTATACAATTATAATCATCTTTACCATCATGCAAGACATCTAAGATATAAGTAGTAGTAGGTTTTTCATCCTCAACACCGCCTTCATTCTCGTATCTCACATTTATCTGCAATTTGGAGTAATACCCTGCCTCGCCATGAGGATTAGGTAGAATAGTAACATACTCCACCTCTACTATCTCTAACAGTCTGTATAACATAATTATCTCTACAGGATTAAGTGATGGTATATCCACATCCTTATCAGTGTATCCATCTGGAATGATAGTATGATGCTCTTTGTTAAATACATAGAGAGACTTGTCTTTGGCATCTGTACTCTTTAAGAACAATAGATTAGTGCCTAGTATAGAAGTGTCCGCCACATCGCCTTCGCCTTCACCAGCAGTCGCAACACCTGTACCTTGCACCAATATCTCCTCGTACATAAGGTTGCCTTTGCTATCGGTCTTATACCTATGACCATTGCCATCTTCTACCACTATTAGATCCTTCATATAATATGAATTATTGGCACTTGTAATATGATTGAAGTGCATTACCAGTATATCATTGAATAGATCTGATCTATGCAGATTATTTGCACTATCTTCACTACTTAGATATTGGTTCATGACCTTGGTTAACTCTTCGTCGCTACCAATCTCTAGATCGGCGTACACACCTACTCTATTGCCATTGCCATCATTGTATCCACTCATCTGCAGATCGGTAAATCCATCTGGGATAAGATATCTACCTGGATATACATTATTTATCTTAATATCCTTGATACTGAAGTTCTCTGTAGGCATATCTATTTCTTTAACACCATTTTTGTCAAAGCCTATAAATAAATTCTTTACCTTCTCTTTGAAATCATCTACTGTTAATAAATTATTTGCTGTATAGAAGTTAATATCTTGACTAATTATAATAGGATCGGAGTCCTCGCCGGCAGACTGAGTAGTATAATCTATAACGAATAGAGATGTGTACTCCTTGTCCCCTCCATTTCTAATTTGCAACTTAGAAGTGTTAGATATACCAAGGAATGTGTCTACTTTCTCATAAGCCTGGATTGTATTAGATAATACATTGTCACTCTTCTGGTTATCTACTAGTGAATAGATGTGGTAGCCACCTGGGTTAATATATGCGCCTAAGAATTTGTCTGGTTCAATTACCTCTGTATCTTCTGGCTCTGGCAAAGTATATGTGATAGAAGTGTTATCGGATACATTGTTCTTCGCCATAGCAGGAGTATATTTACCATAATTAAGCAATGTATCATCTGTGAAATATGCAGTATCAGAATGTATAGATTCTATATTAGTATCATACACAGACACGAAGTTCTCTGACTGGAAGTACAATAATCCTACGTTAATAGGGAATGCAGAGCCCAGAGATGCGTTATTGATGGTTGCAGAACTCTCGCCCTCTGGATCAGATGCTGTAATGGTTGCAGTATATTCGGCTATGTTACCACTAATCATTCCGCCGATCTGAGAACCAGATAGTGTAGAAGAATATACAACCTTACCATCTAATATCTCTGCAGTAGCACTAACAATATTCTTAACCAATATTGCATCATCTGCCGTTCCTACCAGAGCCCCGCTAGACACTATCCCCGCATTATTTATTTTCCAACTGGATATAGTCTTGTTCCAAGCCATTATACCCTTGGATACACCAGCCACTCCTCCTATTGATACATTAGGTAATATCATCTCTTCATCTTGGCTGATTGCTGTCGCAAGATACTCTATTGTCATATTGCTTGTGGTGTTCTTTACCTCCGATCGCATTGCTACGTCGCCCACTACACCACCTATAACACTAGCGTTCACAATATCCTCATCGCCTACTTTGTTACTACATGCACCATTAACATTCACATTCACATCGGCTGTCACATTCTCTAGGAATGCGTGCTGTGCCATAGCAGGAGTAGCACCACCTAACAATAACTGACCTTTGCTATTTATATTGCCATACAATCTTGCTACACTATTAGACATTGTCATAGCATGTATATTACCACCCGATTGTAGTGCACCTACATTTAGCCTCATGCTAGGATCATCCTTTTCCGTATAATCCAGTAGCATATATGCGTCACAATTATTAATAGACTTGTTGGTAATCTTGCCACCATAAGAATATGTAGTATTAATAACAGTCTCTTCGTTCTCTACAACCTCTTTTACAGTTGTAGTGATTAATCTATCATAATCATATATAGGGTCATCGCCATATTCCACACTGCTACCAGGCTTTACGAATTCGCTACCTTCTACAATGTCGGCACTGCACACGTGCGATTCATCAATAGACAGCATAGACACATTCACTGCAGACACTATAATATTACTATTATTGGCACTCGCACCCTCTAATTTTACAACGCTAGAAGTCATGGCAACCTTGCCCTTAGTATCTACATTATCGATAACGCCTACATTCCTAAGAGGCGACACATCTATAACCATCCTCATATCGAAGCTAGTATCTGTTCCACGCCTTGGGGTAACATCTAATATCTGATATCCTACATATATATTAAGGTCATACACTGCATTTGCATTACTAAGTAGCGAATACTTCAGATTTATTTCTTGTTCACTCTCTCCAGAATGCGTTACGACAGAGTCGTATCTACCTTCTGCAACATCATTCTCATCATTCATATAATACTTGGTCTGATTATTTGGAGTGAACTTAAATCCCTCTATACTATAACCCTGACCATACAGTGTTGCACCATTAAGGTTAATCAAATCTTGTTTGCCAAATGTATCCAATGGATTGCCAGTAGACTCTGCTGTACGATAAGAAATATTATTGGTAAGCACTAGGATGTACTTCTCGTTATCTGGATCGTACAAGTGCTTTGTGGCAAAATCTTTTAACTGATCGCCTGTGGAGATATATACCACATACGCTTTTGCACCGACACACGCATTAATAACATCTTGTGATCTCTCGAAATATGTATTGCCTTGGAACACAAATACCTTATTTGACTTATCCTCTATATCTACAATACCCGCTAACTGATCTGTGGCAGAGAATATCTTAGTATTAGCATCGTTGAAATTAATTACCTCACCATCTGGTGTAGCGATACTCCTAGTTGTAGATCTGGCATATGGTGTCTCCCAATCATCCACTTCGCCCGACTGATCTAGGTCATACAATCTAAGCATTCTATCACGATCAGTCTCTTCGTTATTACAATTACAACCAGTTATGGCAGACATTATGCACAGCATAAATACCGCAATAATATAAAATATTTTCTTCATTTTTCTTCCCTATACCCTATATATAGTGTGTGTATAATTATTTATTTATATAATATCAAATATATACGTGATTAGTCAAACTAATATCTATTGCTTTTTGATTGACAAATTATCCCATTATAAATATACTGGGACATATAAGGAAGTAAGATAAGATGAAGATTGTAGCACAGAAGACACATGGTTGTAAGTTATATGTAGGCGAAGAGTTGATCTCTAAGATTGGCTCGGGACTGATACTATTCGTAGGAGTACACAAAGATGATACTATGGAGTGCGTGGATTATCTAGCACGCAAACTAACGCATATGAGGCTATTCAAGGATGAGAACGGCAAGATTAATAAGAGTGTTCTGGACATGGATGGAGATGTGATGGTGGTGAGTAATTTCACACTGAACGCCGAGATATCTTCAGGGACAAGACCTAGTTTTTCTAACAGTGCCGATCCTAAGACTGCCAATGCACTATATCTAGCACTAGCAGACAAGATAAGAGAGAATGGCATAAATAATGTTGCCATAGGTGCATTTGGTGAGCACATGCACCTAGATACCACCCTAGATGGTCCATTTAATATAGTGATAGAGAGGTAAAAAAGACTGCAATATCTTTGCAGTCGTTTTTTATTTTACCAATCATATACATCGTGGGTATGGGATTTGACATCATCATAATATTCGAAATACTTTTCCTTAAATTTCTTCGTTGCAAGTAATTCTTTTTTCTTTTTCTCTTCTGGTGTCAATGATTTGATATTACTCATACATTCACCCAAAACATCAGTCGATATAATCAATAATTAAGCATCTATTAGGATCTACGCCCTCACTATGAGTGCCAATATGTTCTACATTTTGCAATGTATAGTGAATAATTCTTCTCTCATAACTATTCATTGGCTCTAGTTTTAGACTACGCTTGTTCTTGATTACCTTTGCAGCCATTCTAGATGCTAGGTCTTGTAATGTTGCCTTTCTCTTCTCTCTATATCCCTCGATATCTAGGAATACTCTCTTCTTGTATTTATCGAACTTGTTACGAATAAGGGTGTTCATTAGCGACTGTGTAGCCTCTAATGTGTCACCGTGATGACCTATAAGCACACCCAACTGTGCACCGCTTAACTTAATATACAAGTCATCGTTTGCAACCACTGCATATATCTTACCTTCTACATTAAGAGCATTAAGTAATCCTTCGAAGAAAGACTTAGTGTATTCGAATATTGCTTGCTCTTCCTCTGTCATCTCTCTAGTCTCTTTCTCTTCCTCTAAGACAACTTCGCTCTCTACTTTGTCAATAGTTGTTTCTTTTTTATTCTCGAACTCTGCCCTCTCTTCATCTGTCTCGAACACTACAACTTCTATCTTTGCCTTCTTTAACATAGAGCCTTTCTCTATTACATTTATGCCTACTTCTTCCATTTTCTTGCCTAGCATTTGCAAGCCTTTCTCTATTGCTGCATCTACGCTCTTTGCTGTTACTTCTATTGTTCTCATACTCTCTATCTCTCTTTCTTCTTAATAATTTCTATCATAACTATTTTTGTGCTTCATTAATTCTTTCTTTGCATTCTTTGCCACAATCTTATCTACAAATATTCCAATGATTGGTGATGTAGCCATGGCAAATAGCGAACTGGTCAAGATATACAGACCGAATGATGCGGTGTAGAATAATGTGAATAATCCCATGATAATAGGCATTATTATATTCATACCTTTGTTAGTTTGCTCCGCTGTCTGCAATATAGTGCTATTTCTCTTCCTCTTAATCTTCTGTATCAATGTATTGATATATGTAGATCCGAATGTAGCCAGTGCTGCAAGAACGCACAATATGTAATATCCGTTCCAACCAGAATATTGGTCGGATTTCATTAGAGCATCCATAACCTGATTATACTCTGCCTCCGTAGGTACTTCTACATCTTTTAGATGATCTACATTAGTAGAGAATGTCTTATAATCCATGATTGGACTAGCAGATGTGTCTGGTCTCCATATGTTCTTGATCCATAAGAAACCCGTCTTTGCCTTATCATACACCTCTATTGTCTTCTCTCCCGCCTTGGCAGTAGCGTATGCCTCTATAGTCTCATATTCACCTATATCTGTAGCATTCATTGCAACATCATACTCTTGGTGATAAGCAGTGCTTACAGCCTCATACTCGGTATACATCTTATAATAAGATACATTATTTAGGGCACCAAGTAGGGTAAAGAACACTACCATTGTTACAGCCATATAGCCCAGCATGATACCACACATACCACCTATGCTATAATTCTTGGACTTGTATAGCTCCATAGTCTTCTTATTAACCATATCAGAGTTACCAGCATACCTTTCCTTAATCTTAGTTAATTCTGGTTGCATCTCTGCTTGTTTAATACCATTTTTCTTCGTTATATATTTGTTCAAGAAATCAAAAGGAAGCAAAACAATCTTTATAAGCAATGTAATTAGTATTATTGCAATAGCATAATTGCCTACCCATGATTCTAACCAGAACAGTATACTTTCCCACATACCTGTAGGTTGTGCTACCATTAGTAAATCCATTTACTCTCTCCTTTTATACTATAAGGCACATAGTCTATTCCGCCCTTTGCTCTCGGATTACACCTGGCAATCCTGCCTATACCTAGCCTTAACCCCTTGATTATACCAAATTCTTTGATACTCTCCAACATAAATGAGGAACAAGTAGGATAGAATGCGCAACTTTTTGGCAAAATTGGCGAAATGCAGAACTTATATAGATATATCAGCCCGTAACAAATCCACCTAAGTGGTGCTGTTATTATATACCACAGCCTATTTATCATTTGTGCTCACCTTATTTATTTTCGCAAATAGCATAAGCAACTCTTTTGCAATATCAGCATACTCTACACCCACAATACTAGACTTTGGGATAATTACATAATTTTTTGCTGGAGGCAGGCTAGAAATATTTTCTCTGACAATAGCACGCAACTGTCTTTTCAATTTATTTCTAACAAAAGCCTTGCCCACTTTCTTGGATATAGAGAACCCTACCCGTATTTTCTTGAACTTATTTATAGTATGCATTATTACAAAGTTCTTAGAGTACACCGATTCGCCATTCTTATATATATAGCCGAAGTCTTTTCTTTTCTTTAGTCTATTCTCGCTCGCTAGCATATATATGCCCTCCTAGTTACAACTAATATACACCAAAAAAGGCGAAATCAAAAATGATTACGCCTATCTTTAGTCAAACAAATATTTGTTTTTATCTTCTCTTAAGTTAACTGTGTGAAAAAAAGAACTATGCAGCAAGCTTCTTTCTGCCTCTGTTTCTTCTTCTCTTTAACACATTTCTTCCACCCTGAGTCTTCATTCTTTGTCTAAAGCCATGAACTTTGCTTCTTTGTCTTTTCTTAGGTTGATATGTTCTTTTCATTGCAGTATTGTCCTTTTTCTAGAATTATATTTACTTATTATCTGGGGCCTCAATATACCCTGTCTAACGATTTGCCTAACTATTATAATGGAAAAAAAGCTACTTGTCAATACATTTTTACCAGCATTTGAGATGTTTTTTTTAAAAAGTATACAACCGCTGTCTTGCTGCCATTGAAAAGAACTCCACACCGTCTTTCTTGTTATTTTTTTGCTTCGACTTTACTAAGATCATTTTCTTCAAATATTATAAAAAAGCCATTTTTCTTTTTGTAGGCAGCCCATTCATTATATAATCTAAAGATACCTCTATAGAACTCTTTGCACGGAATAATCTCCGCATCTTGAACCCGTTTGTTATTAACAATTAGAAAAAATCTATAACTTAACACATCATCAATTTTCTGTATAGTTAATAAGTTACTATTTACCAGTGATGCTAAAGATTCTAACCATTGCAAATAGGCAACAATATCTTTGTAATATTTCTGTATATCTAATTTGTAATTTTTATTAACTCTGCACTTCTCTAATTCATCTAGTACATCACCTAAATTGTAGATATCATAGAATTGTACACTATAATCGATAACAAAACTCGCCATATTCAGATCTTTGTCTTTTTTGAACTGAATAAACAATGCAACAGCACCAGTAATTGCCGTAATAATAGTCACAATATTTGAAATTCTTGCCCCTAAAACATCGTCTAAGAATAGACTACCAATTAATGCAAACACAAGCAAAAATATACTAATAATTAGTACAACCTTATTCTTTTTCATATATACCCCCTTAATTTGTAATAGTTTAAATTTTATTTTAGTAAATTGTCAAGTAAATAAGATAAGATTTGCAAAATTGGATTACACCTGATAGAATATAAACATGACAATTAGAAAATTAAATAAAGATGACAATTTCAATAAAGTGGCTGAGCTAATTTACGCAACTGACCAATACATCTATCCTTATTGGTTTTATAATTTTAACAACTGGCGAGATGTTCTGGTTTATTTAATACAGAATAGCGGCAGCATTTTCTATTATAATAATATTTTGATTGCTGAAGATGATGGAAATATTTGCGGGATTTTAATTTTCCTACTAAATAAAGATAAATTCATTATTGATTATGAAGAATTAATGAAAGTTAATTCAAATTTTAAATATACAATAGAAGAATATATCATTCCTACTTGCACAAATATAGATGACGATACTATTCATATTCCCAACATTTCAGTTTCTATAGAATCAAGAAGAAAAGGTGTTGCTACGGAATTGATAGAAACCCTAAAGAAAATGTTCCCCAATAAAAATCTGGAAGTAGATGTATTATCGACAAACAAACCCGCAATTGAACTATACAACAAAGAGGGCTTTGTTACAAACGCTATAAAACTGGGGT
>SVIC01000014.1 GCA_015055515.1 Clostridiales bacterium | reverse complement strand
ACAGTGACCACATCGCCCACCTTCAACACTTCACTAGGGTGCTTGATATAATCCTTAGATATCTCAGATATATGCACTAGTCCGTCTTGGTGTACTGATATATCCACAAATACACCAAAGTCTATTACATTTCTTACTACGCCATCTATTACCATACCAGGCTTCAAATTCTCTATACCTAATAGTTCTGACTTTAGTACTGGCTTCGGCAACTCATCTCTGATATCTCTACCAGGCTTTGTTAGATCAGATACAATATCTGTCAGCGTCGGCACGCCCACACCTATACTATCTGCCACAGCATTCTCACCCTTAGACGCAACTAGTTCTGGCAAATGCTTGATATTACCATTCTTCACATCCTCTGTAGTCATGTTAAATAATTTCAGCAATTTATCCACTGCCTCATAACTCTCTGGGTGTACACCAGTATTGTCTAGCACATTCTTGCCATCCACTATTCTAAGGAAACCAGCACATTGCTCGTAAGCCTTGTTACCTAGTTTGCTTACCTTAAGCAGTGTTGCCTTGTCCTCGAACTTACCATTTACCTTTCTATACTCTACTATATTTCTAGCAATTCCACTATTTAGTCCCGATACATAAGTAAGTAGGCTAGGACTAGCAGTATTCACATCTACACCTACTGCGTTAACACAATCCTCGACAACGCCCTCTAGCACTTCTGTCAATCTGTTCTGAGGCATATCATGCTGATACTGTCCTACACCAATGCTCTTTACATCTATCTTGATTAATTCTGCTAGTGGATCTTGCAGTCTTCTTGCAATACTAACAGCACTACGTAACGCTACATCAAATGTAGGGAACTCCATCGCACCCAATTTGCTAGCACTGTATACGCTGGCACCTGCCTCATTTACAACGGCGTATGTTACCTTTCTCTTCATCTTCTTGATAAGGTTGGCTACAAATATCTCACTCTCTTTTGTAGCAGTACCATTACCTATAGATATTACATCTACTTGGTGCTTATCTATCAGCTTTGCTAATGTTATCTCTGCCTCTTCTACTTTACTTTGTGGAGGGGTAGGATATACCACTGCTGTATCTAGTACATTTCCATGACTGTCTATTACCGCTATCTTGCAACCAGTTCTGTACGCAGGGTCCAGTCCCAATATTACCTTGCCCTTCAGTGGTGCTTGCATTAATAGTGGCTTTAAGTTCACTTCGAACATCTTGATCGCTTGCTCATTAGCACTATCTGTAAGTTCGTTTCTCACCTCTCTCTCAATGCTAGGGAAGATCAATCTGTCATAACTATCCTTTGCCACCTCTTGTAGCAACTCCTCATATGGAGAATTCTTCTTGATAAATTCTCTGTATATAGCATTCATTGCTAATTCTTCATTGACATCCAATGATACCTTTAGACACTTCTCGTTCTCGCCACGATTAATAGCCAGTACTCTGTGTGATGGCATCTTGTCTATTGGACTGTTGTAATCCTTGTATGTCTCATATACATACGCATTCTCTTGGTCATCATTTAGTTTGCACTTAACCGAGCCTTTCTTAACCAACATTTCACGCAATGTTTTTCTTAGAGTTGCACTGTCAGATATCATCTCTGCCACAATGTCTTTTGCACCAGCCATCGCTTCATCAACACTTGCCACACCTTTTTCTTCAGATACAAAGTCATTTGCTAACACTGCCAAGTCGACATTCTTGTCCTGCTTTAGCATCGCATCTGCCAGAGGTTGCAAGCCTTTTGCTATAGCCACGCTTGCCCTAGTCTTTTTCTTAGGCTTGAATGGTCTGTATATATCCTCTACCTCAGTCAAGGTGCTAGCCTTATCCAGCGCCTCTCTTATCTCATCTGTCATGTTACCTTGTTCTTCTATTAGGTTAATGACAGAGTTCTTTCTGTCCTCTAAGTTCCTAAGATAGTTCAATCTATCTGCAAATAGTCTAAGAGTCTGGTCATCGCAACTACCTGTCATCTCCTTACGATATCTGGCAATGAACGGAATGGTTGCACCTTCATCCATTAGACTTATAATATTATTTGTGTGATTTTGCGTCAAACTAAATTCTTGCGCTAACAATTCATGTATTTCCATAGTTCGTCCTTCATTATATATTTTAACCACATTCGGTCGCTAATGATATTATCTCACAAATTCCAGTATTTTCCAAACATTTATCAATATTTTGTGCACACTATAACCACCTATTATATTTGCAAAATGTATCATAACATTTGGTCAAACTGGTGGACTATTAATGTTATTTATGTTATACTACTCTGTATAAAATAGTATAGGTGGAAGTATGTTCAATATAGAGTATATCAATGACATTGATGCTAGAAATCTTAATCCACAGAGCCTTGCCTTTGTAGGCGATGCTGTTTTTAGCCTGTACATCCGACAAATGATTGTGCTGAATAACGACCTAAAATCAAATGCCGAGCATCTACTATCTACCAAATATGTCAAGGCCAGTGGGCAGAGCGAGATTATATCGGTAATAGAGAATATGCTATCTGATGAAGAAATGCGAGTATATAAGCGTGCACGTAATTACAAGACTAACAATGTTGCAAAGAATGCCAAGGTGTCCGACTACAAGCGTGCAACGGGATTTGAGGCACTACTGGGGTACCTATATCTATCTGGCAAGAACGATAGACTAAATGAACTAATGCAGACTGGCTACACTGCAATAACTAATGCAATACAAGGAGATAAATTATGCAAATAGAAGGAAGAAATGCAGTAAGAGAGGCAATAATTAGTGGCGCTACTATAGAGAAGATTATGGCTAGCAATAATGCAAAAGATTCCACATTCCAAGAAGTAATACGACTAGCGAAGTCGAACAAACTGAAGATCCAATTCGTAGACAACGCACTACTTAATAAGGCATCTCAGACTGGCAAGCACCAAGGCATAATTGCAGTAACTACCGACTTCAAATATTCAACAATATCCGATATATTGAATGTATCAAGAACTAAGAACAAAGATCCATTCATTCTAATATTAGATGGCATAGAGGATCCACACAATCTAGGCAGTATTGTACGTGTGTGCGAGTGCTTCGGCGTAGATGGCATCATCATTGGCAAGAATAGAGCCTGTGGTGTGAACGAGACTGTTATCAAGACATCTGCTGGAGCAACCAGTTATGTCAAGATTGCAAAAGTCACCAATATTAATAACGCAATAGAAGAACTAAAAGAAAATAATATCTGGGTGTACGCCTGTGAACTAGGAGGAGAAGATATATCCAGTGTCGATTACAGTGGCGGTGTAGCAGTAGTTATTGGTAGCGAAGGCTTTGGCACTAGCAAGTTAACACTGAAGTTATGTGACAAGATTGTGACAATCCCTATGTGTGGCAAGATCAATTCACTGAACGCATCGGTTGCCACAGGTATTGCAATAAATACAATATACCAGAAGAAAATAAAATAATTCTAAGGATAACAAATGACAGAAAAAGAACTAATCACTCAGGCAAAGAACGGAGACACATTTGCCGTCAACCAAGTGATAAAATCTTATGAAAATTTAATAGAACAGAAGGTAAAGGCAAAAGGCTATAATTATTATAGTTATGACTACCCCGAGTTAATCCAATGTGGACGCCTTGCAGTGTACAAGAGTATACTGTCTTATAATAATGACAAAGCAAAATTCTCTACATTCGTTAGCCATGTTATAGAGAACGAACTCATCAATTATTTGCGTAGATTAAATACCCAGAAGCAGAAGATTAATACCGACACCTTACCTGTCAATAACCAAGGAGAAATAGAGATGGTGGGAGACGGAGGCGATGCATCATATATCCCTCTAACATCAGAAGAGAAATCACCAGAGAGGCAAGTAATAGATGAAGAAGCATTAAGTTATGCTCTGAAGGAAGTCGGGCTAAAACTTAGCGACATGGAGTTCGATATTCTAAAATTACAACTACAAGGATTGAAGCAAAGAGAGATTGCAGATACCCTGCACATCCCATTGAAGAGCGTGGAGAATGCAGTTGCTAGAATAAAAACAAAGATACCGATTTAGACAATATATTTACACTTTGTGACAAAAACTATAAACATTTTAACAAAAAAAGGAAATTAATTATGGAACACGTAGCACTATATAGAAGATTTAGACCACAGACCTTTGATGAAGTATATGGTCAAGATCATATAGTTACAACACTAAAGAATCAAATAAAGAATGACCAGATATCTCATGCATACTTATTCTCTGGTACTCGTGGTACAGGTAAGACAAGTATTGCGAAGATATTTGCTCGTAGCATTAATTGCACCAATTCAAAGGATGGCATACCATGCGGAGAATGCACTGCGTGCAAGTCACTGAAATCGGGCGACAACCTGGATATCATTGAGATAGATGCTGCATCTAATAATGGAGTAGACAACATAAGAGAATTAAAAGAAAGCATAATATACCCACCTACTATATCAAGATACAAGGTATACATCATAGATGAGGTACATATGTTATCAGAGAGTGCATTCAATGCCCTACTTAAGACACTAGAAGAGCCTCCAAAATATGTTGTGTTCATCCTTGCAACAACAGAGGTACAAAAGCTACCTCAGACTATTCTCTCTAGATGTGTAAGATTTGATTTCCGACTGGTATCACCAGAAGTACTTAGCACAAGGCTTAAGTATATACTAGACACCATAGGCGTAACATATGAAGATAGTGCTATTAAGTTAATTGCATCTCTTGGCGAAGGCAGTGTACGTGACACCCTATCGATAGCAGAGTCTTGTGTAGCGTTCTGCGGTAATCACCTTACATACGACAATGTGCTAGATGTTGCAGGCATTACCAGCAAAGATGTCTTAGCTGAGATGTCAGAATGTATTATTAATAGGAATACTGCAAAGATATTGAATGTGTTATCAGACATGGCTGGCCGTGGCAAGAATTTTGCTCAACTTAATAAAGACTTAGTGTCTTTCTTAAGAGATGTATCTATTATCAAGAATTGTGCGAATGCTAGCACTCTTCTATCCATACCAGAGGATATATATGCTAGAATGATGGAGATTGCAAAATCAACCGATAATGACACCATAATCAAGATTTTGTCTAGACTAGCCAGCATGGAACAAGAGTTCCGTTATACAACCGATGCGAAATCACTATTCGAGATAACCATTTTGTCCCTTATGGACGAAAGTGATAGATTAGCAAAATTAGAGGCTAGAGTATCTCAATTAGAGACACAACTCAATACTGGGGTGCATCCCTAAGACAAATGTCATCCCCTTCCCAAGAGATACACGCATTGAGACAGAGAATGACTTGCAAGAAGAATTCCACAACAAAGCAAATATTGTGGACAAACCACACCCACCAAAAGATATAATATGGGGCAAGATATTAAGAGAAGTACGCCTTAGCAAAGACAGTCTGCTATTCGCAATGCTGTGCAATATTAAGGGGTATGATGTTGTAGAAGATAACTTTGTCTTAATATGTAGCAATGCTGTGAATTATGAAGATTTGAAATCGACAGATACAATGAATGTTTTGAATAACTACTTGCAAAAAATTGACTGCAATATGACTTTTGCAGTAAAATTAGAAGAAGATAATACCATGAAAATCCGAAACGATAATATTGCGAAATTCAAGCAATTATTTGGTAAATTCATTAAATTTAGATAAAAGGAGAATAATTATGTTTAGACCAGGTATGGGAGGTTTTGGTGGAGGAAATATGAACATCCAGAACCTAATGAAACAAGCACAGAAGATGCAGAGCGATATGCAAGAAAAAATGGCAAAGGCCGATGAAGAACTAGCCAATACTACACTTACAGCCACTGCTGGTGGATGTATGGTAGAGGTGTCAATACTAGGCAACAAAGAGATCACTGCCATCAAGATCAAGCCAGAGGCTGTAGATCCAGATGATGTAGAGATGCTAGAAGATATGATCTTGGCTGCTACAAATGACGCTATTAAGAAGGCAGATGCATTAGAAAAAGAACTAAAGGGCAATACTGGCCTTCCAGAAGGATTATTCTAGAAATGAACGACAATTGCGACACTTTACAGAACTTAATAAATGCATTTACAAATCTACCCTCAGTGGGCGCAAAGACTGCCGAGAGATACGCTTATGCTATTATCAATATGCCACAAGACACCGTGGAATTCTTTGCAAAGAGCATGTTAGATGCTAAGGAATACTTGCACTATTGCCGTATATGTGGCGACTTCACCGACCACGATATTTGCCCTATTTGTGAGAGTAGATCATCTAAGGTGGTTTGTGTTGTAAAAGAACCAAAGGATATCCGTGCTATTGAGAAATCTAAGCACTTCACTGGATTGTATCATGTACTGCATGGTACAATTAGCCCACTGGAGAATAAGGGCCCCGATGATATCCGTATCAGAGAACTAGTAGATAGAGTAACAGGTGGCGATATAGAAGAGGTAATTATGGCGACTAACCCCGATATAGAGGGCGAGGTCACAGCATCATATATTGCAAAAATTCTAAAGCCACTTGGCATCAAAGTAACACGCCTTGCGCAAGGCATTCAGATGGGTAGTGATTTGCAATACGCAGATGAGGTAACCCTAACCAAAGCCTTGCAAGATAGAAAAGAGATATAACATTAAAAAAACCGAGAATAATCTCGGCTTTTTTATTTCTCTTTAATATCTAATAAATCAAAATTAAACAACTCACTATCAAAAAACTCAGACATAGATACACCTAATTCTCTTATGATCAAAACCATATTTCTAAAATTAGGAGTATCATATTTGCAATTAAGAATATCTGCCAAAGTACTCTGATATATTCCTGTTAATTGCGACAATTTGTATTGAGTTAAGCCTTTTTCTTTTAATAATTGCCTTACCCTTTCAGAAAAAGCCTTGTTCAGCAACATATATATACCTCTTATAACATTATATGCATATATATTAACTAAAATTCGGGATTTGCTATATAAGGAAAACCCGAATTTTTGTTTGCAATTGTATATGCTTTATGTATAATATTAAGGAAAACCCGAATAAAAGAGGTAAACAAATGAAATTCATTAATTGTTTGAACTGCCTAACAAGTAAAACTGCATGCCTTACTGGACATAGACCTAATAAATTACCTTGGTTTTATGATGAAAACAATATTTTGTGCAGTAATTTCAAAAAAGACTTATATTGCATTTTACAAAAAGAAATTCAAAAAGGTATCACAAACTTTTTAACCGGAATGGCTGAGGGATTTGATATGATTGCCACAGAAATCCTCTTAGACCTAAGAAAGACTTATAATAAAAACATTAAAATATTTGCAATTATTCCTTGTCTTGGACAAGAAAGTAGGTGGAAAATTCCCCAACAACTAAGATATCAAAATATTATAAACAAATGCGATGGTGTTATAATTTTATCTAAATCATACACACCAAATTGTATGAATGAAAGAAATAAATTTTTAGTTGATCATTGTAGTACAGTTATAGCATGCTATAATGGGCATAATGGTGGAACAAAAAATACAATAAATTACGCAAAATATAATAATCGCATAATAAAGATAATAAATCCGAATAATTATAATGGTTATATATAAAAAGTTGATGAGTAAAATCATCAACTTTTTATATTATTCATTATATCCTAATTTTGTTCATTATATCCTAATTTTGTTGTAATACATCCTACGATATCATCAAATACTTTGTTTAATATATATGCGTATGTTTTAGTACTATTTTTAGTCTCACCTTTTTCGTTATCAGCGTAGCATTCTTCATCTGTCTTAAGCATCCTACTCTGCAGATATTCTTTGTATCCAACATTATTTTCGTCTATTTTGTTATCATAGTGGTTATCATCACTACCTTCATAGTTGTATTGCACCTTATTCTCACCAAATTCCACCTCAAAACTAATAGATTTTACCAATTGATCAACTATTGTAATTGCTATATACCTTGCCTCTATTACACCAAGTAGGGCATTACTTTGCAATGTATATAACCAACCATTAAGGTATATTATGTTTTCTAATGCTTTTGCAGCCGACTTATTGAACTCATCTTTAGTGCTTATATCAATTTTGCCTGTATAATCCATCGTTTTTACAACATTATTAATATCATTGATGGCACTAAATGCAACAGAATTTGGCTTTGTCTCTCTACTATAAATACTATCAATATTATTCTTCACCGAATTAAAGAATTTATATTCGTTAGTGTCATCCGCTGGCTTAAATGCATTTATTTTTGTATTAATCTCATCAATCTGTGCACGTAAATCATCAAATTCTTTCTTTTGATTGACTGCATCTACTATTGTATCTTTATCTGCATCTAGTATTGTATCCACCGCACTCTCTAGCATTACCTTGCCTACGCCACCTAGCAATGCAGATGAATTCAATTCATCGAAATATGCACCATAATCTCCACAATCGTCAAAGTCTTCTCCACCATCAACGAAGTCAATAAAGTATTGAAGATCTTTACATTCTTTGTCTAGTGTTCCTTCTTCTAGTTTTTCTACATTGTCTCTCATTGCGGTTAATACTTGTGTAATATAGTATTTTTTACTATCTACAGTTATCTGTTTCTTAATTAGATACTTCACATGCTCTAGTGTGAATACACTATTATCCATTGTTATTATATCATCCAGAGTAGCACCAATGCCTGATACAGCGACCTTCTCTGTACCGTACTTCTTACCGTAATATGTGTAAGTGTATGTTATACCACCTACTACCTCTACATGTCCGTGAGAGCCAAGTGAGATCTCCTTTATATTCACAATACCCTTCAAGTTATCACAAATATCAGACCACATAAATGCCTTTACACTATTATTAAGATTATATATATTCTGCAGTACACCAGTAGTAGTATTTGCCTCAGTAATCTGATAATCTGTAAAGTAATCATTAGTCGCACTATTGTATACTAATGAATTCAACTCATCCAATAATTCATCCTTATTTGCGGTCGTATACACATTGAATATTACATTCTTAGTATCTTGTGTAATAGCGTTATTACCACCTACATTATTAGCAACAACACTGATTAAGAATTCCTTTGCAGAAGTATCTGCCACAAATTGCACCTCTACAGTATTGGCATCAGTAGGTTTAATCTTGAATGGTCTACCAGTTAGGATATCTAACATACTAGATACACTCTCCAATGCCACATCTATATCTGACATACTAGCAAAATCTATCTTCGAAATACTATCAAATGCGCCCATAATTTTGGTCCAATTATTATCTTTATCTGCTACAACATTTGCAAAGTTGTCTTGCACATCTTCTAATAATCTAGTCACTGGCTGACCAATCTTCTGGTCAGTGATATCTTCCGACTTCTCTACTACATCATCTAGTGCATTATTTACCACAACCTCGCCTATACCAGATAACAATTGTGATTCGCTTATTTCATCCAGATATACACCCCAGTCTGCAGTCTCTACATTTAGACTACCACTTATATCTATTAAGTATTGTATAGTCCTAAATTCCTGATCATAAGATATACTTGCATTTGCCTTGTCAATATTCTCTACAATTTTATCGGTCAATCCTTTAGAGTACCCATCTTCTTTGATATTAATGTCCTCACTATTTGTCAATACATCTTTTATCAAGTATTTTACTTGTTGATGTGTAAGTATAGGATAGGTGCTATCAATTAATTCATCTAAGATCAATCCCGTTCCACTCTCATTCTTAGGCTCTTCACCATAGAAAGTATATCTGCCGTCGGTGTTATCCAACCTTCCCATTGATATTTCTTCTAGATCCACCAAAGACTTGAAATCGGAACATACATATGTCCAAGAGAATGTTATAGGATCTTGTCCTGCACCCACCTCAATAGTCTTATTTGTATCCAAATCATATAATGATTGCAAGATACCTTTTAATTTATTATTTGCTTTGTTATTATTAGCAAAATATTTATATTGTTCTTTCTCTGATGCATCAATATCCGATGGCACATATATTAGGTTATCGAATTTTGATATCAATGCAGTCTTATTGTTGCCATCTACACTGAATAGGACTTTCTTCACTTTATCAGTCATGCCAGCGTTGCCACCTACATTATTAGCAACGACACCAATCAATAACTCTTTTATCTGACTATCACTAGCGAATACTATATTATCTTCATTTCTTCCCGATAATGTGTCTAACAACTCACCAGCATTATCAAGAGCCGACTCTACACTATTCATATTGTCAAATGAATGATCAAGTAAGCCACCAAGTGCAGTCATTATCTTCTCCCACTTGCCTTTGTTAACATCAGCAGTGACAGTCTCACTAAGCAGAGTCTTCCTATCCTTAGTGTTATCGAACTTGTCTCTTACTTGTATTAATAATCTTTGCATTGGCTCTTTGATATTATTGTCCGTTATGTCAGCAAGTACACCATCTTCTCCATCTAGCACAACATCATCAAATAAACAACATATAACGTCATTCACATCGGCATCGGTTAATAGCCTAGACGATCCCACAGGCTTAGTCAATGTATCTAGTACAGCACCCAATCCACCGATTGTGCCACTATTTAATTCAATATTTTCACTGCCATGCTCATCGGTAAATTCATTAAATGCATTTATAGTATTTCTAACCACACATAATTGGTTATAGAAGTTATCCTCTACATTCTCATTATCTTTTAATTTTGCAGTGTTTTTCAGACTATTCATTGCAGAATCTATTACCTTTTCAATCTCATCTCCCATTGAAGATTCTTCTGAATCAAGTACATTCTTTACTACAGATTTCAAATCGGTAAACAATCTGTCTAATACATTCTTAAATATTGGATAATCATTAATATAATCAAGTAGTGACCAAGTAACATTCTTGTAACTATTGTCACTTAGAATTAGTGATACACCCTCGCTATTATCAATTAGTATATCTATAATATTCTTGCCTTCTCTATCTATATCGAAATTAGTTAAGTAGTCTGCATTATCGCTAATATCTTGCATAACAGCAGAATATAATGTGGTATTGCCGATACCAGCCTCCCAGTCGTACGCCCCGACTTGCGTCAACCCACTATCTATATTGTTCTGAATACCATTTAGCATATTATATAGCAAGCCATCCACTTCGCCGGTATTCAATATATAACCCTTTGTATCCAGAGTGGTTGTGTCGGCTTCATCAAGTTTTACCTTTATATCGTTCTTTTGCTTTTCTAGTATAGCCTTAATTAAGAATACAATATTATTCTCTTTTTCATCCTCGGCCTTGTATGCAAAGATAGACATATCTTGCATAGCATTCAATACTCTGCCCACTCCGCCTATTTCAATACTAGATAGTATATCATCGGTAGCAGTGTCAATATTTCCAAATGTGAACTCACCCTCAGCACTAGATATTAATGGCTTAATATATGTCTTTTGTCCATCCTCATTTGTTACCTCTTTGCCTAAGAACAAATATTCAAATGCATCGGATAGTTCTGTGAACTCACTTTCGAATGTCTTCTCTCCACCAACCTGCTTCAATGCATTTGCCAGATTGCCACTAAGAGTAGTAGCATCTTCTTCACTAATAACACCCACCAATGCTTCTTCCATTGACTTTGCAAAATCATTAGATACTTCATCTATTATCTCAGTGTATGACTCTGGTCCAACCAATTGCACTACACCATCTAAGATCTTTCCAGCCAATGAGAATACTGTACGATTGATTTCTGCCAACTTAATATTATCTATATTATCCTCTGTATACTCAGAGTATACCAGATTACCACTGCTATCCACAGTAGTATTTAATTCAAACATGATCATGAAAATATTGTCTATTGTACTAACAACAAATGTCTTAATCTCATCATCGGTCATGTCAACTATAATACTAGATGCATCACCTACACCCATCTCTCTTAATATTAATTCCAAGAATACATTGATACATTCTGGGAGAATGCTATTAGATATAATAGGCTCATAATCTTCATACTTATAGAATTTGTCAACTAGGCTTGAGAAATACATCTTGTTATTGGTCTTATAATAAGTATAATTCAGTTTCTGAATAGTCCTTATCATGTCAGACTCTTCTTCTTGCACACCTTTCACAATCTCGCACAATAGACTAGTAGTAATTGTGTCACCATCCATGTCTATTGATACACCATAGTTAAGAGTCTTTAGTATATTAATTAATGACTTGATCTCTTTTTCCAGAGTCTCGGCAGAATCAATCTTCCTTAATGCTTCTACCATTGTCTGCAAAATATCTTGCATACGATCATCAGATATGGCATCATCGGACTGCGCCTTAATTGCTACGCTATTTACTACCTCTTTCTCTAGTACATCCGCAACAATATTAATCATGCTAGGAGCAAGAATAGATATTATACTAATATCGAATACACAATCCACCAGCCTATCTACTCCAGACACTACCTTATCCATCGACATCTGATCATAGTTGTTTTCTTCTAATGCTTTCCAATAATCAGTTAGATTATTTACTTCGTTCACTACCTTTACAATAGCATTTACATCGCTAGTTAAATCTGCAGACACACCATCTATTTTGCCTCTTGTAAGCAAATCAAATGTAGTATTTGCTACCCATTTACCGCCAGAATAGGTCAATATATTAGTACCAATAGCATCTTTGTAATATCCATTAATTTCGCCAAACATACCCTCTGATACATAGTCAATCATGCCTTGCTTTGTTCCATCTTCCAGCGTAATCTCGTTATTGGCATTGATATTATCTGCAATACTCAATATTCCCACTAGTGGTGATACTGTAATAGAAGCAACGAATATACCCATTACTCCACCAAGGACCATTCCCCAGAACCTATGTTTCTTCAGTTTCTTCGGCTTGGTAGTCACTCTAAATTCGGACAAATTCACTTTGTCTTTCTTATCACTCTTTGGCTTGTGCTCTTCTTTTGGTTGGTACTCTACCTCTTCTACCTTTTCTTCTTTCTCTACCTTTTTCTCTTGATAAGGTCTATCTAACGATGTATCTCTATCCTCTTCCATCGTAGCCACGCTAGTATGCACCTGCTTCGATCTTATCAGTTCATCATCATACGCATTTCTCGCCTTAGTTAGAGATGCAAATCCTTTCTTCTTCTTGCCCTCATTTATCTCTGATACTTCTTCCTCCAATGGATCACTGTCCGCACCAGACGCAAATGCCATAACTTCCATCTTAGGCATATGCTTAGTAGCCTTCTTGTACCTCTTATATTCCTTCAGATCTGCACGATATTGTTTTTCTTTCTTAGATAAGAATACCCACTTACTTAGCGCCCAGTTCACTGGCAACAAGATGATCTTCAACACCCAGAATAGAATTACGAACATGAATGCGTTTAATATCAATGCAACATACTTAATAATAGATTCTATAACCACACCAACGCTATCTCCTAGCATTGCAAGGTCGGTACCCGATTCCTCTAAGAATACAGTGATTAATTCACTTAGGTTATGTACTTCTACACCTGCGTAGGTAAAGTTAAACGACATATTAATAATCGCATTTGTCACAACAGAAGACAAGAACAGCATCAGTAGCCCGGCAGTGACTAATAACCATACGCTACGAATGGCGGTCTTCTTCAATCCACGCTTCAACCCCCAGAACATTCCTGATAATATGAATAGTGCTATCAATCCTGTTATCACTAGATTAACAATTGTCCTTGTATCCATATATAACCCTCCTAGAACTATATCCATTCTATTATTTAATAATATACTACAATATTTATTATATGTAAAATTATTTTAATTCCAAGTCCAATTTGCAAATCTTTATTAATATCAAAATTTGTAAATTTTTGCAAAAATTATTTATCCACAAAAACTTATAAAATGTGCAAAAAAACAACCCGAAGATTATTCTTCGGATTGTTAACTTACTAATTTTTTGCAGTTTATACATTCATATTGCTATTAGCATGGCCATCAGCTGTTGTAGATCCACTTGCCTTAACATATTGAGTATAATTATTTGCCCAGTTATTAGCATACTTAGTATTAGCAAATGTACCTTCATTAATTCTACCAATTCCACCTGCAGCATACGCATACACACCAACAGCAGTGATATATGCATGATATGATACCTTGTTGTTATTAGCAGATCCGCCATAGAACATTAGTCCAATGATACCACCTGCATAAGCCTCTGTTTTATTAGATTGAACAGCTGTTGCTCTGATTGTTCCAGCAGACTGTGTATTGTTATTTATTGTTCCACTATTGTGTACCTTTGCTATAATTCCTGCAGCAACAACGTTGTGACCTGCATTCTTAGATTCTGTCAATATATTTCCCTTGTTGGTATTATATGTAATAGTAGCACCATCAGTATATCCTACAATACCTGCAGACATATAATCTGACTCAATTGCTCCACTATTAGTGTTGCTCTTGATTGTACCACCTAGAGAATATGCTACTATACCAGCAGAAGTACCACCATCGTTGCAACCAGATACGTTAGATGTAATCTTAGCAGTATTGATATTAGATGATACTGTCTTAGATTGGCTAGGATTGTACATATATCCTACCACACCTGCAGTCATTACTGTACCATGATATAGTACATCATAACCATCAATACTAACAGAGTTGTTGGTAACAGCACCTTTATTGCTACATCCAGATACGCTACCTGCCCTCATAGCACCTACTATACCTGCTACCGATTGAGATGTAGCAGATACTATTGCAGAGTTATCACAATCTACAACGACACCATTGTATAGATGACCAACTATTCCTGCAACTGCACTAGTTAGAACATCTTCTATATATATCTTACCAGATACTCCACAGTTATTTACTTCACCATAACACTCGTTTACAATACCACCGAAATATGCACTATTGTATACCGAATGAATATCTGTAGTATATGTATTGTAATGTACATTCAAGTTCTCTACTGTACCATTTGATCCGATTCTGTCGAATATTGCAAAGTCTGTTACCTTACCAGTAACTGTAATAGTATATCTATTACCATCATATACACCATTAATAATAGGACAAGCCATGAATGATGATGTAATAGTAAATGATCTTGTCTGAACAAACTTAATATCTTTATCATCTGCATAAGTTACCACATACTTATTCCAATCTGATACACTACTGATATAGTATACATCAGCATCAGGATTTGATGGAGTAGATGGTGTAGATGGAGTACTTGGCGTACTAGGAGTTACACTTGTAGTATTAGAATATATTGCATATAATGTCAAATCATCAGCTGGCATTTTGCTATATTCTGTATATGAATAACCAGTACCATTTTCTTTTGTATTCAATCTTACATTGTTATATTGATTCAACAATGTCTTTATTTCATTAACATAAGTACTAAGAGCACTACCCTCTGATACAGTAGACCATACCTTAAGCACCTTATTAGTAGAAGCATCTACTACTGTTAATACATGGTTAGTATATCTGTAGAATGCACTTACTGATACATTATCTTTGATCATACCTGCATTCTCTATTGTATATGTATCTAGCACTATTTGATCTAGCTTATAATCTTCATCAGTTATTACTAGAGTAATAGTCTGATACAACTTACCATCAAGGTCATACACCTCTATCTTGTTAGAATTTGCAACAACCTTAAATCCTTCTAGTAGATCCAATGTAACAGAAGAATTAGTATAACTTGCAACCTCTTTGCCGTCTTCGCTAACTACAATCTTAGATACTGCACTAGCCTTGTTGGTGTCCTTATTATATTGACTTATAGTTACCTGATAAGTATTTAATATAATATATTTATTAGTTACCTCTTCCTCTAAGCTTTCCTCTACCTTAGCATAAGTCAAATGAGGATATCCATCATTTTCGCTATTGATAACCCAGATATTTTCGAAATCCCAATTAGCACTCTCTGTCTTAGTAGATACTAACTTACCATTTGTACCATATATTCTTGTAGTTCTAGATGTAGCCTTATAATTATTCTCCATCTTCATGTTGTTAGAAGTATAACCCTTTACATAACCAGCACTTTCTACTACATTATCCTCTTCGGAGTTAACAACTTCGTTTGATCCTACTGCATCGAAGTCCTTGATACTTGCATTATCTGCATCGTTTAATTTCTCAATATCATAATATACGCCAGAAATGTTGTCTGATGATACTGTTACAGCAATACCATTTCTATCAACAATCTCTTGTATATCTATATTCTTACCTACTACACCACCGATAACCTCGTTAGCGTAATTCTCGACTTTGCTAGAAAATAATGAAATTGCACTATAACTATTTACAATCTTTGCACTAGACATGTTTGATCCAGTAGCCTCATCTATTGAGCCCATCATTGTATATGTATTGTTACCTACAAGACCACCATATATTATTCCAGACTCGCCTAATACAACCTTACCAATACTATAAGTATTGATTATATGTCCGCCATAGTTCTCACCAGCAATACCACCTATGATACCGTTAGCGCCTGTATTAACATATACTACTTCTTCATCTCTCAATTCTTGAGATACACCAATAGTGATATTAGCAGAACTCTCAGAAATAGTTGCTATACATCTAGTCTCTGCATCATAATCGGTAGACTCGTTCATACCTACGATACCACCAGTAGCATATGCCTCTACATCTATGAAAGCATTCTTAACCTCTACTCTCTCAATTAGACCTCTGTTAATTCCAGCAATTACACCAAAGTATTCGTAATTACCAGTAGCATAGAAATTATCTATCTTAACATTGCTTACAACACCGCTAGGTGCTATTGTACCGAATAATCCAGCAGTTGTATTTAACTCACCACTTCTATTTACTACACCGATTACCATGTTAGAGATTGTATAACCATTACCATCTAATACGCCACTGAACTCTGATATACCGTTCCATATACCTTCGTTATAAGTTGACATATCTATATTGCTAACTAATCTATAATATGCATTAGCAGGATATACACTACCCTCGGCACCTATCATAGCTAGTTCTTCTGCATTGGAAATATAGTATGGATTCTCTTTTGTACCATCACCTACATTTACATCACAGTGTAGACTCTTGTATCTGTTGTTAGTCGTAGTAAAAGTAATTCTAGCGCTACCACCAGATTTCGCAACAGCCAATCCACTCTCAATATCGAATGTAACAATTGACAAATCACTACTCTCCGCAGTTATCTTCGTAGAATTATTCGCATTTTTCTTATCTAAAGTCAGTGTAAATGACTCTCCTACATTCACATACATTACGTCTGCAGATATCTTGATAGTCTCTCTAGTAGCGAAGACAAATATCAAAGATAGAGCAACTACACATGCTGTGAATACACTAAAGAATATTACCCAAAATTTTCTCATTGTTTTATAAACCTCCATTTTTCAATAAAACAAATTTCAAATTATGCTCAAATTTTCTTGACAAAGTCTATAAATTCTTATAAACTTTATTTATTTTAACACGACTTTTGCACCTTGTCAATACCCATTTTATTAACTTTTACTATGTAAATAGTATGAAATATTCAAAAAATACTTGATATTTTGCAATTTTGGTATTACAATAAGAGGGTCAAATTACAAATCTGACGATATTAAATAATTATATTGGGGTGTCGCCAAGTGGTAAGGCAACGGTCTCTGACTCCGTCATGCGTGGGTTCAAATCCTACCACCCCAGCCATAAAAAATAAGCCAGTAGGGTTTATTTTTTTTGTCGCTGGGCTGGTTGCATAGTGCTTCGCACTTTGCCTGCGCCCTGCTAGTCAGGATTTGAACTTGTATTCTGTACTCTCGCGAAATCCTTTCGCCGTACAGAAATGTGTCGTTTTACTCCACACCAAATTACCTACCACCCCCAGCCATAAAATATAAGCCCATCAGGGTTTATTTTTTTATTTTTTCTCTCATACACCACCCATTCGGAATATTTGTAGAGTTTTTGTGCAAAAAAATGCTAATAATTACTCCACACAATATGATATACTAGTAGCAACATCATGGGAGGTAACAATGGATTATAACAAAATTGGCGAATTTATAACCACTCTTAGAAAAGAAAGAAATCTAACACAAGCAAAACTAGCAGAGAAACTATGCGTATCAGAAAAAACTATATCAAAGTGGGAGAATGGCAGAGGAATACCCGACACAGATTTCTTGCCTAAATTAAGCGAAATGTTTGGTGTTAGCATCAATGAAATACTGAATGGAGAAAAGTTATCTGGTGAAAAATATATAGATAAAGCAGAAGAAAAATTATTAGAGCAACAGAAGGCAAAGCAAGATAGCGACAAAAGATTACTTTGGGCAGAAATAGTCTTAGGTAGTATTGTCACTATCGCATTTATATCTATGATACTTGTGGCCACATATATAATAGAGACTACCAATACATTTACGATACCTATCATTTTATTTGTATTAGGATTTGTTATATTTATTGTTGGTTGTACATTCTGCCTGTATATAGAGCAGAAGGCAGGATATTATATCTGCAAACATTGCGAACACAAATATGTACCAAAATTTGCACCAATATTATTTGCCCCTCATATGTGCAGAACTAGGTACATGAAATGCCCTAAATGTGAAAAATATTCATGGAATAAAAAAGTAATTAAGTAAGATACTATCTTACTTAAAAATATTACATATTAACAAAAAAATCCCCTATGGGATTTTTTCTTTTTTTATTCAATTAATCTACTGGCTATTATATTTTTTTGTTTGATTTTTCTTTGTATAGAATATTCTATAAAATCATGTTCAGAGGTGAAATCAGATTATCTTATAGGATTAGAAGATTAAAAAAATCCACAAAACGTTAAATTTTGTGGATTTTTTTGACCTATATATTAGAAACAAATTCTCTCATCAAGATATGCCTTCAAATCTTCTATCTTGATACGTACCTGCTCCATAGTGTCTCTGTCACGAACTGTTACGCTACCATCCTCTAGTGTATCGAAGTCGATTGTCACACAGTATGGTGTACCAATCTCGTCTTGTCTACGATAACGCTTACCAATACTACCCGCCTCATCATAGTCACACATATAATGTTTCGCTAGCATTCTATATACCTCGTTTGCCTTCTCACTCAAGTTCTTCTGCAATGGAAGTATTGCTACCTTGTATGGTGCAATGAATGGATGGAATTTCAATACCACTCTTGTCTCACCATTCTCTAGTGTCTCCTCGTTATATGCTTCGCAAAGGGTTGCTAATGTCAATCTATCAGCACCTATTGAATACTCGATTACATTAGGAGTATATTTCTCATTGGTGATTGGATCTAGATATTGCATATTCTTGCCACTGAACTCTTGGTGTCTAGATAGATCCCAAGTACCTCTATGATGAATACCATTCAGTTCTTGCCAACCTATTGGGAATAGATACTGGATATCGCATGCAGCCTTGGCATAGTGTGCCAACTTGTCATGGTCATGGAATCTTAGATGATCTTCGCTAAGTCCTAGATCATTAACGAACTTAAGTGCTTGTGCCTTATAATCATTGTAGATATCCATAGATGTATCTTCCTTGCAGAACATCTGCAACTCCATCTGCTCGAACTCAATAGTTCTGAATAGGAAGTTGCCTGGAGTAATCTCGTTACGGAAAGATTTACCTACTTGTGCTATTGCAAAAGGAACTTTCGCTCTTGCTGTACGCTGTACATTAAGGAAGTTCACATACTCACCCTGACATGTCTCAGGTCTCAGATATACGGTGTCCTTCTCACCCTCAACAGTTCCTCTAGATGTCTCGAACATCAATTTGAACTGTCTAATAGGTGTCCAGTCATGATTGCCACACTTAGGACACTTCAACTTATGCTCTGCCACATAAGCCTCCATCTCCTCCATAGTCATAGTATCTGGAACAACAGTACCTTTGCTATGATCCTCTATCATGTTATCTGCTCTAAATCTCTGCTTACAAGACTTACAATCCATCTTAGGATCAGAAAAACTATCTACGTGACCACTAGCCTTCCATACAGTAGGGTTCATCAATATTGCTGCATCCACACCATATGTATTAGGGCTCTCTTGTACAAATCTCTTCCACCAAGCACGCTTGATATTATTCTTTAACTCTACTCCTACTGGACCAAAATCCCAAGTATTAGCAAATCCACCATAGATGTCACTGCCTGGGAATACAAAACCCCTTCCTTTACACAGATTTACAATTTTGTCCATAGTTAAATTCTTGTCTGACATATTACTTATCCTTCTTTTGCTTACTTTTTTTCTCTTTCTTTTCCTCTTCTTCTACCTTAGGTGGCTCTACGAACTCCCACATAAGTGTTGTGTTAGGCAATGCAGTCTTGTCTACACATTCTGCATGTTCCATGAACTTCAATGCCTTGATCTTGTGGAAATTCTTCCCCTTCAATACCTCAATGATATTCCTCTCTGCCTTAAGAACACCTAGTTCAAACTCATGAGTTGTGTCTACAACGGCATGAGCATTTTTCCTAAATTTGGCAATGTATTTCTTCTCGGCATCACATACAGCCTGCCATACTACCAAGTTCTTGTGTATACCAAAACTTCTTCTGGCAATATCTCTTATCAGCCTTCTCATCAATCTCAGTTCCAAAGCCGATACTTTTTCCTTGCCATACTTAAATCCAGTCAAAGCATTTACATATATACCGAAATACTTATCTGTGCCTAAAGATTTAATGATTAATGGGTTCAATACATGCAAACCTTCGAATATTATAACAGAATTATACTTTGCTTGCAATACCCTATCTTTATTTATATTCTTGCCCGACATAAAATCATATCTTGGCACCCATGTCTTCTTGCCACTAACTAGACTGCTGAAGCACTCTTTCATAAGATCTAGATTAAGCGCTCTTGGACTATCGAAATCTTTCTGCCCATTAGGAAGTAGCGGTGTCAAATCTCTATCTATGAAGAAGTCATCCATACTGATAGTAATGACATCCTTGCCAGTCTTCTCTAATATCTCCTTCAGTAGCCTTGCAGTAGTAGTCTTGCCAGCACAACTAGGGCCAGCCATAAGTATCATCTTGATATCCTTCTCCGCTATTATTCTATCTGCAATAGCAAATAGTTGACCTCTATATCTGCTCTCGGTATCTAGCACCTGCTTCCTTAAGTCATTTCGTATGTTCTCATTAATTAATTTTAGATCATAATATTGTTTTCTTTTAATCATAATTTCATATTTCCTATTTTTCATTCTTGCCTAACTTTGTCTCAAAGAACTTTACCAAAGTGTTGTATATTGGGTATGCGAATTGAACAAATACAATTATAAATAACACATTCTGCAATGACAATACTGAATATCCCAAGAACGCATATACTGGAGTAATCAATATTGCACACGCAACCAATACAGTCATAATACTGAATAACACTACTCTAAATCCATTAAATGGCTTACACAATCTAAATAATACTAACACACCTGCCAATGTTACACATAGAGATGACATTGTCTGATAATCGATCTCTGCAATAAATCCTGCAACATGTAGCAAATACATACTCATTACCATTAGCGTGAATATCAATGCCGCAGGCAATGATTTCACCATCAGATTAGTAAGGAACTTACCTTGTATCTTATCCGAATTCGGTTGCAACGACAAGAAGAATGATGGTACACCTATAACGAATAACTCTAATATCATTATTAATCTAGTGCTAGAGAATGTATAAGTTATACCCATCACTAGACAGAATATTGTAAGTAGTATAGTGAATATAGTCTTCATCAAGAATAATGATGATGAATTCTGTACATTGTTAACAACCCTTCTACCTTCTGCCACAACTGCTGGCATACAACTGAAGTTGCTATCCATAAGGACCAGATTACTTACATGCCTAGTAGCCTCACTACCACTAGCCATTGCAATGGAACAATCGGCTTCTTTTAACGCCAATATATCATTTACACCGTCTCCAGTCATCGCTACTTTGTGTCCCTTTGCCTTCAATGCCTTTACCAGTATGCATTTCTGCTCTGGCGACACTCTGCCGAATACCGTATAGTTGTCTACTGCATCTATTACTTGCTGTTCGCTTAGCCCCTCTAGACTAATAAATCTCTCTGCACCTTCTACACCTACACGCCTACTTACTTCGCTAACTGTTAGCGGATTATCGCCCGATATTATCTTCACCTGAACACCGTTCTCTCTGAACCATGCAAGTGTCTCTACTGCGTCCTCTCTGATATGATCTTCTATCACAATGATACATACAGGAGATCTCTTTATAGACAATTTCTCATTCTCAATCTCTTCGTCACACTTCACAACTAGTAGCACACGGAAACCCTTCTGCGCATATTGCTTAACTAGATTATCTACTTCCTTATTCTTGCCCTTGAATACGAATTCTGGTGCACCCATAGCGTATGTCTCGCCATTCTTGAACGTTACCGCACTTAGTTTTCTTGTACTATTGAATGGCAAGATTGCCTTCGCTGTCATTTCCTTGCTGTATCCAAAGTGATTGATTAACGCCCTAGATGTCTGGTTGTTATCATCTAATGCTGTCAGCATAGATCCTATAAGGTCGCTCATTGTATGCTTAATAGTATTATCCAACTGAATTACAGCATTTACCTTCATAGTACCATCAGTGATTGTACCCGTCTTGTCTAGACACAAGACATCCGTTCTTGCTAACATCTCTATGCTATATAGATCTTGTACCAATGTCCTCTTCTTAGCCAGTTTCACCACGCCCACAGCCAGTGCCATACTAGTAAGCAAGAACATTCCACTAGGTATCATACCAACTATCGAACTAGCGGTGCTACCTATTGTCTCAGACAAGTTCTGTGCTGTACCGCTGTAATTATTAAGGAATGTCAATATTGCTAGAGGCAATATTATAATACCTATCACAGTAATGATTAATTTCAGACTGCCTAATAGTTCACTCTTAGGCTTCTTGTATTCCTTCGCCTTGTCAGACAACTTCGCAGTATAACTATCGTTACCCACCTTGTCTACCCTAGCGTAACACTTACCACCTATGATAAAACTACCGCTAAGTAGCATATCACCAGCAATCTTCTTCACTGGAATACTCTCACCAGTCAGCAGACTCTCATTCACCTCTACCTCGCCATCAATGATAAGGCAGTCGGCAGATATCTGTCTGCCAGTATTGAATACAACTATGTCATCTAGAACTATCTCTGATACTGGTATCTCTGACTCATTTCCAGCCCGCACTACCTTACTACTAGGCGAATTAACGAGGCTAATTTTCTCTATAGTCTTCTTCGCCCTAATCTCTTGGATAATACCAATTAGAGTATTGGCTAGAACTATTAACATAAAGAAACAGTCTGATAACTTGCCTACGGCGATCAATGCTACTGCCACAGTTATGCACAATAGGTTGAAGAATGTGAATATGTTGCTGAAGAATATCCTCTTATATGTCTTGGTATTCTTATCCTCTACCACATTCACTAGCCCTTGAGCCTTTCTCTCTTCTACCTCTTCATATGATAGACCTTCTTTCTTAGTAGCCTTATACCTTACTACCTCTATCACCTTCTTGCCTTGCTTTACCTGCATCACCTCTTGATCTGCATTTGGCTTTGTCTTAGGCTTAATATCTACAATATCAGTATTTAGACCTATTACATCGCCTTCTTTCGGGCCTCTTGCCTTAGGCTTCATTTGTTTTATTGGCTTTTTCTTACTATCTTTCTCTACCTTGGTCTTTTTCACAACCTTAGTATCTTTGTTTACCTTGGCTTTGCTTTTGCTTTTCTTCTCTTCAGCCACGCTCCCACCTCATATTTATTATTACACAATTGTGATTAATATGTCTCAATATTGCATTATAAGTGCATAGTTCACATCATAATACTATATTAGTATATAACAAATATAAATATTATGCAAAACAAATCTTCATCTAATTAAAAACTTAAAAGCATATATTTACTCAAATCGCATTGTTTAGAAATGTGAACTATTGGACACAATACAAATATGGAAAATACAGAAAACAACAAAAGCGTGCTGTCCAAGACCGCACTATATATAATCTTCGGCATCAGTATTCTGCTGATAATCTCTATAATACTCAACGTGTACTTCTATGCCAAGTCTAGAATACGAGTATACGACATCAGTCTCGGCGAAGATATAGATGTAAAGTTCAATGAACAGGGCTCTACCATAATTGCCAATATTGTGTACCCATCCAATATAGTCAGTGGCACAACACATGATCAAGAAATAACGCTATCTTCAGGCGATATTACCACATCATACTATGTGCGAGCCAAGGCAATGTACGCCGACTATAATATAGTGAATGAGAGCATAGATATTCATTTATCCCCTAGCTTTCAATGGGTACAAGATGTGGATAATTACTACTACCTAAAATCCCCCATATCCGACTGGGCAGAAATACCATTCATAGATAAGATTACTCTACCCGAAATAACCACAGATGTACGCAATAATACCATTATTAGCGTTATATTCGAGTTCCTTGACACTAATATAGATGTGAGTGCGGTATGGAAAGTTAATGCCGATATATTTGGAGCATAATGTGCCCCAATTTTTTGTTGAAAATTTACCATTTTGTTTTTTGATGTATTTGCTTTTGATTATAAATTGATTTATAGTAAAATTGTATTAATAGCATATAATATAATCTATGTAATGATGATTTTGTCACTATGTTCCAAATCATGTTTGCTACCGCAAACCTACGATAAATCGTAGATACATAGATTGA
>SVIC01000013.1 GCA_015055515.1 Clostridiales bacterium | reverse complement strand
TCACATCCTGGGGCTGAAGCAGGTCCCAAGGGTTCGGCTGTTCGCCGATTAAAGTGGTACGCGAGCTGGGTTCAGAACGTCGTGAGACAGTTCGGTCCCTATCCGTCGTGGGCGTTGGATATTTGAGAGGATTTGCTCCTAGTACGAAAGGACCAGAGTGAACGTACCTATTGTGCACCTGTTGT
The DNA here is from genome assembly GCA_015055515.1 of Clostridiales bacterium. Lineage (GTDB taxonomy): Bacteria > Bacillota > Clostridia > Christensenellales > UBA1242 > UBA11490. The sequence goes on along the minus strand of SVIC01000013.1, from coordinate 25,028 downwards.
CACGCCAGTGGCACGGCAGGGTAGCGAAGTACGGAACGGATAAATGCTGAAAGCATCTAAGCGTGAAACCGACCTCAAGATGAGATATCCCATTGCTTTAAGCAAGTAAGACCCCTTATAGATGATAAGGTTGATAGGCCAGAGGTGGAAGTGTAGTAATATATGTAGCTGACTGGTACTAATAGGTCGAGGGCTTGATCAAAATATTTTGATTATATTAATCGTAGAATTTATCGAATACCTTGATTTTTAATATCTAAAGTGTTATTATAAATATGTAGTTGTGAATGTACTTATAGTTCATTCAACCGTTACTGGTGATTATAGCAAAGGGGAAACACCTGTTCTCATTCCGAACACAGCAGTAAAGACCTTTAGCGCCGAAAATACTTGTCGGGAAGCCGACCGGAAACATAGGACGTTGCCAGTTTTCCAATAAAAAGCACACATCATAGTGTGCTTTTTTTACGTTTGTACACAAAGTATTGACAAAAAGTCAATATTGACACTGAGTAGTAGGTTATGGTACAATACATAATAAGGAGTATGTGTGTATGTTAGAACATAATATTAGTGAAAGTTTTGCAAGTGAATATCTTGTCAGTGGTGTAACTTTTGCAGGAGATAATTATATTTTCCATAATTGCCCTATAGATGTGTGTGAGTACGCCAGAGAGTCTCTTAGCAAGCCATATATTGTTCATCCTTGTGTTGTAACACTTACTAGAGAAGATGAAATACAATTTGAGAAGATTGCCAGCCAGTGTTCACAAGATCTCATGATTGATTTCTTTGCTAGGGATTTGATTTGTTCTATGGCTATGAGTGAGATTGTTCGTAAAATGCCTGGCAAAGTTAGTTATACACATGTACTTGATCTGGGTATCAAGGATTTGCTGGGTGGTGAGATGTACAAGGTGAAGAATTTTCACACATATGCACCGTTTCCTCATGATGTCGTAGATATGGCTAATGAGGCGGGAGGAATAGAGATGGATTTCTTCCTTATGAATACCGAGAATAAACATCTACAAAGAGCAATCAACAACTTTATTTCTGCTAGAACACCGTTCAGTGTAAAGATATTTACCAATAATGAAAAACTACCATCATACATGGACCAATCGGGTAATTATATCGAATGTCCTCATGATTATACTAATATAAATATACATAATTTTATAGAGAAAAAATCTAGATATGCAGAAGATGTCAGCGAGGCAAAATAATATGTTCAGAAAGATTATTAAGAAAAAAGATGCATATTTAGTGAAAGGCAGGCCTGTTAAACTTGGTGGCTATAATGCGGATATTGGAGCATACAAGCACAAAGGAAATCTATACTTCTACAAACCAATTATAAAATATTGCAGTTATAATCATGGTAATGAAAAAAATTGGATTTGGTCGGAGATTGTGAATAGTGAAGTGTATCAGATGTTAGGTCTAGATGCACCCAAATATATGTTGGCAAAAAAGGATATATCTATGGGTGTGCTATCAGAAGATGTAGAGGGAAAGTATCAAAATGCAGAATTATTAAAAGATTATATAATCAGGCATATGTATGAACCACAGCAAAACCTTAATTTCTTAAAAAATACTTCTAAGTTACAATTAGATCAAGTATCAGAACTATTAGATCTTACAGTCTTGGCACACGTAGGCATTGGGAATGAAGACGGGCATTTTAGAAATATATTCGTATGTTCAAATACTGAAAATTGTATTCCTACTAATGTTTCATTAATTGATATATCATTGACATATCCATCTCAGTATAGTAGTGTATCAGAAATCAAAAATACATATTCTAACCATGCAGAACTTTGGACAAAATTCATGATAGAGCCTAAGAAAGACAAACTTGGAGGATTTAGAAACAGCTCTTATGAAGAATTTTATAATGATTTAATTACTTCACCAAATATTGCTACCAAATCTATTGAAAAATATTTAACAAATGTAACTAAGTTGTTAGCTACAAATGCTCTGTATGATATCAAGGATAGATTAGTAGAAGAGTATAGTCTTACTATGTCAGATGATATGTATAAGTCACTAAATGGTCTTGTAGAAAGAGAGGATTATTGGCTACGCGCCACCACTAAAGATATTGAGCGTTGCTATGATGAGAGGATTATATTGTAGATACTTATATGTATTTATATAAAAATAACATAAAGATTTATTTTATGTTATTTTTTTATTTCTAATATAATTAATATTATGTTATCCTCTTAATAATAAATGTTGAGGTAAGTTTGTGGGAAAGTATAAGAAAGAAATAATTATAGGCAGTGTTGCAGTGTTGCTCTTTATCGCAGTTGCAATACTCACATTTGCAGTAGGTATACAGAATGTTGATATATCAGTATATAATTTCATTAGCAGTATCAGAGGAGATGCAACTAATGCATTCTTTGCTACATTTACTCATATAGCAGGTAAATTTGTAACTATTGGTATGGTTATTATATTTGCATTCTTGCTACTAAATAGAGACAAATCATCATACAAGCAATATGTCAGAAATGAGAAGTGGAATAATTTCATTAACCTAATTATGCCATGGCTAATATTTGCACTTAGCGTGCTGTTAGTGACAATATTGTTCTTTGTTATCAAGGCAGTATTTGCTAGACCTAGACCTGTAGACTGGTTCTTGGTAGATGAGGATGGATTTTCATTTCCTAGCGGTCACACATCTACTGCTGTGGCTATGTTCGGTGCAATTGCACTACTTGTACACAATTCTACCAATAAGAAATGGGTGAAATATACTATGTGGACTGTATGCGCTCTTACTATTATTCTGGTAGGTGTATCTAGAATATTCTTAGGTGTGCATTATTTCACTGACGTAGTTGCCGGCTTGCTATTAGGAGTTGTAGTTCTGTGTATCGCCAGTATTGTAATCAAGGCCACAAAGACTAGAATATATTTAAGAAAGATTAATAAAGAATAGATAATATAAATGTACTAATGAAAAAAATCATAGTTGTATATAACTATGATTTTTTTTGTTGCTAAAACAAGTTATTATTTTTTTGAATTTATTGCTTTAATTAAATCAATTATCAATTCTAGCTCTTTTGTATCTAATTTATTTAGTTGAGATAATAATTCTTTATACTGTACAGGATAGGTAATATTTTCATCAAAAAATTCTGTAAGTGTGATATTGAAGTAGTCGCAAAAATTAATTAGACCATCAATAGACGGCATATTTTTACCTGTTTCTATTTGGTTAATGTATTCACTACTTTGACCTAATTCTATACTTAGTTTTCTCGCTGATAGATTATGTGCATTACGAATATTATAATATCTTTCTTTTATAAATTGTTTATCCATAGTATTATTTTATACTATGTGGATGCAATATATACATATTATATCTATTTATTACTTGACATACATATCTACAATATGTATAATATAAAATATACATATAATAGGGGGTTGCGTAATGAGGATAACAGAGGGCATGATATCCAGATTGGTAGAAGTATATGAATTGGAGTATGTAGGAAGTAGTAAAGAGGGTAAGAAAGTACTAGCAAATATGCTATCAAAGGCATATGAAAGATATTCACCTGGTCAAGAAATCGTTAATGAAGGACAACATGGTGAAACATGGAAATACTTTGATAAAGATTGCGAAGCAATGTTTGGGAAGCCAAGTGCAGACGGCAAGTTAAAGTGTGATATAAATACACAACATAGCGGTGATAATATTGTTAAAAATAAATCAAAAGGTTATATTACAATTCAACCGACAGAAAATGGTGGATTTGAGGTTGGTGAATATGACTCTTATACGACTGTAGATAAATTCGCTCAAACAAATCCCTTTACCGATCACAAAGTTAAAGAATCTATTAGTTATACCAGAGAAGGTTTAGCGATGGAGAAAAAAGTAAAGACTTGGACAGGAGAGCCAACAACTATAGCAGGTAAGATGTTGAGTGAAAGTATTGATTATTTAATAGGCGAATGTACTACAGTTGAAAGAGTTGGAGGCGTATTTGCAAGAGTTACAACAGATCCTTTTTATTTAGATTCAAGAAGCAATGAGGCAAAAACTATTACGACAACGTTAAATTCTGAGTACGGATATAATAGATTATATACTACTGGCAGAGATGATACTACTTATGCAGAAGTTAGTGGAGAGAATCCAAATACTGATACATTATATCATTTTGGTAAAGCAGTTGCTAGAGGCTTAGAGGACACTGCACCAGAATTAAGAGGATTAATAGAGAGTCAAATGCCAAATAGAATTAAAGAGGCTGCAGGCTTGAATAAGGAAATGGGAGAATAAAAATAAAGAAACTGTAAAAAAAGTTTGAGATAATAACATCTCAAACTTTTTTTAGTTAACTATTTCTATATATTCATACTTATCTGGCCAGTAATTGTGTCTAGGAAATCCTCTTCTGGCATGCTGTCTAGCATTTGTTTGTGAGGGGAGGTATTCTTCGATACCATATTTGTAACCATATGCAGTAGTGTATTGAATTGGTCAAATGGCTCCTTGGTATCCAGTTCTAATCTGGATGATGTCATTACCTCATCTATAATATCATAGTCCCACATATCCTTGCAGTCCAGTCTATCAAACAGTGCTACTCTGATAAAACAATCCATGCCTATGAAATTCTTACGGAACTTGGTTATCCATTCGAACGGGTTCTTGCAAGTAGGAATGGAATGCTCTGCCTGAATAATATTTGCTACATCAGAGGCAAAAATATCCATCGGGTCGGTCTTCTTTAATGCCCTTAATTTTGTAATCTCTTCCTTTAATTTCTTGGCAGTGTCGTTAATAAATGTATCGTACTTGTGTCTATATATTGACTTCTTGAATTGGGACAATTCATTCCACTCTGCCATATCTTCTTCTAGCATTCTATTAAGGTCGCTAATAAATGATTTCTCTAACGAAGTTCTTTGTTTTTTGTAAAACTCTAATGCTTCTATATCCATTTTTCTCCCCATTTTTCCATCATTCTTAATTTCAGTATATATTAAAAAATTTTTTTAGTCAAACTAAATGTCAGATTTGTAGGGCACTTTTTCAATTTTTTACTAATTGTCAAAAAAGTGGTTAATTAGTATTTACTTTTTTTTGCTATTGTGCTATACTTTCATCGTAATAAAGATAAATAAGGAGATGGCATATGGCAATAGAAAACATTGTTAAAGCTAACGCGGATATTTTAGGTTTATTACTACCTCATTGTCCTATTGTAGACTGCAATAGCATAGAGGGCACAGATGTACTTCACTTCGATGCACAAGGTAGACAGGTAATGGTAAATGTATATAACAGATCCACTACCGCTAGAGAATTGACCAAGCGTCAGATAGAGAGGATTGTCGGTACAGAGATGGCTGTTGATAAAGACATATTGGCTGATAATCTAGAGAAGATGGCTGAATACAGACTGGATATGACTGGCATGAGCGCCGATATCGTAGATGTAGCAGTCGGAAGATATATGCAAGGTGAAGCATCAATGGAGGCTGAGACATCAGCAGTTATTGATTAATGGAAAATATCAGAATTGGCTGAATATAGCCAATTTTTTATCCTTAAAGAAATTGTTAATCTATGTAGAATGATATATAATCGATGTGCTTTGTTACTGGGTAAGTATTTAACTAATTAGTTAAAATCCTTATATTATATATTGACAAGCAAGATATCAGAAATATGGTGTGTAGATAAAAAAATGAATAAATTTTGGAAATATAGTCGATATAAGTTTTGTCTAAAATTTGTTTTGTGTTATCATACCTATGATAATTGGTTATAACTATGGAGAAATTATGAAAAAATATGTGTATCCAGCGGTCGTATATTATGATGAAGAGGCCATGGTGTATGTTATTAGTATAGAAGATTTGGGTGTAATTGTAGAAGGTGATACTGTGGAAGAGGCGCATAAGAGGGCTGGTAAATTCATGGATACTTATCTGCAGACTGCATTGAAGGAAGAATTGGATATTCCAGAGGCAACACCTTTTGACAATATGGTATCTGCGCATCCAAAGGAAATGGTGGTACTAGTAGAGAGTACTATTAATAATAAAAATAAGGCAATTAACGAAACGTAAATGAAGCAATATGCTTCATTTTTTTACTTTTATATTAAAAAGTTTTTTTATTTTTGTAGGCTATGTTACAATTGAAAAAAATTTAGTAGGAGAATGGTATGTCTATATTAGCAGATGTCGCATTGAAAGTTGTGGCAGGATTATTAACAAATTTAGCGGTAAAAGGAGTAGATCGTTTTATTGAAAACAGCAAGAAAATGATGAAAAGCACAGAGCCGAAAGATGTGAAAAATTATTTAACTGAGGTAATGAAAAGCAACAATTTACCTGAGAACTTAGGAAGTACATTTGCAGGTTATTGTCATATGAGAATGAAAATGGGAGAAGAATGTTTTAAGAATTTATTAACGGAAAAACCAGAAGAGTATCAAAATAGTGTAGCAATTAATGTTATTAACAATGAAGGTGAGGCCGAAAGCAAATTGTTATCATTAGATGATGCATATCAGTCATTTGTGTCTGGGATAACCAAAGAATTCACTCCAGAGCATTTACTAGATGCTAGTGAATATATTCCAGGACAGTTGAATAGCGAAAATGTATATGCCGATTATTTTGCAAAAAAAGTGACTGAACGTGAAAATGTAGCAAATTTAGAAAAATAAAAAAAGAGGTTAAGTAATTCATGCTTAACCTCTTTTATTGTCTGCTTAATGATTATTCGTTTATATTTTCGCTCAAATTGTTTCTTAGTTCTATATATTCTGGTTTGTTATTCATTGCAGAATATATTTTTCTTGTCATTTCTCTTGATACTGCGGACTTTAATTTATCTTCTATGCCAGATTTCTCTATATTTACTGATGTATTCACATGAGTACTACTGTCTCCATCTACATATCCATCTACTACGGCCAATATATCCATTGATGCGTTAATCTTAATATCGTCTAAGGTATTAAACTCATCTCCTCTAATTTTCTTGTCGCAATAATTATCTATAATTGGATATTCTAGGCGTGCTAGGTCTGTCCTATTAGTAGTAATAAACATAGCAGCGCTATCACTATTAGCTACATGAAAAGCACAATTATATTTACCTAAAGTATCTAGTATATTAGGTAAATCTAGTACATCTGCTCTAGGAAGTATAGCAGTCTTGCATGGGTTCTTCTCATCGCCTGCGCAGAATACTTTCTTAATGCCACCATCGGCTAGCTTGTCCAACTTCTTATTGTCAGACATAACGGTGATTACCTCGTGGCCATCTTTGTCATGGAATACAAACGCACAAGGATCGTGATGTTGTCCGATAAATCCTCTTAATAACTCTATTACATAATTATTATTTTCCATTATATTTAATCTCCAAAATTAATATCGATAACTTATTATAACATAGTCGTATATATAAAATCAATACTAAATTTTTATAGAGTACAGTGTATTAATTCGGAATGTATGAAAGTGGAAAAATTTATCTATAAAATTTTAGATTTTTGTATATAAAAAAGTGTTAAAAAGCATTGACAAAATAGGTGGAATTTTGCTAGAATTATTAACGTATTGTAATATGCCAATAGTGCGTATGCTTTTTTATGGTCACTATTGGGTAGTTGGGTGCGAATAATGGTGTGAGATATTTGCCTTAACTAGTATGTCCCGCGATATTACATTACGCATTGTGTATTGCGTTATATTTACACAATAGTGCTAAGCGGGAAATTAATAATTCAATGTTTTGCATATAGCGAAGTTCTACGATATGGGTTTTAGTAGGATAATTGGATTATACAAAATATTATATGGAGGAAGAAGATGCCTACAATTAATCAATTAGTAAAACAAGGCAGAAAGAAGACAACAGCAAAATCAGCTGTTCCTATTCTAGACCAAAATCCTCAGAAGAGAGGAGTATGCTTGTCAGTAACAACTACTTCTCCTAAGAAGCCAAACTCTGCTATGAGAAAGATCGCAAGAGTAAGACTATCTAACGGCCAAGAAGGTACTGTATACATTCCTGGTGAGGGTCATAACTTGCAAGAGCACAGTGTTGTTCTAATCCGTGGTGGTAGAGTTAGAGACTTACCTGGTGTAAGATACCACATCATTAGAGGTACCCTAGACACAGCAGGTGTAGGCAAGAGGAAGCAATCTAGATCTAAATACGGCGCTAAGCGTGCTAAGTAATTTAGTTTTGATTTTACATTAGTTAAGAAAAATTATACGAAATAAATTTATTTGAAATTTATAAAAGGAGAAATTATGCCAAGAAGAGCAGGCGTACCTAAAAGAGATGTATTGCCAGATCCAAAGTATGGAAACAAGGTTATAACTAAGCTTATCAACCAGATCATGCAAGATGGTAAGAAGGCAATTGCTCAAAATATTGTGTACGGAGCATTTGATATTATTAATAGCAAGCTTGGAGTAGAGCCAGATACTTATTTCATGGAAGCATTAGATAACTTGAAGCCACTTCTAGAGACTAAATCTAGAAGAGTAGGTGGATCTAACTACCAAGTTCCTCTAGAAGTAACACCTGCAAGACAACAAACTCTTGCAATTCGTTGGTTGGTTGCTTATGCTCAAAAGAGATCTGAGAGAGGTATGGATCTTAAGTTAGCATCTGAGATTATGGATGCTCACAACAGCACTGGTGGTGCATATAAGAAGAAAGATGATGTTCATAGAATGGCTGAGAGTAACAAGGCGTTCGCACATTATCGTTGGTAATAAATATTAGGAGAAATCAAAATGCCAAGACAAACTTCAATAGATAAATGTAGAAATGTGGGAATCATGGCGCATATAGACGCTGGTAAGACAACCACAACAGAGAGAATTTTGTTTTATACTGGTCGTACTCATAAGATTGGTGAGGTTCACGAAGGTGGCGCAACTATGGACTGGATGGCTCAGGAGCAGGAGAGAGGTATAACTATCACTTCTGCTGCTACCACTTGTTTCTGGAGAGATCACCAAATCAACATTATTGATACACCAGGACACGTTGACTTCACAGCAGAGGTTGAGAGATCTTTGAAGGTCCTTGACGGTGCTGTAGCAGTATTCTGTGCTAGAGGTGGTGTACAACCTCAGTCAGAGAAGGTTTGGAGACAAGCCGACAAATATAGAGTTCCTAGAATTGCATTTGTTAACAAGATGGACAGAGAAGACGCGAACTTCTTAAGAGTTGTTGAGCAAATGAAGGCTAGATTGGGTGCAAACCCACTTCCTATTCAGCTTCCTATTGGTCAAGCATCTGAGTTCAGAGGACTTATTGACCTAATCACAATGAAGGCTGAGATATACAAGGATGATCTAGGAAAAGAGATAGAAGAAGTAGATGTTCCAGAGGATATGAAGGCTCAAGCATTAGAGCTTAGAGAGAAGATTATTGAGGCTGTTGCTAGTCAAGATGATGCGTTGATGGAGAAATACTTCGAAGGTGAAGAATTAACTATAGATGAGATCAAGTCTGGTCTTAGAAAGGGTACTATCAATATGTCTTTCAGCCCAGTTCTATGCGGATCTGCATTCAAGAACAAGGGTGTTCAGATGTTACTTGATGCTATGGTTGATTATATGCCAGCCCCAACCGACATCGAAGCTATTAAGGGTACTAAGCCTAATAGTGACGAGGAGCAAGTAAGAGAGAGTAGCGATACAGCGCCTCTTGCAGGACTTGCGTTCAAGATAATGACAGATCCATTCGTAGGTAGATTAACATTCTTCCGTGTATACAGTGGTGTGTTAACATCTGGAACATATGTATATAACTCTTGCAAGGGTAAAAAAGAGAGAATTGGTAGACTTATCAGAATGCACGCTAACAATCGTCAAGAGATTGAAGAAGCATATGCAGGTGATATCGTAGCAATCGTAGGATTGAAGGATACTACAACTGGTGAGACACTATGTGATGAGGCACATCCAGTAATTCTAGAGAGTATGGATTTCCCAGATCCAGTTATCAGAGTTGCTATTGAGCCAAAGACAAAGGCAAGCCAAGAGAAGATGATCTTAGCTCTAGTAAAACTAGCAGAAGAAGATCCAACATTCAAGACATATACTGATCAAGAGACTGGTCAGACAATTATCGCCGGAATGGGCGAGTTGCACCTAGAAATTATCGTAGACAGACTACTAAGAGAATTCAAGGTAGAGGCTAACGTAGGTGCTCCACAAGTTGCCTTCAAGGAAACAATCAGAAAGGCAGTGGAAGTGGAAGGAAAATACATCAAGCAATCTGGTGGTCACGGTCAATACGGTCACTGCTGGGTTAGACTTGAGCCATTACAACCAGGTGAAGGATATAAGTTCGAGAACAAGGTTGTTGGTGGTGCTATTCCTAAGGAATATATCCCTGCTATTGATGCTGGTATCCAAGATGCTAAGCAAAATGGTGTACTTGCAGGATACGAGACAGTAGACTTTAAGGCAACAGTATTCGATGGATCTTATCACGATGTTGACTCTAGTGAAATGGCGTACAAGGTTGCAGGATCTATTGCATTCAAAGATGGTTGCAAGAAGGCAGATCCAGTACTGCTTGAGCCTATAATGAAGGTTGAAGTAGAGATGCCAGATGAATATCTTGGTGATGTTATGGGTAACATTAACAGACGTAGAGGTATGCTAAATGGTACTGAGATGAAGAGTGGTATGCAGGTTATCCTTGCAGAGATCCCTCTATCAGAGATGTTTGGTTATGCTACTGACCTTCGTGGTTTAACACAAGGTAGAGGTAACTTCAACATGGAGTTCTCACATTATGCTGAGGTTCCAAAGAATGTTGCTGAGAAAGTAATTGGCAACAAACAAAAGTAATTGCTTAAATTTGCTTTACTTTTTCCTAAATATATGTAAAAATATCTAGGAGATTTTAGAAAGAGATTTCTAAACAAACAAAAATAACTATTAAATATTAAAAAACAAGGAGATTTTCGTAAAATGGCAAAAGCTAAATATGAAAGAACTAAACCACACGTTAACGTTGGTACAATTGGTCACGTTGACCACGGTAAGACTACTCTTACTGCAGCTATCACTATGACTCTTGCTGCTAAGGGTAATGCACAAGCTATGGATTATAGCGCTATTGATAAGGCACCAGAGGAGAGACAAAGAGGTATAACTATCAATACATCTCACGTAGAGTATGAGACTGAAAAGCGTCACTATGCACACGTAGACTGCCCAGGACACGCAGACTATGTTAAGAACATGATCACAGGTGCTGCTCAGATGGATGGTGCTGTACTAGTTGTTGCTTCAACAGATGGTCCAATGCCTCAGACAAGAGAGCATATCCTTCTTGCTCGTCAAGTTGGCGTTCCATACATTGTAGTATTCATGAACAAGACTGACCAAGTTAACGACCCAGAGTTGTTAGAATTGGTTGAGATGGAGATCAGAGATCTTCTTACTGAGTATGGTTTCCCTGGAGACAATACTCCAATCATCAAGGGTTCTGCATTAAAGGCTCTTGAAGCTGCTAAAGACGGTAAGGTAGACAGCGATGATTGCAAGCCTATTTTCGAACTTATGGATGCTCTTGACTCTTATATTCCAGAGCCAGAGAGAGCTACTGATAAGCCATTCCTTCTTCCAGTTGAGGACGTATTCACAATCACTGGTCGTGGAACAGTTGCTACAGGTAGAGTAGAGAGAGGTACTGTAAAAGTTGGCGATACTGTTGAGATCGTAGGTATGAATTCTAAGCTTTCTACAGTTATCACTGGTGTAGAGATGTTCAGAAAGATGTTGGATCAAGCAGAGGCTGGTGACAACGTAGGTCTTCTACTTCGTGGTATCCAGAGAACTGAAATCGAGAGAGGTCAAGTTCTATGTAAGCCAGGTTCAATCCAACCTCATACAGAGTTCACTGCTGAGGTATACGTATTGAAGAAAGAAGAGGGTGGTAGACATACTCCATTCTTCAATGGTTACAGACCACAATTCTACTTCAGAACTACTGACGTTACAGGTTCTATCGAGTTACAACAAGGCGTAGAAATGGTTATGCCTGGTGACAACGTAACTATGACTATCAAACTTATCACTCCTATCGCTATTGAGCAAGGTTTGAGATTCGCTATCCGTGAGGGTGGTAGAACAGTAGGTTCTGGTGTAGTTTCTACAATCATTAAGTAATTTACGAAATTATAAAAAAAGTGCTATATTTAGCACTTTTTTTGTTGTCTAAGGTTTGTAAAATAACAACTAAAAATTAACAAGATTTTTTACATTTATCATATATTTATTTTCATTTTTCTTAGGTTAGTTGTATTATTGTAGTAATAGATATTAAGGTAGTGAAAATATAATGAAAAAGTTATTTTATCTCTTTTTAACAATGTTCAAGATTGGGCTTTTTACATTTGGTGGTGGTTATGCAATGATCGCGTTGTTGGAAAATGAATTTGTAGAGAAAAGAAAAGTAATGGATAAAGATGAATTTGTCAATATGATTGCCATAGGAGAAGCAAGTCCTGGTCCTATTGCGATAAACAATGCTACTTACATAGGTTACAAAATAAGTGGATTATGGGGATCTCTTGTGGCAACAATTGCTGTATGCTTACCATCATTAATCATTATATATCTAATCTCGTTAGTATTTGAGACATTCCTGCAGATACAATTAGTATCTTATGCATTCAAAGGCATACAAGTGTGTGTTGCTTTGCTAATATTAAGTGCGGGAATAAAACTATTTAAGGATGTAGAGAAGAAATGGTATAACTATGTTGTATTTGTTGTTGTGATATTGCTATCCGTTTTATTTGCATTATTTTCTATTAAGTTTTCTGTATTATATTATATTCTTATAGGTGGTGTATTGGGGTTAATTATCTACTATATAGGTATAATTAATTCAAAACGCCGTTCAGCTAGGCTATGCGAAGATGATAATAATAAGGAGGATAGACAATGATATTTGTAGAGTTGTTTTTTACCTTCTTTTTGATTGGTGCAGTTACCTTTGGTGGTGGCTATGCTATGATACCGCTAATTCAAGATATAATTGTCTCCAAAGGTTGGATTACAGCCGAGCAGTTATTAAATTTTATAGCAGTATCCGAATCTACGCCAGGGCCTTTTGCAGTAAATATTGCAACTTATATTGGATCAAGTATAGGTGGTGTTGGTGGTGCTATACTAGCAACCCTTGGTGTAATATTGCCTGCATTTATTGTAATATTACTCGTAGTTACTGTAATGAAAAAATTATTGAAATACAAGCCTGTAAATGCTTTTTTGGCAGGAATAAAGCCTGTAATCTGTGCAATAATATTCTCTACAGCAATAACATTAATTCTCAGTAATGTTTTTGGTGTTCATTCACTAAATAATGTAACAGGATTTCATTGGATATCTTTAGTTATAATGTCAATATTGGTAATAATTTATTTTGTTTATTATAAAATAAAAAATAAGAATATTTCTCCTATTGTTTTGATTTTAATATCTGCCGGCCTTGGAATGTTAATGTATTCTGTATTCTAAAAAAGTGCTATATTTAGCACTTTTTTTGTCTCTAGAATTTATAATATTATTGTTTTATGAATTATATATCAATTATGATATTATTGTTTAATAAACAAAGTAGATTTTTTGTAGACAAAGCGATAAATATAGCCAAATATATTGAAAAAAATCTATAATCGTGATAGAATATATACATAATTTTTAGGATTTGAGGTGTTATTGTAATGAAAACATATATTCCTGCAGATGTTGAGGCAAAGTGGCAAAAGCATTGGGAAGAGAATAAGACATACAATGTAGAAAATCATGCAGAGGGCAAGGAGAATGAATATATCCTTATAGAGTTCCCATATCCTAGTGGATCGGGTTTGCATTTGGGGCACTGCAGAAGTTATACCGCAATAGATGCTGTGGCTAGAAAGAAGAGACTGTGTGGCAAGAATGTGCTATTCCCATTTGGTACAGATGCATTTGGTCTTGAGGCAGAGCGTACTGCTATTAGAGAGAAGAAACTACCACAGGAGATCGTTGCTAGAAATATTGCTACATTCCATAGTCAGTTAAAGGGAATAGGTCTCTCTTTTGACTGGAGCAGAACTATCAATTCTTGCGATGAGGATTATTATAAGTGGACACAATGGCAATTTATACAGTTTTTCAAGAAAGGTCTCGCAGAGAAGCAAGAAACCACTGTGAACTGGTGTCCGAATTGTGGAGTTCTAGCCAATGAAGAGGTAGAAGATGGTACATGCTGTCAATGTCATGCAGAGACAACTCAGAAGGCAAAGGCTCAATGGGTATTGAAGATGACAGAGTATGGTGAGAGACTTGCTGATGATCTAGACAAGACAGATTACCTTGATCATATCAAACTTAGCCAGTTGAATTGGATTGGTAAGAGCGAGGGTGTAGAGGTCGATTTCCAGATCAAACAAGGGGGCAAATTCTCAATCTTTACCACTTGTATAGAGACAATTTACGGTATTACATTCATGGTACTTGCGCCAGAGAGCAAGATTGTGGATAATTTACGTGATAAGATTGCGAACTGGGATGAGGTGTTGAAATACAGGGCCGAGACAGCGAAGAAGAGTGAATTTGATCGTACAGAGATGAACAAAGACAAGTCTGGTCTAAAATTAGAAGGTGTATCTGCAATAAACCCAGTAAATGGCAAAGAAGTGGATATGTATATTGGCGACTTTGTTCTAGCGGGATATGGTACTGGTGCAGTTATGGCAGTACCTACTCATGACCAAAGAGACTATGAATTTGCAGACAAATTTGGTATACCAAAGATCCAAGTTATAGAGGGTGATGTATCAGAGAAAGCGTTAGAAAAAGGTGAGTATCTGGGCAAAGGATATAAGTTAATCAATTCAGAAGAATTCACAGGGTTAACTGTAGAAGAGGCAAAGGTAGCAATTACTGATAAGTTAATTGGTATGGGCGTTGCTAGAAAGAAGTTGAATTTCAAAATGCGTGACTGGATATTCTCTAGACAGCGTTATTGGGGCGAGCCTATTCCTATGATCAACTGTCCTCATTGTGGTTGGGTGCCAGAGAAGGAAGAAAATCTGCCACTAACACTGCCTAATGTAGATAGTTATGAGCCTACAAAGGACGGTGAATCGCCACTATCTGTGATACAAGAGTTTGTGAATACTACTTGTCCGGTGTGTGGTGCTCCTGCTAAGCGTGAGACCGACACAATGCCAGGTTGGGCTGGATCATCATGGTATTTCCTTAGATATTGTGATCCGCATAACAATAAAGAGTTTGCTAGTCAAGAGGCTATGAAAGCATGGCTTCCAGTAGTACTATATAATGGTGGAAATGAGCATACAACTAGACACTTGCTATATGCTAGATTCTGGGTAAAGGTATTGTATGATCTGGGATTGGTACCTGTAGATGAGCCGTTTAAGAAGAGAATATCTCAAGGTCTAATACTAGGTGCAGATGGCAAGAAGATGAGTAAATCTGCAGGCAATGGTGTAGATCCTAGAATAATGGTGGATAGATACGGTGCAGATAGTCTTCGTGTATGGATGTCATTCATAGGAGAATATTCGGAGAAGGCTGTATGGAGCGAAGATGGCTTGAAGGCTTGTAACAAGTTACTTAACAAGATATGGGGTATCCAAGAATTTGTAAATGGTGATGCAGAGACCAAAGATCTAAGATTTATACTAAATTCTACTATTAAGAAAGTAACTAATGATATAGATAATAATAAGTTCAATACTGCGATATCTGCTATCATGATACTAGTAAATGAAGTATACAAATTAAAGACAATTTCTAATGATGAGTATAAAAAGTTAATTCTTCTTATCAGTCCTTTTGCTCCTCATATTGCAAATGAATTGTTTGAGACAATGGGTTATGGTGCAACTATTGAGACTGCTACATGGCCAGAAGTTGATGAGAGTGCGCTACAATTAGATGAGATTGAAATGCCTGTGCAGGTAAATGGTAGAGTGCGTGCAGTGGTTACAATCCCAAGCAATGCTAGTCAAGATGAGATTGTAGAGATTGCAAAGAGACGATGAGATATCAAAATTTATTACTGGTAATATTGTAAAAGTAATATATGTACCAGGTAAGATATTGAATTTGATTGTGAAATAAAAGAAAGGATTATATCCTTTCTTTTTCTCTCTCATCCAGCATGTGATCCATTTTGTCTAGCATTGCTAGAGAGTCGGCTGTCATTTTCTCGTTCTGGGCTAGGTTATCTGCTCTGCCTACCATGATTAGATATCTCATTAATTTGGTGCCATCTCCCACTGTATTAAGGCTAGATATCTCATCATTGATAACATCATAGGATAAAGTCTTCCAATGAGGGTTTGTGGTAGGGTAGTCTTTGATATACATAAATATGTCATGGTCTAGTACTAATTTTTCTAACACATTTGTCTCAGTGTCGTTAAATCCAAATTCAGAGGCGTGTGCTTTGGCAATTTTTGCACTTTCTATATTGTGGTTGAAAAAACTATCAATCATCTTGCCATCTTTCATTCTCTCTATATGGCACTTTGGCTTGCCCATATCGTGAAAGAACATAGTATATGCTAGTAATTTTCTGTCCTCTGGTGGTAGGTCTGTCGTCTGAAAGTTTATAGCCTGTACGGAGTGTAGTATATGTCCCAGTACATTATATTTGTGCCATGGGTTGTTTTGCCTTTGTTCCTCGCACTTGCGTACTTCAGGAAGGGAGTGATCCAATGCATTTCTAAATTCCGCGTTGTGTTCGTACTCCGTATAAAAATTGTGTACTACATTGTCTGAGAGTAGTAGTCTATCTAATATTTCTGTGTATTTCATGTGTTCTCCTAATATATCAATTATATATGATGGTATAAGTTTTTTGCAAATAAATGTTGTATATTTGTATTAATAATTTGTATTATTTTGCTATTGACAATTGGTGTGATATGAGGTATAATATGTGTGTCAAATGGATAAGAAATAGGCCTCGGGGGAGAATATCCCCTGAGGCATTTCTAATTATATATTTTGATGTTTTTGTAAGTACGATTTAATGAGGTGAATATCTATGTCTGAGATGTTGGTATTAGAGCATAAGAAGATAGATAATGGAAGAATGCTTAGTGCGTATCTGATCGCCTCTTTTAGCCCCAAAAACACGGCTAACATGGCAGAAACTCCTGTCTACAAGTGTTACTTGCCAGACGATGGAAGAGTGGCAAAAGTGCCCGAAATGAGCAAGTATTTCTTTTTTAACAAATTAGAGGCGTTGTTCCCTCAAGCTGTGCTTATAACATCACCCGAATGTATGTCGCTGGTGTCAGATACCGAACATAATGATGTATTTACAGTTAATGGACATAAATTCATCAAGACCTTTACAACAAATGGTCTGCAATATATTATGGATAAAAAAAATGAACTATAATAATAGTTCATTTTTTTACTTTATAATTATATTATCGGAAGTTTTGTCTGAATGCGCCGAAGGTATATTCAAGCAAAACTGATGTTTATTCAATCTATGTATCTACAATTTATTGTAGATTTGCGATAGCAAATATGATTTGGACCATAGTGAACAAATCATCATTACATAGATTATATTAAAATTATTTTGTGCTAACTACACCAAGTAATCCAGCAGCAATAGGTGCGATCACGCCAATCCATGCGCCAATGCCAAATGCCATAGATCCAGACATTATAGACTCGGTAACTGCAGGAGCAGCAAACATGATAGACGTAATTAATGCAACGATACCTGCAATTAACATGATTATTGCACCGAATTTAGCAAGCTTTGCAGTGATTTTGTTACCACCATTAGCAATAGCAACAACTGTGCCAATGATATAAGCAACAGCACCTACTAGTGCTACGATTACAGCAATACCTGCTACAACACTAGCCCATTCGAAGAATGCAACTTCTGCATTTTTAAATCCATTGGCATAAAAAGAATAATCTTCAAAATATCCTCCTAATGCTTCAGTGCTTGTTTTTTCGCCTATTGTTATTGCAAAATTCCATACATTAGTAAATAATGCTATGCAAGCAGCAACGCCCACTAACATTGCAATAACAGACAAGACGATTTTTCCAGTGCTCATTTTTGATTTTGCCATTTTCATTTCCTCCTATGATTATTTATATTAGTAGTGTAGTATGAAATATGCATACAATTTACTAACTATTATCATTATATCGCAAAATATATTTATATCAAAAATAAATGGTAGTTAAAAATAAAAATAAAAAACGGTGTTCAGTATTGTGAATTTCTATAAAAGATTTTTAATATTATGAATTTCGTTTATAAATTAAATAAAAAAAATAATAGGTTATATAATTATGTTTTTTAGTGAAAAAATGATACCATATTAAGTATTAGAGGTGATATTATGAAAGTGGTTAAGAAACAACGAAATAGTATAAATTGTATAATATGTGGTATGGATAATAATTTAGGTGTAAAAGCACCATTCTATGAGATGGAAGATGGTAGTGTGTACACAATATTTAGATTTAAGCCAGAGCACCAGAGCTATCCGGGTAGAGTACATGGTGGTCTAATTACCGCTATGCTAGATGAATTGGCTGGAAGGGTACTGTGGGTGGTAGAGCCAGAAACATATGCAGTAACTACAAGTCTAGAAGTAAGATTTCGAAAACCGGTACCATACGATGTAGAGTTAAAGGGTGTGGGAGTTTTAACCAAAAATACATCTCGTGCATTTGAGGCTGATGGCAAGATATATAACATGGAAGGTGAGTTATTGGCATCTGCGGTAATGAAATATATGAAGTTGCCAAAAGATGTAATTACTGGTGATAGTGATATGGATGATGAGATGATATATGATATCCAAGATGGAGTTACCGAAATAAATTAAAGAGAATATTTTGATATACAAAAACAAAATAAATAACGGAAGATGTATGTATGAAAACTATTAAAAATATTGGATCATTTTTCAAAACAAATTTTATATTTACGGTGGCGATAGTTGCTGCTATTATTTCTTGCTTCTTTGTGCCAATAGATAGTGGATATCTTAATTATTTTGATATAGACACATTGGCGTGTATCACATTACTACTGCTGGTTATTGCAGGATTTACTAATATTGAGTTCTTTCAAAAAGTAGCAAGGTGGCTCGTTAAGAAATTCAAGAATACAAGAAGTGTTATAATGTGCCTGATATTTATAACATATGTGTCTGCGCTAGTTAATGCTAATGATATGTCGCTTATTACATTCTTGCCACTTGCGTACATTGTATTAAAGTACACGAATAATATTAGGTATGTGCCATTTACATTCATAATGCAGAATATTGCTAGTAACCTAGGCGGTATGATTACACCAATTGGTAATCCACAGAACTTGTATATATTCTCATTTTATGATATGGGTATATTAGAGTTTTTTAAGATTATGGCTATACCAACACTTATTGCATTAATACTAATTATTGTTGTATGTATGTTTGTAAAGAAAGAGCCTCTGCAATATGAAGATAGTGAGGCGGTAAACTTTAGCGTACCAAAGGCTATCATATATGGAATACTATTTGTTATAACTATATTGGTTGTGCTGGGTGTTATTCCTTGGTGGATTGCAACAATAATTATTGTTGTTACTATGGCGATATGTGATATCAAGGCGTACTTGCATGTAGACTATACTATACCTCTTACATTTGTAGCGTTCTTCATATTCTCGGGCAATCTATCTAGAATTCCTGCGGTGATCAACCTAATGCAATCGTTCATCAATGATTATACATTCATTACAGCATATATTAGTTGTCAATTCATATCTAACGTACCTACTGCGGTGTTGCTATCAAAATTCACAATAAATTATCCGCATTTGTTAGTGTCAGTAAATGTAGCAAGTCTAGGGATTATTTTCTCATCGCTGTCGGGCGTAATTGCATTGAAGGAATATATCAAGGTGGTGAAGAAGGAAAAACTAAGTCGCAAGCGTGGTGCATGGTATTATATTGGTATGGATACGTTATTCAATGTAGTGGGTGCAATTATACTAGTTCCACTCAGTTATCTAAGTTTATTGTTAATAGGATATTAGAATTTGTTACTATTATAATGGTTTTTGACAAAAAGTATATATTAATTGATTTTGTTGTAAGAAATACAGTGCATATTTGTACTGTATTTTTTTACGACACAAAAATGAAGGTAGGTATTGATTTCTATATATTATATATGTTAAAATATTTCCACTAAATGTGTGGAGAATATATAATGGCGCAAGATAAGAAGTTCGAAATAAAGAATACGTCACATGGCAACACTAATCATAATGGCAAGGCTGGTGACTCCAAATATGTGACAATGGATAAAGTCTATATTAGTACAAATAACTCATTTATGGATACTCCTAAAGTGGATAGAAGAAAATTTGTTACAGATTATGCTAGAGCACTAGGTGTAGACTATAATGGTGTAATGGATAATTTTACTGGCAATACTGGAATGGGTCTGTATTGGTTAAGAACAGCGAATGCTACAGGGTATGTAGATTATATAGATTATGAAGGAAATATCCTTAGTACAAGACCAAATAATACTGATATTGGTATAGCACCATCTATTGTAGTAGATATGAGTGCAATAAATAGCAATACTCCATTATTCAAGTATCAGTCAAGAGTTAAGGGTGGCAAGGATATTGCCGTTATCCAATTAGGCTCATATCCAAGAAATCATTGTGTGTATTCTGATGAAATAGAGAAATTGTTCCAAGAAGGAAAATTAAAAGTTACGGGAACATATGCTCAGTCTATTGTAAAATACAATAACAGTATACAATTATTATCAGATGTAGAAGTTCAAAATGAAGTGAGTGGCAAGAGGTATGTTAGGGTGAATGTGTCTTTCGATAGTGCTCAGGGCGAATATCGTGATGGTAGCCTTATATCAGAGGGGCCAACATGGTTCGAGGTGGAGCCAATTCGTTGGATTGTAGATAACTGGGAACATTTGCCAAAACATATCAATCCAAAGAGTACTGGTAATGCGACACAAATTTTTCTAACATCATTAGATGTTATTACAGGAGGATTTCCTTTTGCTCTTAAGGGGAATAGAGATCAGTATTGGCAGAATAGTGTTGTAAGAGCATATCTAAATGGGATAAACACTAATAATATACAGACAAATGGCAATGTGTATATGGCTGGCAATGTGGGATATGATTTCACAGATGCTGGGTTTCTAAAAGAGGCTTTTGGTGATGGAATGATGACAGAGGCAAAGAAGGTTATCAAAAGTCACAAAAAAGTAAATCCATACAAATTTACATACGAAGAGTTGTCCAATGATGATTTATTGAAAATGTATGTGCGTAGCAACACATCGGTGTTTCTTCATGGACCTAGTGGTGTGGGTAAATCATCTAGGGTTAAGCAATTGGATCCAACGGCAACTAAGATATCTCTAAGGCATCAGATGAATCCAGAGGAAATAGATGGAACGCTGAACAGAGATACCAATGAATTTAATCCACCGTATTGGTACAAAGAGTTGAAGGCAAAGTGCGAGGCGGAGCCAGACAAAGTGCACACATTATTCATAGATGAGTTGACTAATGTGAAGCCTGCAGTGCAGAGCCTTGTGTATTCAATTGTTCTAGATAGAGCGGGCAAGGATGGTATGTGGCCACTACCAGATAATGCGGTTGTTGTGGCTGCGGGTAATGAGACGGTAGGCAATGCGGCGGCATATCCTATGACTAACGCACTATTTAGAAGATTTTGCCATCTGTATTACAAAATAGACAAGGACGAATTCTTAGATTGGGCGACAGGGGTGAGGAATGTAACTCCACAAGAGTATGATAGGGCTATAGCAAAAGAAGATGGTATACATCCCGCAATTATTGCATACATTACTGCGCGTGGGGAAAAGGTATTGAATCAAGATATGGATGAAGACAATCCGAAGATTGTTACTGATCCTAGAAAATGGGAGATTGCTAGTAATGTATTAAAGTATACCAATAATCCAAAGGCGTTACAGCCTGCAATAGGAGATGAACTTACTGCAGATTTCGTACATTTCACTGAGAGTATGTATGCAACAATTGATGGCATTGTAAATGGTGAATACGATAAAGATGATTTCAAAGATTTGTCTATATCGGATATGTTGTCTACATCTGCAGGTTTGGTGGGTGTAGAAGAGGATAATCTGGCAAAGGTAAGAGATTTCATATCAGAGAAGTTTGGTCAAGAGATACTAGCTAGTTTTGATGGTATGTGGATCAGAAATGATGTGAACAGGGCATTAATTGTTGATGAATTGCGAAGGCAAGATGTAAAGGCTGAAGAACTGAATAGTCTAGAGGGATAGTCTATGAGTGAAAATGATTTTGATATATCTAGCATAAAGAGAAAATTACTTACTAGGTATCCTGCATTTGGATATACTATAATGAATGCAAAATTTATTTCTACGACCGATGTGCGTAGAGCATCTACAGATGGCGTAGACATATATTATAATCCGAAGTATATGGCCAATATATCTGAGTTGCAACAACTATTCGTTATGGCACACGAGGTATGCCATATAGAACTAGATCATATAAGTAGAAGACAAGATAAACATAAGAAGACATGGAACTATGCTACTGATGCAGTTATTAATCAGTATTTAATCCGTGATGGGTTAGAAATAATACCAAATGGTATAAATATTGAAGATGCGATTAATTACGATGCAGAAGAGTTGTATAACAGACTAATGTCATCTACAAAACCCAGTGATGATAGAAGAAGTAAGACCAAGAAAACAGATAATTTATCAAATTCTGGAGCGCTGGGAAATAATATGGGGAATACTGCGGGTTCTGATGATGATGGCATGGATGGTGGCAAAGGCAATGATGGAGAGAATGGCAAATCAGTAGATGAGGATGATAGTGATTCTGATAAGTCGGGTATTGGTGAGATAACTGAAGGTCATGATGATCACGAGATGTGGGATAAATCAAAGGTGTCTACATCCGATGGCAAAAAAAAGAGTGAAAAAAAAGTATTTGACAAAAATAGTAAAGATAAATCTGACACAGCGAGAAAACTAATAGAGAAATTGTCTGGCAGTAGGCGAGGATTAGTTGGGGATAGTGTAGGGACAAATATCGGAGTAGTGGGTGAGGCTCAAACTTCGGTAACTGATTGGAAGAGATTGCTAAAGACTGCAATTGAGAAAGATGAAGAGCGTTGGGGTCACAAATTTTCAGACAAGGGCAATGGTTATGCGACAAGGTTAGAAGATTACGAGCCTGACGATGATGCCGATGTAGAGGTAATCCTTGATACTAGTTCATCTGTAAGTGAAGATTTGCTGAAGACATTCTTAAGGCAAGTAAAGAAGATTGCCAGAGATTCCAATGTGAAATTGGGAACATTTTCAACCTCTTTTCATGGATTTCAGAAGATAAGAAAAGTATCGGAGATAGATAACTTATATTTGGATATTAGGGGTGGTACTAATTTCAATGAGGCTAGCAAGGCTTTTTCAAAGAGTAAAGATGTGACCAAGATTTGTTTTACCGATGGAGAAGATGGTGGTCATGCTGGAATTAAGGAAAAAAGGAAAGATATAATATGGATATCTTATGGTAATCCCGATTTTAAGCCAGATGATGGCAGGGTTATATATGTGCCGGTAAACGAGATTGTTAAGGAATAAATGCACTAAAAAAAACGAAACAAATTAATGTAAGATTTGTTTCGTTTATAGTTAGTGTATTTTTTTTAGAATTTCTCATGTATCAATTCGGATACTTTTGGCGTATATTCATCTTTCACTGTTTTGTCACCTGTTTCGTTAAGTGTAGCGAAATAATCATCTGATGAATCGTATATAGTGTAATTCATTATTTTATTACTTCTGTTGCCATATTTATCCCTTAATGCTTCATCTATTTGAAAGTTGTTTGATATGTGTTGTAGTCGTTCTTCTGTGGTTTTGAAAGCTTTGTAATATGTATCTTTACTATTCATGTTATATATAGCTGTTACATTTTTTGCTTCTTCCTCATCTCGAAAAAAACAATTCATAACGACATTGTTTGGTAAATAACTATTTGTGGCAGATTCTAATTTGTACCCCTTAGTATGTAGTTTTGCTTGGCTTGAGTTAATGTGTGCATATCTAATGCCATAAATTATGGTATTGTGATTGTATCTTCCATTGTTGCTCATATTTTTTCTCCTTATGTAATAGCATTATTTTATCACAATATAATATGCAATACAACAACCTTATGATATTTTAGTAATAAAAAATGTTAATAAAGAAAACACTTGCAATTGGATATAAAATGTGTTAATATATCATTGTCTTTTATGATATTGCAGGTATCTGTATATTGAAAAAATTGATACATCTTAATATGCACCAATATCCAATTGGATGTGATGCGTTGGTCTACGGAACCTCGTCGCAATCAGAATTGACAATCTCGTTGCCTCCCTGTGTTTGGCAACATCGAGAATATTCTGTTGCTCCTCTTCCCAACAATCTCTACGATATTGTCGGGAGCCCTATACAACCTTTGGTTCCTTAGGTTGTAGTAAAATTATTGACACATCTTAATATGCACCGTTAGCGCAATTGGATAGAGCGTTGGTCTACGAAACTATGTGTCGTACCAAATTTCAGTTGTAAAAACACTTGAATTTTCAAGTACTTTACGAATTGGCACGATACCTCAAATCACGTTTGGCACCCAAAAGGCATCAATCTTTTGAAAAAATGGTACAAACTGTGACACGTAGACCGGAGAGTCGAGTTCGAAGCTCGAAGGCGTGTTTAATTGACAAATTATCAAAAATATGCTACTATTGTAGCATCATATGCATCATTAGCTCAGCTGGATAGAGCGTTGCGCTACGGACGCAAAGGTCGGGAGTTCGAATCTCTCA
>SVIC01000023.1 GCA_015055515.1 Clostridiales bacterium | reverse complement strand
CATAATCTCATATTTGCAGTCGTGTAACGCTTTCGGATCTAAATTCTTTCTAAAATTGATTACATTTATTCTATTATTCTTAATAGTCTCTAACTGCTTAATATCCATATAATCCTCCTACTTGCATTCCTCTAATATTCCCTTGATATCAGCAACCTTTAGATTGCCATATACCTTGCCATTAATAGTCATTACTGGAGCAAGTCCACAACAACCCAAGCACCTAGCGCAAGACAAATTCCACTTACCATCCTCACTAGTCTGCCCCTCATTAATCCCTGTAATATGCTTTAACTCATCTAATATCTTGTCTGCACCTAGCACAAAACAAGTCGTGCCTGTACATAGGCATATATTATATTTTGCCTTTGGAGTAAAAGAGAATTGGGAGTAAAAAGTGGCAACTCCATATACTTCGCTCTCTGATTTTTTCAACTCTCTAGCAATTTCTTTAATGCTATCTTTGGATATATATCCATATTTGTCCATTTGTAATTGCAACGCCTCAACAATTGTAAGGTTTTCATTCTTGCAATCTTTACACCTATCCATGTCTACCTCCGATATTCTGTACCCAACTATACGTATAGGTATCAACTCTATTATTATACCTAAACACAATATGATTTCAAAATCTTTATTATTAATAAAATAATAAAAGGCAACAAAAAAGCCCGAAACAATAATTATTTCGGGGCATAAATATTAATAATTAATCTCTAATACCTGATATGTTATCTTCATATTGCTACCTGGTACATCCACTGTAACAATATCACCTACAGATTTGCCAAGCAACGCCTTGCCAGTAGGGCTCTCATTACTGATTAGTCCCTTAGCAGGATCAGACTCGAAACTACCAATGATACTAAATGTCAATTCATCATTGAATTCCTTATCCTTCACCTTAACTGTTGCTCCCACATTTACCTTCGCAGTATCTACCTTAGACTTGGATATAATCTTAGCGTTTCTAAGGGTATTCTCTATCTCTACGATCTCTTGCTCTAATAGCGCCTCTTCTTCTCTAGCAGCATCGTACTCGCTATTCTCACTAATATCACCAAAAGATCTGGCTACACTAATCTTATCAGCAACAGCCACTCTACCTTCACTCTTAAGATATAATAGTCTTGCTTCTAATTCCTTATATCCTTCCTTTGTTAAATACACTTGTTCAGCCATTTTAATATTTTCTCCTTTCATATTTGGGCACAACCCAATCAAAAATTACGACACATTATATATTATTTATGATGATTTGTCAATAAAAATTCATGTTATGTGTTCAGATTTTTTATAATGCTCAACAAAAGGATTTTTATACAAAAAAAGACAGGACTAAGAAAAACTCTTAGTTCTGCAATTATGCCATATATTTGTCATATACCCTTTCTATTTCATTGGTATTTACCCTCATTGAGAATTCTAGTTTTTTGCCAAAATCCTCATCTATTTGTATATCGTATTCTTCCATTAACTCAGCATCTATATCACTAATAATTGTTCCACTATCCAGTAATTTTGTTGCTGTATTAAGATAATCCTCTACTACCTCTTTTGATATATACTTACCCTTTCTAAGATCTTTTAGATATCTTCTCTTGGACCTATTGGTGTGTTCTACACCAAGTGTTACCGTGCAACCTTTTGCCACATGCTCAGAATATAACTGGTCTATATATCCGTATATTGCAACGCCATTATTCGCATGGTCTATAACAGAAAAACTGTTATATCCTGCCTCACCTTTATCCTTTTCTAGCATTATATTACCCAGATGTCTATCTATTTGCATAGTACTAAGATCAAATAGAGATAACATTCCCAATTTGTCTATCATCTGAGGCGATAAATTGGTCTTATTCCTTATATACTTAATATCACTCCTACCCGTCACAGCATGGCTAAACAACCCCACCTCATTACAAAGCAACTTAGTCTCCTTACCACCGCTAGTCACATCTCTACTAATAACGCCATATTTCCCTTCCATACTAGCCAGATGATACTGCGCAGATTTTACTCCAAATTTGCCTAGCAACTTAGACAAATACAACTCACTAAGAATATAGAAGTCATTATGTGCCAGTGTACCATCATAATAAGGATCATAGAACCTTAGGTAATCTTCTTCTATCCTTGTCTTTTTATTCAGATCCCCCGACTCACCTTCCGACTTGAAATAGAATATACCGTTATCATCTTGGAATTTTATCAATACTTTCTGCGTTTCTGGCGAAGTATATTGCTTTATAACAGTGGCATTTTCTATCTTATAGAAACCATTATTATCTATCTCATATTTTAACTTTTCCATTTACATCCCTCTTATACAACATATTTCTCATTCTAATTATATCATATATTAGTATAAGAAATCAATAGCGAATGTTTTTCATCATAGCACACAAATTGCTTGCATTTTTATTTGTGTTCCAGTAAAATATCCTAGATAATTAGCGAGGTGTAATATGGTAAAAATATGTGGCAGATTAAAACTAAAAGACAAAATAATATCTACGTATGTATTTGAATTAGATGAAGACTTCCAAATAAGTGAATTTGAGCACTACGTAGCAGATATTTGCTATAACCTAGACATCCCAAATCCTATTACACTTGTAAAACATGTAAAAAATTTCATGCTATTTAATAGCACTACATACCTAAAAGACGACTTTGTGGAGAAAATATTCTTCGACAAATTAGAACTAGTGAACGAAGCGTAAGAACTGTATACAATAACCTATTTTTTATTTCAATATTAAAACAAAAAAATTTCAAATTCTTTGTTTGAAATTTTTTTACACATATATTATTTTTAACTTACTTTTCCCCTATATATTATATCCACAATGTTTATACCAAAATTTCATTTAATTAAAAAATATTCTTCTAAAAACATTTGACATCTCGCATATATATATATATATAATTTTTATTGTACATAAATAGCATATTTTGTGTGTTTTTTGTGTTTTACTTTTCCACAAGATATGCCATGTATAATAAATATATAGGAGAAGAAATATGAAAACAAAGAAAAACATTGTGGCTTTGATTATATTTTGCGTTCTGGCATTGTCTATTATTGGGCTAAGTATTGGTATTATTCTAGTAGCACAACAAGCAACTGTCATGAAT
This sequence comes from Clostridiales bacterium, assembly GCA_015055515.1. Taxonomy (GTDB): domain Bacteria; phylum Bacillota; class Clostridia; order Christensenellales; family UBA1242; genus UBA11490. Next base: position 161 of record SVIC01000023.1, on the reverse strand, counting down.
TCAATGTCTATTAGATACGAAGCCACAAATGTAGATTGTACTGTTGTTTCCAGCGCAAAACTATATAACAATAGTTCAGACACCGTTGGCACTGATGTGAAGATACAGAATTCCGAAGACACCACATTCACAACAACCTTCACTTCATCAGACCCAGGCAC
>SVIC01000012.1 GCA_015055515.1 Clostridiales bacterium | reverse complement strand
CCACCACCTCTTTCTCTCATATATGGTAGTACTGCCTTCACAGCTATAACAGAGCCAAGGAAATTAACATCCATTATCTTCTTTATCTCATCAATTGTAGCATTCTCTACCGGTCCGCTAATACCCATACCAGCATTACTAATAAGAATATCTATTCTACCCTCTTTTGCTACAATATCTCTTACAATTCCATTTATTCTATCTTCATCTCTGATATCAGCTTGAAAGTAAGTAACGCCATCTATTGACATTTCTCTTCTGCCTATGCCGTATACTTTTGCACCCTCTGATACAAATCTATTCGCAGTAGCAAGTCCTATACCACTAGACACACCTGTTATCAAGACCACTTTGTCTAAAGTTTTTTTCATCTATTCCTCTTTTACAATATTTAATTCTGACAACATTAATTTCTTTGCCTTTTTGTTATTCTTTACTGACTCTGCCACTACAAATACTATACCAATCAATATAATTCCATAATAAGTAAATATTCTCCAGAATAACATTGCCCAGAACTGCATATCCGCCTTGAACATCAATCCAAATAGACCAATGAATGACAACTCTGCAGCACCTGATCCACCAGGAAGTGGTATTAGGCTGACAGCAGCATCACAAAGGATTGACAATGCCACGATCTCTATCCAACTAGTAAGTTGTAAGGTTCCGTCTAGGAAATATGCATAGTTAAATGCTAGGTATACGCAATATGCAATAGTTGCATTTAACACAATATTTAGCATTGCTAGGAATACTTGGAATATAAATTGAAGTGGCTTCTTTAGACTATTCTTGATACATTTCTGATAATTGTCAAAAGTTGTCATAGCCTTCTCTGTTGCTTTTTCTAAGTTCTTGATTATCTTCATCTTGTATAATAGCTTCAGTATTCCACCCATCATCTTGCTACCTGCACGTTTATTCACTGACATGAATAGCATAAAGCCGAATAGCAATACATTACCTAGTATTCCGAACCATGCTAAGTATCTGACTGCGTGACCAATATTGGCAATCTTAATAGGTACTAATATAACAATTGTTGCAATTATGCAGAATGATATTTGCCAGTACATATGCTTCATTAGCGGAATTCCCGTAGCATTATCTGCCTTGTAACCATTTTTACTCATGAAATATATCTGGAATGGCTGACCACCCGACCCAAACGGCGTAATACAGTCCCAATATCTACCAATAACTGCTACCTTTGTAGATAACCAAGGCCTAAATTTACCAGTAGTTGTCTTAATTATACACGAGAATTTCAGTGTCTCTATAAGCAAAACTACACACATTATGCCTAGTCCTAAGAATAGAAATCTATAGTATGGCGCCTCTGTAAATAGTTCCGATATTGGCCTAATACCACCCTCTGCCGATTGATTAATAAATATCACTGCAACTATTACAATATTTAACAGAATAAATAACCAAGATAATATCTGCTTGTTGAACTTTTTCTTCTTTGGCTCAACTTGACCAGTAGTTACAGTGTTATCCTCTTTTGCATCATGATACACATCTTCTGGCAATATCTTAATAAAAGAAAAAATACTAATTTCTTTTTCGAAGTGCCGTTTTGGCTTTATATTAGGTACAACATTTTTCAACATCTTCTTTGTCTCTTTTTGCTCCATATATATACTTTTCCCCTCTAGAATTAGTATTTTTTTAATTTTTAACAAGTTTAATTATATCACAAATACTTTTATTGTAAAAATAAAAAATCTATTCAGAATTGAATAATTAACAATATTTTACTTTTTTCCAATCATTATTAGTGGTACTTCTACCTCTTCCTTTGTTAATCCTGCATGATGCCCTTTGTATGCAAATATCTCATCATTTGTCTTATGAGGCTTGTATTGAAGTATGCTACCCCCTACTGCTATCGCCACAAAATCCCCTATGTATTTATCTAGTAAAGCAGTCTTTGGTCCAAACAACTTTTTCTTCAATATTGTTTTCTTGGTAAATAATACAAATTCGTTACCGAAGTACTTATTGAATAAATTATAAAATGTTACCTTCTCGTGTTCCTTTATTCTAAAAGACATTGTTCTACTATCTAGACTAGGAGGAGCACTAAACAAAGCACAAACATCCTCATATTCATGCAAAAATATTCTATTTCTTACATCAATCTGACCATGATCGGCAGATATAATAAATAATGTATCGGTACACTCTTCTACTAATTTTTCTATACATCCGCTTACATTCTCCATGAATGTTTTGGCTTCTTTTGCCGATGTTCCATATTCATGCATAATATCATCAGGACTCTCATTATAACAATATAAGAATTTTCTTGTAGGCGATTGTAATGCACGCCTTATCTTTGCACACATATCCTTTATTGATTTGTAACTATAATTTTTTGTATACACCCCTGGTACAGTATCTGGATATATTGATGCAACTTCAAATTTGTCTTTACTTGCAATTTTGTCTAGAATAGTATCTACGCGAGGCAAAGCTTTGGACACAAAATTAGGATAAGCAGTGTCCTCTTGACTTATAGACATCTTACCAGAAAATAAATCCAAAACAGTACCCAATTCCTCAAAATACATATTCCAGCCCAACCAACCATGCTCACTAGGATATTTGCATGTAAGATATGTAGTAGTTGCCGCAGTTGTCGTTGGTGGAAATACTGAATGCAGAGTTTCTTTTACATTGGTATTGAATATATTATCTTTTGGCAACAGTTTCTTTATTATACTACTGCCCATCCCATCTAGAATTATGAATACAATATTCTTATAATTCTTTCTCAGTTCTTTCTTTAATATCGCACTCTTAGGATAATCATTCTTTACTCCTGCATACTCTAGAATCGTCGCTGGTATATTAATGATGCTATGATTATAATTCGGCTTAAATATCTTTTTCATAACTCTTTCTCCATATATTATTACTAAATATCTTAACAAAAATTAACCGCATATCCAAAAGAAAAGAGAGTAAATAAAATTTCAGAAATATAATATTAAAAAATGCACAACTAAGGACACTAACTTTTGAAACTAGTGAAATTGAAAAGACACTATCAAAATTTTTATGATAGTGTCTTTTTGTTATTAATTGTATTTAAATTTTTTACAATCAATTTGTTATCAACAACTTTATATTTTGCAATTCTAATTATTGTAAATATTATAAATACCAATACTCCTTGCGCTAATTGTCCTATCTCCGTGCAATAAGGAGAGATAATAATAATTGAAAGAAGAGTTCTTAATCCTTTTAAGGTAAAACTAATGATCGTGTTGAGCGTTGCAGAATATTCAAGTTGAGTGTAGATTGACAAAATTGATTTGTATGGGTGCAATAACATATCAAGCACTTGAAATGTTAGGCAAACAAGAGCAATATGTAAAACAATATCATTAGCAAGTGATAAAATAAGTGCCATTACAATACTAGACGCGATAACAACACTTGAATATACATAAGCATTTTTAACTTCTTTTTTGTATTCGTATCTATTCTTTGAAATATCAACTTTTGCAACCGTAGATACAGCTTCTAACATATCCCATTGAGTGTCTGTGCAAAGTCCAATAATATTTAATGCTGCAAGATATTCAGCACCTGCTGAAAAGGCAATTTTAAAGCCAAATAAATAGATTATTAGCATAAACATTGAAGATACAATGTTTGCAGATTCATATTTAAAGTTCTTTAAGAAAGTAAAATCAATCTTAAACTTTTCAAATTGCCAAACATACAAGCAAATTATATAAATAAGCAACACGCCAATGGTTAAAAGTAATGCAATTAAAGCATTCGGTATGATTAAACTAAACAGGATTAAAACTGAAAATGTAGTTAAGTTAAAAGCAAATAAATGAATATTTGCGGTTTTTTCTTTATCTTCAAAATACAGCTTTTCTACTATAAATGAAAATAATGTTTGTAAGAACAATAATGCTATTCCATATATCACATAAATTCTATAAAATTCCACATCTTGCCCAAAGAAAGATATGTATTGATCCACAAATATTAGCGGTATAGCAAAGATTAGGATAGAGAAAATCGTTCCCCAGAATATACTATTCCATACAGAATTTGCGTCGTTTTCTTTTTCTTTGCGAATATTTGCACCAGAGCCAAATAAATATTTTAGGATTGACCATATAAATTGTATGGCATAGGTAATTGAGAAAACATTTGAAATACGATTATCTCCAAGAACATAGGAAAGAACTATCCACGATAAAATCGGGACAATTGAATATATAAATAATCCGCTTCCAATTCTAAATAATCTTTTCATTAGTTCTCCAATTTTTTCTATTATAACATAAAAACATCTAGATTTGTATCATATAATAAAATAATTTATAAATAAAAACTAAATAATTAGCCATAAAAAAGAGTTAAGATATCACCATCTCAACTCATAATTATTACGCTAGTTTCAAAATGCAGTGACTAATGTCGTGTATTTTTTTAATCTCCGTACATACCACCGTTGATCTTTATTATCTGGTTATTGATATAGTCCGATTTCGAACTAGCAAGGAATACAACAAGGTTCGCCACATCTTCCTCTGTTCCTACACGGCGAAGCATTATTTTCTCTACCTCAGAGTCTATATATTCATCATCCATACCACTTACTTCACTCTCGGTAGCAATAAATCCAGGAGCTATTGCATTTACATTTACATACGGCTTAAATTGCATAGCCAGATTATGTGTAAGGCTATTAATACCTGCCTTAGACGCATCATATTCCATACACATTGGAAAGTAAGTATTGTCCCCATTGGTAGATGAAATGTTGATAATCTTGCCAGCCTTATTATTATACATTATTTGACCTACCAACTTACTGACATTGAATGTGCCTATTAGATTAACCCTTAGCACATCTTCAAAGGTCTTTGCAGTCTTGTCTTGGAACAGGCTATCGTGTGTGACTGCGGAATTATTAACCAAGACATCAATCCTGCCATACTTTGTCATTACTTGATCTATCATAGACTGCACTTGCTTCTCATCTGAAATATCTGCACGCACAAACATTGCATCTATGCCCTTCTTATCAAATTCTCCTTGCATAGACTCTGCCCTATCCACACTGCTATTATAATTCACTACAACTGCATATCCCTCATCTGCAAGTGTCTCGGCAATTTTCTTCCCAATACCACGTGCGCCACCTGTAATCAATGCTACTTTTTTCATTTATTATACCTCTCTATTATCCAGTAAAAAAGGGCTAAAACTAAGCCCTTGAATAGTATTTGCCATCATATGATGTAACTATTATCTTCTCACCCTCTTCTATAAATAGAGGAACCTTAACTAGCATACCAGTCTCAGTATATGCATCCTTAGTTGCATTTGTAGAAGTATTGCCCTTAGTTGCAGGCTCTGTACTAACTACTGTGAACACAACCTTCTCTGGAACAGCTATACCTAATAATTCGTTACCGTATCTAGTAACCTCTACTTCGCAGTTCTCGATCAAGTAATTCTTCTTGTCGCCAATCTGCTCTGCACTTAATTCGAACTGATCGTATGTCTCTACATCCATGAAGTTATAACTACCGTTATCCTCATACAAGTATTGTACCTTTACTCTGTCAATTCTTGCTTCTTCGAATTTTACATTTGTATTGAATGTTCTCTCTATTGTAGAGCCAGTTCTAAGATTCTGCATCTTGGTCTTCATAAAAGCAGATCCCTTACCAGGCTTTACATGTAGAAATTCTACTACTTGGAATATATTACCTTCTATTAGTAATGTCATTCCGTTCTTAATATCGTTTACATCTACCATAATTATTTTGCCTCTTTATATTTTTTATTACGCAGTATTTTAACCAATTTGACTACAACTTGTCAATAGAATTGGCATAAGTTATGTATATTTTATTTGTTTCAATTATGCAAATGTTGTATTAAAGTATTTACAAAAGTAGTTTTTTTAGTTAAAATACTAGCAGTTTTTGTAGGAGAAATATGTATTATGTATAATGATATAGATGAAAAATTGTTAGAATTATCTAGCAAGGTAGAAGAAAAAATAGCACCTATTCTTGCCGAACACGACAAGATATCTATGATAAATAGTGCAAAAGTGTTAAAAGCATTCCAAGACAACAAAGTAGGCGTGAATGATTTTGCCGAGATTACAGGATACGGATTTACCGATGACGGCAGAGACAAGTTAGAGAAAATATATGCTGATATATTCAAGGCAGAGGACGCCTTAGTTAGACCACAAATTATGTCTGGCACACATGCCCTATCACTAACATTCTTTGGACTACTAAAGCATGGCGACACTATGATATCTATATCTGGAGCACCATATGATAGCCTACTAAGTATCATCGGCCTTGAGGGAGATAGTAGAAATAGCCTAATTAAGCATGGTATAAAATACGAACAAATAGATCTAGTAGATGACGACTTCGACATACCAGCCATACAGACAAGGCTAGCAAAGAATGATGTAAGACTGGTAGAGATACAGCGTAGCAAAGGTTATAGCAGTAGAAAGAGCCTAAGCATTGACAAGATTGAGAGTGTGTGCAAGGCAATCCGAGAAGTAAATAGTGATGTAATAATAATGGTAGACAACTGCTATGGTGACCTGGTAGAGACAAGAGAGCCTATTGAAGTGGGTGCAGATATTATAGTTGGTAGCCTAATGAAGAACTTGGGTGGAGGCATAGCCAAGACCGGTGGATACATTGTGGGAAAGAAAGATTTAATAACAGATATATCAGAGATATTCTCTGCACCATGCCTTGGTAAAAATATAGGCGCTAATATGGGTCAACTGTTGTATTTCTACAAAGGTCTATACCTTGCACCAAGCGTAGTAAATAATAGTATCAAAACAATGATATATGCTAGTGCAATGCTAGAAGAATTAGGATATGATATTAGTCCGCAATATGATGAACATCGTACAGATATAATCCAGACTATTACTCTTCATGATCCAGACAAATTAGTTGCATTCTGTCAAGGAATTCAAAAAGGAAGCCCAGTAGATAGTTATGTTACCCCTATCCCTGCCCCAATGGATGGATACCCTCATGATGAGATTATGGCAGGCGGTAGCTTTATATCTGGCTCTACTATTGAGCTTAGTTGTGATGGTCCTATGACCGAGCCGTATAGTGCATATATGCAAGGTGGCTTGACTTTTGAATATGGCAAACTAGGAATACTTATAGGACTAAATGAAATACTAAAAAAGATTAATTAGTAAAAAGAAATAAGCGAAAACAATTTCGCTTATTTCTTTTGATAAAGATATACTCTTTTACTTACAACTATAAAATAATATTTTTTGAAAGCAATACATTATTTTTTGTCCAGACACACCAGCGTCTCTACATGATTAGTATGAGGAAACATGTCATATGTCTGAATATATTTTATCTCGTATTTAACCAATAATTTTGCTACATCTCTAGCAAGCGTATTAGGATCACAAGACATATATACTATACGCTTCGCATCACTATCTAATATACGAGATATAGTCTCATTCTCCATTCCTAACCTTGCTGGATCTAAAAATATTTTATTATATTTTTTCACATCGATTTTTTGTAGTACTTTGCCACACTCACCTGTCAAAATTTCTACATTATTTATGTCATTTAGCTTTGCATTTTTCTCTGCCATTTTTGTGGCATCTGTGCCATACTCTATACTTAATACAGATTTACATTTCTTTGCAAATAACATGGTGGTTATTCCTATACCACTATACAAATCTAGAACATTATCATCAGTATTCAAATCAAGCAATTCTATTGCCTTCTGATACATCATTTTACATATTTCTAGATTTACTTGAAGAAAACTATTCGGTGCTATATTGTATTTAACTCCAAGCATGCTACTGCCAATATATTTTTCTCCTTTGACAAAAAACATATTGTTATTGTCAAAAACTAACTTATCTGTTCGCTTATTTACATTTATATAAAAACTAACTTTTTTGAAATTATCGCACAATTTCGCATACAGATATTCACGTCCTGGAAAATTTCTAGTAGTGGCCACAACAGTCAACATTATACTATCATCTATAACCCTTGCGACTACATATCTAAGTATTCCAGATTTGGTAATATTATCATATGGTTCTATCTTATATTTACTCACATAACTCTTAACGATACTTACTAATTTACTTACCCATTTACCTTGCAACAAACAATCATCAATATCTGTAATCTTGCTACTACCTTCTTCAAAAAAACCAACTAAAGTTTTACCCTTCAATTTCTTAAAAGCAAGGTGTATTTTGTTACGATATCTGTATGGAAAAAACATTCCACAAGTCGTAGGAATGTCACAACATATGTCATTCTTTTGGAATATTTTTTTTACCTCTTCTGTCTTTAATTGCAGTTGCTTGTCATACTCTACCGCTAGTAGAGAACAGCCTCCGCAATACTTATCATACTTACAATTTTCCATTAGAAATATCTCATTTGTAATTTATCTTTTTGTATTTTTTCTGCAATTTCAATTATCTTATTTAATCTATGATTAATACCCGATTTCGAAATCTCTTTGCTATATAATTTTCTCAAAACTTCTAGGCTCTCATCTGGATTTGCCAGTCTTATTAAACATAGTTCCATTAGGTCATCACTAAGTGTCTCCAAGCCAACATTGTCTTGAATTACTTTAATAGCATTAAGTTGTTTTACTGCAGCCCCTACAGTCTTAGATAGGTTCGCATTCATACAATTGGTCTGTCTATTAATACTATTTCTTAACTCTCTTATGGCAGCCTCGTTCTGCAAATTCATTACCGATTTATTAGCACCCACTAGCGCCAGTGTATCGCATATTACTTGATACTCCTTGATGTATACTATAGGATTTTTCTTTCTAACCGTCATCTTTGCCTTGATATCGAAATGCGACAGCAGGTCTATGAAATCTTGTGCCAATTTCTCAAAAGCAAACAAGAACTCTAGATGATATCCACTAGTATTCTTCTCTATATTAGAATATTCTTTTATCTTGATATTGCTAGTGGAACAACCTACAAATGCACCTCTAATATACGACCTCTTGCAACAATCATCGGCTATAACGAAATCAGCAATACCATTGCTTACCTCCATATACCCTTCTTCATTGACATCCATTATCCCTAGGTCTTTAAGAAGTTGTGTTGTAATAAAACTAGGCAAAATTATCTTGTATCTTACATTCTTGGTCTTAGTGCTTTCTTCTGTCTCTTCCATTCTGCACTCAGCACCATAATACTGAGATATAATCTTATTCACAATATCATACACTTCAGTCAACTCGGTATATAACTCTACATTAATTTCTTTGTTCGCACCTATACCTAGTTGTCCGCTACATTTAATAAGCGCACTCAAAAAAGATATTGCACAGCAATCGCTTGCAATCTCTTCTCTTAATACTTCTAGTTTCGCATCATATGCAAATGACATCTCTATAATACTCCTATATGCGTTTATTAAATATTGGCAATTTGTTCAAGTTCGCAATCTGTGCTTCTGGAATATTATATTTTTCCATGACAGTTAAGCCATTACGCACATTGCCTACATCTACTGAATTATGAGCATCAGAATCCAAGATAAACATTACCCCTGTATCAATTACTGCCCTAAATGTAGCATCATCCATGCAATGTTTTCTACCATTTAACTCAAAATAAATATTATGTTCCTTGCAATATTTTGCCAACCTTACACAGTCTATAGGTACTGCATAGTTAGGATGTGCCACAATATTGATCTTGTTCTCTTGCAACGCCTTGATATACGCATCGGTATTCTTATCTATATTGTTCTTTGTCGCCAAGAACATCTTAGTATGCTTCATTCTAGCAAATAATCCGCCTCTGCAACTCTTATGACAACCCAATACCATTATATCTAGGTATTCCTGATACTTCTTAGGCACATCAATCTTGCCCATTTGATTAACTAGGTTTGCCTCTACTCCCTTTAATACACTTATCTTGCTAGACCTTGCTACTCTCTCTACTTCGCTTATCTGACTGCGCATAGCGGCCTCGCTCATGCCATATGTGTGACAAGACGCATGATCGGTTATTGCCACCTGCTTCAACCCCTTATCTATAGCCGATTGTACTTGCTCTGCAACACTATTCTTTGCGTCTCTTGAATAAGTACTATGAACATGATAATCCCCGTATATCATTAGTTATCTCCTATTATTTTTTGTTCCAACTCCATCTCTATGCCATGACTACATTTTATATGATTATACACATATTTGATCAATTTGTATATATCATCGCCAGTAGCATCACCCCTATTTTCTATAAAATTAGCGTGATTTAGAGATATATATGCATCTCCTATATTGTAATTTTTTAATCCACTTTTGTCAATCAATTCTCCAGCATAGTAATTATTGCCATTTTTGAACACACTACCCGCATTAGGATATGTGCTTTGTTTTAACGCTACACGCTTTGCTATAGCTTCCCTTATCCTCTTATCAATACTATTCTTATCATCGGCCACAAGTTCGAACTCTACCCTTAGCACAATTCCACCACCATTCTGCAAATTACTAGATCTATAACCAAATCCCAAATCTTCGCGATCCTTATGTACAATCTTGCCACCCACATACACCAGTATACTAGACACACAATTTCTTGTCTCATAACCAAAAGCCGAAGCATTCATCACCACAGCACCACCCACCGTGCCTGGTATACCTACTGAATCTTCCATACCACCCAGCCCCACATTTCTGCCATACCTCACTACTTCTGCAAGAGTAGCTCCACTCTCTGCTATGACACTATTTCCAATGTTATAAATATTGCTGAATTTAGTACCAAATACTAGCACAACTGCCGATAGCACATCACTCACTAATAACACATTACTCCCCTTGCCCAGCACAATATACGGCACATTGTTTCTCTCGCAATATTTCATTACTTTGGCAAAGGTCTCGATAGAATTAATATCTACCACAACCCTCGCTACACAATTTACCCTATATGTATTATTGCCCTTTAGATTATAGTTCTTCTTCGCCAACCCCTTCTCTAGCATACCCTTAATGTCTCTGTATATTTTATTCCAGCTCATATCACACCTACCTTTTTTTCTTATTTGAATATGATAGAATTTTATCTTTTGCTAATCATACTTGTAAAAAATGTATAATTAGTGATATAATTAACATGTAATATCAATATTAGAGAACGTAAATAAGAGTATTAAGCGTGAATACCGAGATATTAAATAGAATTAAAGAGAAATTAATAACTTTGCCATCTACCCCTGGTGTATATCGCATGCTAGATAAAGATGGTAATATCATATATATAGGCAAGGCCATTAATCTAAAGAGGCGCGTGTCTTCCTATTTTGTCGCTAGCAATAAACCTGCCAAAGTACAACAAATGGTGGACCATGTATTTGACTTCGAGTATACCCTTACCAACTCCGAGACTGAGGCATTAAATCTAGAGAGTAATCTTATACATAAGGTTCAGCCATTTTATAACATCCTACTAAAAGATGGCAAGGCATTCCCTTATATAAGAATAGACCTTAAGAAAGATTTTCCTGTAGTGGAAGTAACTAGAAAGGTAGCTAAAGATGGTGCATTATATTTCGGACCATATTTCAATAAAATTGACATTAGGTCACTTATCACAATAATAGAGAACTCATTCAAATTACGCAACTGCAATCAGAATATCACATATACCAAGGTATTAAAACGCCCTTGCTTAAATCACTCTATGCACTTGTGCCTTGCACCTTGTATATATAAGAATATAACAGAAGAATATAACGCAGAAGTACAAAAAGTAATCAATTTCTTGCGAGGAGACTTATCTGAGGCCAAGGCAATAATTACTCAAAAAATGCACAACGCATCTAGTATGCAATTATACGAAAAAGCCTTAGAATATAGGGATAATCTGCAACTAATTGACAACCTTGGAAAACTAAATATTACAGAATTAAGTAGCGCGATAGACATAGATATATTTGGCTACGCCACTAGCGAAGAACATACTGTCATATGCATGCTTGTCATTCGTGGTGGCAAGATGGTTGGTAGTAGCAACTATACCATAATAGATAGTAGTATCAACGATGATGATATCAAGACCAACTTCATCACACAATACTACATTAGCCAGAAAAAAGTACCAGACAATGTGGTGTGCGATATCAACGACCTATCTAGCATTACAACATGGCTAAATGATTTTGCAGGCAAGAAGATCACGGTTGTCAATCCAAAAATGGCAATAAAGAAGAAATTACTGCAAATGGCTAATGACAATGCAAAAGAGTATCTGACTAAGACTATTCAGCAAAAAACAGTGTATATGTTGAAAACCGAAGGCGCTATGCAGACACTTCAAGAAAAATGCAGACTGCGTGAATTGCCTGTAAGAATAGAGGGCTATGATATTTCCAATCTACAAGGTACCAATACCGTTGCCAGCATGGTAGTATTTGAGAACGCCAGCCCTAATAGAAAACATTATAGAAAGTTCAAGATTGATATCCATCAGCAGAACGACTTCTATAGCATGTCCAATGTCATAAGTCGTAGATTTGATGAATACGCCAAAGGAAGCGATGTTAGTTTTGCTAAAAAACCGAACTTAATATTAATAGATGGAGGCCTAGGTCAACTACACAAGGCAAAAGAAGTACTCGACAGTCTTGGCATAGATATAGACATCATATCTTTAGCGAAAAGAGATGAGATGATATATACAACAAGATCATCTACACCTATCCGATTAGCGAAATCAGATTATGCCCTAAGATTACTACAAAATGTTCGTGATGAAAGTCACAGATTTGCAATTACGTTCCAGAAATCACTACGCAAGAACACCCTTACTAGTGAACTGAATAAGATTAATGGCATTGGCAATAGAACAACAAGTGTACTACTAGAACATTTCAAAAGTATTAAGAATATAAAAAATGCAACCATTGATGAATTATGCAAAGTAAAAGATATTGGCAAAAAAACTGCAGAAAGTATATTTAATTATTTTCACAAATAATTGCAAAACATCATATATATTAGAAAATTTTGCTAACAAATTCCGCAAAGGAGATATTCTATGAACTTATTTTCTAACGATGTACTACTAATACTGCTGATATCCATACTGTCATCTGCCACCGAGACCGACCTGAATACTAATTCTAACTTCCTGTTACTTCTACTACTAATACTGTCTTCTAACAACAATAATAGTTGTAATACTTGCAATAACTGCAACTCATGTAACAATGCTTGCAGTAGTTGTGGATTATTCTAAGACATTTTCCACATATGCAGTTTTGATGAGATTTTTGTGTAAATTTTTGTGTAAATTTTAATATTTTATCTATCCACAATCAAAATGAATGATTGTGGATTTTTTTACGAAATACTTTTTTCATCTAAATGGTCAAATCATTTGACATCTTATATATATATATATATATAATTTTTATGTATTTAACCTAATATTTGGGAGAAAATCTTGTTGCGGGTTTTCCACAATGTTACGGGACTGTACAATAATATATAAAGGAGATAAAAAATGAGAACTAAACAACATGCAATTTTTATAGTAGTAATTGCCGTTATGATCCTAGCTATGATAGGTATGGCCATTGCTATTGTGTTGGTTGCTGGCAGTGCTACTACCAATAATAGTATGAATGTCGTATATACAGCAACTAATGTAGACTGCAAGATTACTGCTAGTGGACTTAATTATGAAAATGATGAAGATCTATCTGGAATAGAGATAGATGCCACAAACGCAGAAATAACAATAAATGCATCGGACTCTGATACAGCGGTACCTGGCACTGCTTTTGACATAGTGGACCTTAACCCATATGGCAGAGCAGTATATACATTTGAGATTCAAAACACTGCTAGTGCTACAAACACCAATGTATTGAAAACCTTAGCCTCTATAAGTTCAGAAGACCTTAACGCCAACGATAATATAATTGTGAAGATGGGCTCATCCGAGGCAAACGCAACAGAAATAACTGCAGATTCCAATCAATATTACTTAGAGATTGGTACTGGACAAGAGACTGCTACACTAGTAGTGATAGTATCTGTAAAGGACAACTCTTTGGATATAGAGGAATTTGATTTGGGCCTAACATTGAACCTTGGATATGATATTGAGAAAATATTGCCAGGTGGATTTGCAACATTCAACTGGGTGGACTATGATGCAAATAACGACCTAACCATAGGTGTAATCAATGAAGAGGGAATTCAATCTAGCTTTTCAATAAATGCTGATTCTGGAGAAGGCTTTGGTTACAACTCTGTAAATGGAAATATTGGTACAGGTAGCCTCAACTCTGTATTTGGCCCATATGATGACTACGGACTAATAGATATAATGGTGTCTGGTGAATCAGCATATTACACATTTGAACTATATGCTCCAGATACTGCTACCTATTACACTACCTCTGATTTCTTTGATGGAGAAAAATTTGTTGAAAACTTCAATAATTCTGATCCTGCTTCTCCAAAAAATTGGGGATCTATATTCCCTCATCGTATATCACTAGGTATAGCTGCAAATTCCTTCGATTATAGCGATTGGGAAAAAGGTACAATGATACTAATAACTATTTCTAGCCAGAAATAGTCTATTATATACAAACATTCTCTGTTTTTTAATATTTTAATTTAATTTCTTGCAATTATAAAAAGGAGGCAATATGAGCACCAAGCAACATGTAATATTTTTGACAATAATTAGCGTTATGACCCTTGCTATGATTGGCATGGCTATTACATTGGTACTAGCCTCCAATCATAACAAATTAGATAACAATATGAGTGTGGAGTACGAAATAGAAAGTCCTGACCTAGTCATAAATATCGTTAACGAGAGCAATATTAGAAGTATGATTAAAGGATTCCTTGGTTATACCAATCCTTCGTATATGTCTTATGATAATACAAAAGAAGGTAATAGTTATACTGCCGAGTCTCTATTGGATAGTGAAGAATATGATAGCGGAATTGGAGATTTTATAATGTACGGTGATTGCGCCAATTATACATTCACATTTTCTACACCTAGTGGAAAGACCAATACAAATGAGTATTATTTCGATGGGATTGAATTTCTTGGTGCAACATATAGCACAGAGACAAAAAATTATTGCAGTCTACAATTCTCTAATTATAAACCTAATATTGACATTAGTATGGCAGCAAGCTCTTTTGATAATTATAGCGAATGGGAACCTGGAACAATACTTACTATTACTATAAGCGACCCAGGTGAAAATAGAAACTCTCAGTATGATGAATTCCTAGATGAGAAAGATTATTTTAATTATTATGCATCTTATTACATTATAGAAATTAAGGATTATACAAGAAGCTGTACAACAGAAATTTCTTTCCATTATTCCGAAAGTTATCTAGAAGGCAGTGATAGTAACTTCCTTCAACCAATAAATTCAACAAATTATAATGGCTCTAAAGAGACTGTATACACCACTCGTAGATTATACTATAAACATTGGTTCACCGATCCTGTTGCGGGAGATGGACTAATCAATCTAGAGTTCAATATTACTAATACATCAATTAATGACCTAAGCATATTGGTTGAAGAATATTACACATTGACAGACTTTGAGGGTTATACAACAACTTATACATATAATCCTTTTACAATCCTTACCTCTCCTAACTACGATTTTAACCCCTACAGAATAGTCATCACTATCAATAATGCAAGTAACTAATAACACAAATTACAAAACAACAAAAAAATTAAAACAAAACTAAAAAAGCAACAAACATATTTAACTCAATAAATCCATGATTAAATCGTGTATTTATAATAAAAAAATAAAATAAAGGAGATAAAAAATGAAAGTAAAAAGTAAAGCAGTCTATATTGCTATAATTGCTGTACTAGCACTGGCCCTAATAGGTATGGCAGTAGGCCTTGTCCTAGTTGCTAAAAATGTAGCTACCAACAACAGCATGACCATTCGTTACGAAGTAACTGGTGCATCGTGTGACATCACAGCAAGTGGCATTAATTATGAGAACGATGGCATTGTAGACAAGTCAGACATATATGTACGTGAATCTGAAAATGAGACACCTACCCAGACTTCGATCACCAAAGAAATCAAATTTGGCAATACTGCAGGCGGATCATTTATATTTTCCTCTGCAGATAAGAGTGCAACACCTCTTACAGCTGCTGGCCGTGCGGCATATTTCTTTCAGATAGAGAACACTGCCAATGCTACTAGTGAGAGAATGCTACAGGCAAAGGCTGTAATAACCAACCCAACTGAAGCAAATAATATCAAAATACATTTGGGCCTTAGCGAAAGTGCAGTAGAAATAACTGAAGAAACCAGTACTGCTACATTCAATATAGGTACTGGTGGCGAAACTGCAACTATAGTAGTAATACTAGAGGTAGATGATGATACAGTGGGCGCTAGCTACAATTGTGAATTCGATCTAGAAATAGGCTACGAACTAGGCGATATCACAAATATGGAAGATGCTAATAGTGCAACTACTGCAGCCTCAGCTGATGACATCAAGAATGAAGTAGAGAGTTATTCTACCCTAGCAGCTACTAGATATTATGATACCAATGGCAATGCTGTATCTAGCGCAAGTGAGGCAGCAGTCAAGGTAGAGTCATACCCTACTGTAGATATCTATTATGGCGATGTTGCTACATCCAATGCAATCTCTGCTAATAGCAATAGCATATCTGCCATACCTTCTAGCCCTACAGGACACAAGGTAACCAACAAGAGATATATTAAATTAACTGAAGATATTGATTACAGCCAACTAGTATCTGAGACAATAAATAATGTGGCATCTATTATATTAGATGGAAATGGTAAGACTATAACTATTGATGGCTCATATTTGCCAGCAGAAAATGAATATTATATATTCAAAGAATTGTATGACAGCACTATCAAGAACTTGACTATAGAATTAGTCGGCGAGATTGGTGGTATAGTAAATATGCCAAAAGGCACTGTTGTGTTCGAGAACGTAAAGGTTGTTAGCAAAGACAACGATTTTGTTAATATAACAGCAGACACTAACCTATCTGCATTCTGCAGATCTATCAAATCTGCTGGACTAGAACACAATGTAATATTCAGAAACTGTGAGAACAGCGCTAAATTAATTGGTCAAGTAGACTATTTTGGACTATTTGTAGGTGGATATCCTAGAACAAATGGACACATTGAATTCGATAACTGCAAGTTCAGTGGCGAAGTATATGCAATGAATTCTTGCGGAGTATTATTCGGCAACCCATCATACAAACCTGGAAATGGCTATACTGTAAATAATTTTGTTAGCACAGGCACAATACACTATATGCCTAACTCAGCTGGCACCAATACTCCACATATATTAGCATCAAATACAGGATCTACTAGTTTGACAAAAAACTTCCCAGAATACCCTAATTATGACCAAACATATACTGATAACAATGTGACTATCGCAACTATCAATGAGGGTTGGCTAGGAACAATATCTTCACTAGATTGCACTACTGCAGGTAACGATCTAGTATTAGAAACAAATAACTTAAATGACTCATACTTAGTACAACTAGGATCATTCTTCTACCACAAAGATTATGACGAAGGTGTAGAAGAAACCAAGAGAATAATGTTGTCTATAGATCTAACCCATACTGGAACAACTACTACATTCGAAGATATATTATTGCCATTGATAGACAAACAGTCATATATAGATATGGGAAAAACTGTATCTAACAATCCAAATGACTGGACCACAATGTCAGAGGCTAGTTACAAATACATTAAGACAGCAGATGCATATGTTATAGACACCAATGGTGAATATCTATTTGATGAGGTAATGAATACAAGAGCAAGCATGATGGTATTTGCAAAAGATTCTAGTGGCAAAATAACAGGTATTTCAAATGACAATACACCATATCTAGCATATATCAATATTCATGCAGGAAATACTGATGGTATAGGACTTGAGATAACTAACGGATCAGGTACTATATGTATGAACCCAAGTGTTGATCACTTCTGGCCATATGCAAACTTTTATTACTATAATACTGGTAATACAAATGGTGTAATTGGCAACTTTACATTGAAATTATCTACCGATAGATCTTATAGAGTAATAGTTAATTATACCGATGCTAGTGGCACAGCACAGAGTGTATCAAAAGTTCTGTCTGGCAACGTAAGTCTAACTGATATAATAGGCGTACAGGACCTAAGCGGAATATCTGGTAAGATTCAGATCAACATCTATAAATAAAATATTAATTATAAAATTGTATTACGACAAAAAAATAAAATGTTAAGTATTGGCTTAACATTTTATTTTTTGTCCAAATTATTGATTCCTTTGTTTTTTCTCTTCCTATTTACCGCATATACCACATACCCTACTGCAAATAATACTGCACCACCTAGATCACTAATTAGGTCTATCATGGTATCGGTTATGGCATTGTGACCTGTTAGTGCTACGCCATCAAGGGTGGAGTGTCTCTGCGAATTAAGTAGCATTATCTCATCGGTCAGATATTCCCATATCTCCCACAGCACGCCCACTATGACAGCAAAGCCTATTATAAATAGCACTGTTATTATTAACTTACTATTATCGCCACTACCTTTTGTGTAGATATATAGTCCAAACCCTGCCAGTAGCACACCCGACAATGCATGTAGCAATATATCATAGAATGAAATAATATTATACAGCCCATAAATCGTGCCACAAAGGGTGGATAGCACAATAAAGCAATAATATGTAACAACGATATATATCGGGGCTTTCCAGCGAAATATTAGCCTTAACAGCATTGGCACAAAGCACAGTGCTATATACACGCCCGCCATCATCATCTTGAATGAGGTGTACATACCATTCACACTTAATAGTAGTATGATGGTTAGCACGCCCAGCATGACAGCAATGGCGAATAATATTGTATTAATATTTAATATCTTATTTCTCATTACCATTCTCACCTAATTAGTATCTATATATTAGAATATTTTTATACTAGCATTTAAGTAGCAGAGTGTTCAATATTCACTCTCAATCTTCGTTCATATTCTCCAACTTCGCTCTCTGGTCTGCCATACGAAGATTCTCTATTAGGTTATCTATATTACCGTCCAAGAAACTCTGCAAGTTGTATTCTGTATAATTAATTCTATGATCGGTCAATCTGCCTTGTGGATAGTTGTATGTTCTTATTCTCTCACTTCTATCCCCTGTACCTACTTGGCTCTTTCTATTAGCAGCGTACTCGCTGTCTTTTTGCATCTGATAATAATCATACAACTTGCTCTTCAAGATCTTGAATGCTTTGTCCTTGTTCTTGCCCTGACTACGCTCGTCTTGGCAACACACCACTATTCCTGTAGGGAAGTGTGTGATACGGATAGCACTATCGGTGGTATTAACGTGCTGACCACCAGCACCCGAAGATCGATAGGTATCTATCTTTATATCCTTCTCATTAATCTCTACATCTACATCTTCGTGCTCTGGAAGTACTGCAACAGTAGATGTGGATGTATGTATTCTACCACTACTCTCGGTCTCTGGCACACGCTGTACACGATGCACACCACTCTCATACTTCAACTTACTGAATGCTCCTAGACCCTTGATCATGAATGATACTTCCTTGATACCATTTAACTCGGTCTCATTCATATCTAGTACTTCTATCTTCCAACGCATCTTCTCGGCATACATGCTATACATTCTGAATAGTACATAGCAGAACAGACTAGACTCCTCGCCACCTGCACCACTACGAATCTCCATGATTACGTTCTTATCATCATTTGCATCCTTTGGCAGTAGCAAGATCTTGATTTCTTCTTCTAATTTCTCTAATTCTGCTTTATTTTCCTTGATCTCTGCCTGCAACAAGTCTAGCATTTCCTTGTCAGTTTCAATCTCTAACAACTCCTGAGCGCTCTTGATATCCCCTACTAATTTGGAGTATTTATCATACGCCTCGGCAATAGGTTGCAAGGTAGAATACTCCTTCGCAATCCTAGTATATTCCTTGATATCTGCCGTAATATTAGGGTCTATCATACTAGCGCTAAGACTATCATATTTTTCCTTAATATTCTTTAACTTATCTAACATAACTCTTATCTCCTTATTATATTCTTTGCAATAACTACTCGGTCATTACCATTATAATCTATATTTACTTCGACATTCTCAAAACGATCTGCCATTATATCTCTGACAGCATCACCTTGGTTATACCCTATCTCTAATATAATCACGCCATCATCGTGCAAATAATCGGAAACACAATCTGCAATCCTTCTATACACACCAAGTCCATTATCTTCTGCCACAAGTGCAAGCTTTGGATCATATTTTATCACCATACGATCCAATGTATCATACTCGGCATGCGATATATATGGTGGGTTGCATACTATAACATCATACTTCTCTGTAATATTATGAAATAGATCTGTTCTCACAGCCTCAATCTTAATATTATTTAGTTTTGCATTCAACTTGCACATCTTAATTGCCTTAGATGATATATCTGCACACACCACTCTAGCATTAGTATGCTTTGCCAATGCTATACCAATAGCACCACTACCACAACACATATCTAGCACAGACAATGCCTTGTCACCTATGAATTCCTTGGCATACTCTACCACCATCTCGGTTTCTAATCTAGGCGTAAGGGTATGCTTGCTATACTGAATATAACAATCGCAGAATACACTATACCCTATAATCTTCTCTATAGGCTCGCCCTTCAGATGTCTAGATATCCACTTACCAAGCCTCTTCACATCGCTATCCGCTAGCTCTAGGAATGGCGTGATATTAACATCACCCATAATATGCCTAATTAAGATATTTATATCGCTATTTATATCCTTATGATCAGCGTATCGTTCTTTGAATTTCTTTAGTTCCATAACTATACCTTTTATTAAAAAATATACTCATATCCCACGTTAGCCCTAATAATAAGTGACATGTAGTATATGAGTATAAAAAAAGTAGGTTACAGAAAAACTATTCGTGCATAAAATCACAAATCTTTCTGATACCTACCCTTAATTAACTAATCTAGGTTGTATTTCTTCTTAAACTTGTCTACTCTACCAGCAGTATCAACCAACTTCTGCTTTCCGCTATAGAATGGGTGACATTTGTCACATACTTCTATTCTTAGAGTATCGCCCTTGATAGTAGATCTGGTTGTGAATTTATTACCACATCCACAGATAACTTCTACTTCATGATAATCTGGATGTAAATTTTCTTTCATTTCTAATTACCTCAATTATTATTTTGCTAAAACATTATACTCAAAAAACAATTCCAAGTCAATACAATTTGTAAATAATTTCTGAAAATTAGATAATATTTCTTAATTTATCCTCAGATATCTGTGTAAAAAACTATATATCAACTCTTATCTTTGACAATTACAGGCAAATCCCCCGCACCCATATAGCATATAGCGTCTATATCATACGCCGACACCAGCGTATCTATCATATCATTCAAATCATCAATACTTGATACTAGATGTTTATTCTTGTTAGATATATTAGCAAATAGAGTCTTCTCATCACCCAGTGTGTCATAACTCTCTCTTGCAGGATATGTCGGATATATTATTACATGATTTGCCCCTCTGAAGCAATGCTTGAATTCTTCTATAAGTAGCCTAGTCCTAGAGTATGTGTGTGGCTGGAACACTACTACGATTTTATCAAAATGTGATTTTAAGCCACATATACTATTCTTAATCTCGCAAGGATGATGAGCATAATCGGATATTAATGTTACTCCCCTATATTTCCCAATCTTCTCATATCACCATATTACACCCTTATATGATTTTAATGCTTTTCTAATAATATTCACCCCTATACCATACTCTAACGATACCGCAATAGCATAGACGGCGTTCTTAATATTGTGTTTTCCCCATTGATGTAATTCGAATAATCCTACATTCTTTCCTTTAACAACCAGATCGAATTTAGACCCTTTTTTAGTCCTAACTATATTCGTTGCATACACTGTCTGCTTTGCATCCAGCCCCGCACTAATCAGCTTTGCACCTCTTTCTATTTTTCGGAAAAATCTCTCGCTACCTACAACCAAGTTATCACTGGCGGTATTTGCAAAATTCTGAAAGGCTTTTACTACATTCCGAAACGTCTTATAATAATCCAAATGATCATTATCTACATTAGTAATAACAGCAGTATTCGGCGTTAAATACTGCATACTATTGCGATATTCACACGCCTCGGTAATAAAATACTTCGTGCTACCAATTCGCAAGTTGCCATAACCCACAGCATTGCCACCTATATGTATAGTAGGATTAAGACCAGCAATTGTAAATATATGCCCAATAAGTGCGGTGGTAGAAGTCTTGCCATGAGATCCCGCTATGGCAATAACATTGTCATACAACCTAGATATCTCCGCCAGATACACCGATCTTTCGACCACAGGTATACGCATATCTCTTGCCCTTTCCACCTCTGGATTATTGCTAGGTACCGCACCGCTATATACTAGCATATCACAATCTTCTGGCACATTGTCTGCAGAATGACCTAAATATACGCATACTCCAGCCTTACTTAACGCTAACAACTGTGCATTCTTATCATTATTCGAGCCCGTGACAACTATGCCCAGCCTACTAGATAGTAGTGCTAACGCACTAAGCGAAATTCCGCCGATGCCTACGAAGTGCACCCTTTTGATGTTATAAAAAAATGTATTTTTTTGTATTTGTGCTCTATTTTCCATAAAAATATATATGAAAATACACAAAAAAAGTTGTAGATATAGCGAAATTAGTTTATAATCATAATTGTAATATCACAAAAGGAGAATAATAGAAGTGAATATTTCAGACATCAGAATTAGACTATTACAAAAGGATGACAGCAAATTAAAGGCAGTAGCATCAATGACAATTGATGATTGCTTTGTAGTGCATGACATCAAGATTTTAGAAGGAAATCAAGGATATTTCGTAAGAATGCCTTCTAGGCAGACTGGCGATGGCGAATACAAGGATATCGCACATCCTCTAAATACTCCTACTAGAGATGAGATTAGTAGCAAAATCTTAGCTAAGTTCGAAGAAGAATTGAACAAACCTCAAGAATAATATTATTTAGACATTACTAATACTCTAAAATAACAAAAAAACTTTGCCAACAGATGTTTTTATAATTTTTTGTTGGCTTTTTTGTTATTTTGCACATATTTATTACATAAAGGAGCGATATATATGACTATACAAAATATTTTAACTAAACTAATATCATATAAGACAGTCTCTGGTAACTTCAATGAAGTATCTAAGTGCTTTGACTTCATAAGAGAATACCTAGGCGACAAATTCTATTACAAAACCTTTGAATACAACAAATTCCAACACCTACTAATAGGCACAAAAGAAGACATGGTCAATTTCGATGTATTATTCCTTAATCACATTGATGTAGTACATGCCAAAGATGAAGATTTTACAGCAAAAATAGATGGCGATAAATTATATGGCAGAGGAAGCATTGATAATAAGGGTCAAGTAGCAACTATCCTACATTTACTTAAAAATAATAAGTTTGACAAGAATATTGGACTACTACTAACCTCCGATGAAGAAATAGGCGGACATAATGGTGCTGAAATTATTGAGAGAGAACACTTAGTAAAACCAAAATTAATAATAGTTGCCGATGCTGGAGAAAATTTCCGATTTGTAGATAGTGAAAAGGCACTATTGCAACTGGATTTAATAACAACAGGAATATCATGTCACGCCAGTGTGCCAAACTTGGGCAAAAACGCAATAATTAATGCACTTGATATATATCAAGACTTATGTAAACATTTCCAACTAGACACTACCTGCCCCGTTAACGATAATATCTCAATAGTATTATCTAAGATAAATGCTGGAGATGCTTATAACAAAGTACCTGCACTATGTCAATGGGCAATAGATATAAGACACAGTAACATTGCAAGAGAAGAGATATTGCAAGTATTAGATAGGATTTGCAAATCTAACACAACATACGCAATTCATAATAAGACAAATGAATTCAAATGTATGATGGACAATGAATATGTAATAGAATTTATAGATAAATGCGAGAAATATTTAGGACACAAATTATCACACATAGATGAAAATGGTGCATCGGATGTAAATTTCTTTTATGATACTCCCGCCGTATGTATTAATCCCGATGGATACAATATGCATAGCGATAACGAATGTGTAATTCTATCTAGCCTTGACAAGTTCGAAGCAATGCTACATTACTATTTATCCTAATATTCACAAAAATAATGTTATAGAAATAAAATGTTACAAAGATATCTTTGTAATATTTTTTTATAAATTATAGATACTAAAATAAAAAAAAGAAAGTGCGGATATGGGAGAAATATTTATATACAACTCACAAAGTGGCAAAGGCTTAAGTGATAAAAAACTAAAAAAAATCACATCGCTATTATTAGAGAAATATCCTAACATAACTATATGCCCTACATCAAGATTAGGCGATGCGAAATTAACAACTAGAAAATATATAGACACTACAAATCTTATAATAGTTCTAGGTGGCGATGGCACAATTAACGATGTAGTATCTGCTGTGGCAGATAGCCCATACTCACCCATAATAGCAATCATCCCCAATGGCACAATGAACGATCTTGCACACTCATTACATATACCAAAAAACTATAAGAAAGCAATAGAGATAATAACACAAAACAACATTACAAAAAGAGATATAATTAAAGTGAACGACAGATACGCAGTGTATGGTTTGGCACTAGGCAGATTCTCTAGAACAAGTTATTTAACGAAACAATCTTGGAAAAAAATATTTGGAAAATTCGCATATTTTATAAATGCAACAAGAGATATATATCAATATCCTACACTACCTATTGACTTAAAAATTAATGGTAAAAAAATAATTGGCAAGTTCTCTCTGATACTTATAACAACTAGTAATTATATTGCAGGATTTAAGATCAACAAAGACAATTCTAGACATAGAATAATCCTAATAGAAGAAAATAGAAAAAAAGAATATTGTTCATTTTCCAACATGTTAAAAACAATGAGATTGTTTGCTTTTGGAGTAAAAAACAATATATTTTATGACAATAACAATAACAATATTGACAATATTATAATTATAAATGACAACTATGTGCCCATAGTATTAGACGGCGAAGAATATATAGAGAATAAATACGATATCCAATTAATCCAAAAAAGAATAAATATTATATGTAACAATAAAAAATCATAGACAATATTTTATCTATGATTTTTTTGTTTTATTCACCCACGATATGCAACTTAATAATATCTGTACTAGATGGCTTTCTTGTACCAGTACCAATTAGCACTAACTCGCCTTTCTTCGCATACTTATTTGCTTGGACTATTTTATCTATTTCTACAATCAATTTATCTGCAGTCTTAATCTGCTTAGTTAATACTGCTTGTACTCCCCATACAGCACTTAATGTATGATACGTCTTCACGTTAGGAGTAAGTGCTATTATAGGACAACTAGGAAAATGCTTACTAATCATAACGGCTGTATGACCAGAGTCTGTGTATACAACCACAGCCTTCAATGTCTTTATTTTGAATGCTAATTTTGCAACAGTTCGAGATATAATATCTGATATCATTTCGCTGTCTACTTTGTAGTCATCATACAGTTTCTTGTAGTCTACGAATTTCTCAGATTCTTCTAATATCCTTGCCATAACACTAACTGCCTCAACAGGATATTTGCCCATAGCACT
>SVIC01000011.1 GCA_015055515.1 Clostridiales bacterium | reverse complement strand
GTATAGGATATAGACATATTGTTGTTCATTGACACTTGCTGTGCGACCAATACTAGACCAATGGTAAGACCAATTATTACTAGCAGTAGAACAGATATCATTGTGATAAGTGTGACCTTTTGTCTTGTTCTCATATTTTTTCCTTTATATTAATTATATGATATTATCAAAAATATATAATATATGTAAGTATTATCTTATATATACATTTTTTTGTCAAACAAAATAAGAGGCGTGAATAAAACAATTGTATGTAATTAGGATATAAAAAATATGCCTCATATATCTTTGATAAGGCATATTTTACATTAATATTATATTACTTTATTCAGCATCAGTTATTTCCACAAATATCTTGATATCAGTGTCATACCATCCAAATGTAGCTCCAAGATTGTTTCCACTATATCCCCACATAAAGCCACCTTTTACTACAGAAGAAATTGGTAAATTATTAGTATCGCCGTATGTGGAAATAAACTTTCCATATCCGTCTGCATAATAATCATCTATTTTTGCACTTGCATCGAATATTCCTATATCTCTGCATATAATGCTGTTGTCTAGTGTTAAGTAGGTTACTTTGAAGATGAATGTATCTGTTCTATTTGTTGTTTCTGCATTGAAATTTATTGCACAGCTACTTACATCTTCTATATAATGACTACCCACATATTCACCATTATTAGCAAGCGATGTGCTAAGATTGTCGATTGTACCATCTATAGTTATGTCAAATGCAGATGTACTGTTGTTTTTTATTCCCCATATTACATCCAAATCATCTGTAGTTATTGCACCACTCCAATCGAATGTACTCTCGAACTTGATATCATAACTCAATTCAAGATCCATATTCAGTACAAAATCTTGTACACTCTCGGTTGCATCGGTTATCTTCAGTACAACCACAATTGATCTAGAAGATTGTCCAGCACCAATATTAATGAAATAGTCATCTGTATCAGAAGTAATTTCGGTATCGGCATAAGCCTCACTACTTGGTCCTACAAACACAGAGACATTGTCGTCTTCTGTTAGACCACTGAATGTGGCAAGAGCCTTCAATTCATTTGTGTTATTGATGCTAGCAGTATTTTTGATTCGAAAGGTATATACTGCCTTGCCAGTAGCATCATCAATGGTCACAGTTTCAAAACTAATATTTGTATTTGTTTCATCAGAGCCTTGCTCTGCGGTAAATTGTATGGTTCTGCTTGTTTCTTCGCTATCTGCTAGTTTTATTGCCTCACCGGTAGTGTCATTTTTATTAGCATACTTCTTGCCAGATGCAACGATCTCTACATCTACATTCTTGGCATCATATCTAATTGACATTTGGTTATTGATAGATGCTTTTTGTGCTACAAGCACCAGACCAACGGCAAGGCCAATTATTGCTAATGCGAATACAATGTTCAATGTTATTAATATTGCGACTTTTTTTGATTTCATTATTATAGTTCTCACTTTATATTATTTTTCTAATTTATTTACATATAAAACATCAGAGATTTATAATGCAAGTAATTGCATATTAATCTCTAATGTTTTTTTTGTTTTATTAAATGTAAATAAATATTAAGCGCTGGCGGTTCTACCAATTAGAGTGTTGTTAATATTTTTACCTGTTCCTGAACCATTGGCACTAACATATACATTGTGGGCTGTATTTGTTCCACCATTGATAATGTCTACTGAATGGTTATATACTAATCCAAACAATTGACCAGCATCTCTGCCAGCCTTTATTTCACAATCTGTTGCAGAGCAATTCTGAATGCCTTGATTTGTTGTAACAGAATATCCGGAGATTGCACCACTCTTGTCGCCACTGTCTTCTTCATCGTGGTAAATGTTATTAATTACTGCATTGGTTACATGACAATTGTCTAACGCTTTGTGGTGAGATGTTCCCACAAAGTGTCCTACAATAACACCGACATATCTATTGCCTGTAACTAGTGCGTTGCATACGGTTACATTTTTAATTCTGGCTTGTGTGCCTGTATGGCCGAATAATCCTATACCTGCAGAGCCTTGACCTAATGTAGATCCGTTAGTAGATGTAATATCTGCTATTAATTTCTGACCTTCTACATTTGCATCATATTCCATCTTTAGATTACGAATAATATGACCATTTCCATTAAATGCAGCATTGAATTCAGGAGCGCCAACGAATATTGCCTCTCCAGAAGGTGTTTTGGATGAATATCCGTATCCGATAGGTGTCCATTTGATATTCATAAGGTCTAAGTCTGCCTCTAGGCTAAATTCGTATCTGTAATCGTTATATGCTGATAGTGGGTGATTAGGGGTATTTACCATTTCTGCTAATGCAGCAAATTGCTCTGCTGTGGTAATGGATATCTTGTGAGTACGGCTATCCCCAGGGTATTCTACGGGCTCTGGAAGGGTACCCACTGTGCCATCCCAGTCATCTTGAGCGATGTCGTAACTGAAATCTAACTTAAGAGATAGGTTGTAGTCATTTACAGCCTCTGTCTTGTTATCAATGCTCATTACAACAACTAGGGTAGTAGTCTCACCACCAGCACCTACATTTGCAGTAGATGAAGTGATGTTCTCTGTCATAGTTGTAGCAAGGGCCTCTGTCTTACCAATTCTAACAGATACGTTACCGTCGTTATTGAATGCAGTTGCATCGTTGTTGTCGAATACAGTTGCTCTTACTTTCAATTCTTTTGTATTTGTGGTACTAGCAGTATTAGTGATATTGAATGTATATACCGCCCTTCCTGTAGCGTCATCAATAGTTACAGTCTCGAAGTTAATATTGGCATTAGTCTCATTGGCACTCTGTGTGGCAGTAAATTGAACAGTTGTAGTAGTTTGTTCGCTATCTGCTAGTCTTATTGCCTCACCAGTAGTGTCATTCTTATTAGCATACTTTTTACCAGATGCAGTTATCTCTACATCTACATTCTTTGCTTCGTATTTAATTGACATCTGGTTATTAAGTGTAGCTTGTTGCGCTACTAATACCAGTCCAACTGCAAGGCCTATTATTGCCAATGCGAATACAATGTTTACGGTTATTAGTACGGCAAGTTTTTTTGATTTCATTTTATTATCTCCTTTTTGTAATTACATCATAATGCTTGTGGATAACACTGAATGCAGAAATCACCACAAAGTCATTAAAAATGTCTATAAAAATTATATATATATATATATATAAGTTGTCAATCAAATAAAGGGGTTATAAAAATATTATTTTAATTGTTATAAAAAAATTTTGGTGCAAAAGGTGGGGAATGGCTATGTTTTGACATATTTGAAATATGACCTAATCTGTGGAAAAATATGCCTAGTATTTATTTGCTAAATGTAGGTTATTTGGGTATACTAGTTATCGATAGTTGTAAGAAATGAATTATTTAATCATTTTTGTGCAACCGATATTTATTTAATCTATGTGTTGGTACTATGATAGTGCTAAGGTCTTTATTATACATTGTAGTATCAAGCAGGTTATGGAAAATTTATTTTAATTAAGGATTATTATGAAAAAGTTTGTAATTATTGATGGAAATAATATATGCTTCAGATCATTCTATGCATTGCCAATGTTACAGAATTTCGATGGAGTGATTAGCAACGCTGTATTCGGATTTGCCAATACCCTGACCAAGATTATTGAGACAGAGCATCCCGACTACATAGCAGTAGCGTTCGATAAGGGCAAGAAGACATTTAGACATCAGATGTATAAGGATTATAAGGCGCAGAGAAGACCTACCCCTAGAGAGTTAATATCTCAGATACCACTGTTGAAGCAAATGCTGAAAACTATGCATATCAAGTATATGGAACACGATGAGATAGAGGCCGATGATATAATAGGTGTGCTATCTAGAAAGTTCGATACTGAGAACATAATAGTGTCTGCCGACAAAGATGTATTGCAATTAATCAATGAGAATACCACAGTGTACGCTCCACAGAAGGGCGGTGAGGCTGTGTACTATGATGAGGCGAAATTAAGAGAGGTATATGGACTAGCGCCAAAGCAAATTATTGAGTTAAAGGCACTTATGGGAGACACATCGGATAATATTCCAGGAGTGGATGGAATAGGCGAGAAGACCGCACTAGGTCTCATTGCTAATTACGGGGATGTAGATGGTGTGTATGCTAATATTGACAATCTTACATCCAAGCAACAAGAGAAATTGACCAGAGATAAGGACAATGCTTATTTCTCTAAGGAACTGGCCACTATCATAACAGACTTTGAATTAAATGTATCGCTAGAAGACTTTACTTTTGATTATCCATTTGGCAATAGCACATTGGAGTTCTTTAAGCAGTATCAATTCAATTCGCTACTGCGTAAGACAAACTTATTTACAAGTACGCAAGATGGCACAGAAGATAATGAAGACAGAGAAGTGAATTTTATTAAGAGTGCAGATGAGGCACAGTCATCGTATGATAGATTATTAAAAGCAGACAGGCTATATATCTATATGGATGACAAGGTGTTAAGTCTATGTGATGGCGAGGAGGAATACAACTACTCTATAGAGCCAAGTCTAATAGATTATTTCACGCCTATTGATGATATATTCGGTGCATTGAGATCGAAGATAGAGAGTGTGCCAGTATATACTTATGATGCGAAAGACTTACTGCACAGATTAAGAAAATATGATGTTAATGTATCTAATATTGCATATGACTGCATGATAGCGAAGTACTTAGTTAATAGCAATCAGAAGCAAATGGATTATATGGCAAGTATAGATTATTTCTCATTACCACCGTATATATTGTCAAAAAATATGGTAAAAATGACAGAAATACTCAATGTAAAGATGGAAGAATTGCATCTTACAGAACTCTATACAGAGATTGAATTGCCACTAGTTAGAGTGCTATATGAAATGGAAGTGGCAGGGGTCAAGATAGATACCGATGAGTTAAGAGACTTGGATATTAAGTATCAGAACTTGGTAAACGAGTTAAGTGAAGAGATATATGACTTGGCTGGTGCGAAGTTCAATATCAATAGTCCTAAGCAACTAGCAGAAGTGCTATTCGTTACCCTTGGGCTGAAGGCAAAATCAAATAAGAAAGAGAGCACCAAGGCATCTGTCTTAAATGAACTTATAGGACAGCATCCAATTATTCAGAAGATAATAGACTTCAGACAATATTTCAAGTTGCATTCTACATATATTAAGTCGTATATGGATCTAGTAGATAGTTATAGCAGAATACATACAGTGTTCCAGCAAGCAGTCACAGCTACTGGTAGGCTATCATCTACCGAGCCTAATCTGCAGAATATACCTACAAGGTCTGAGGAAGCGAAAGAATTAAGGAAATTATTCGTAGCATCCGATCCTAAGGGTTGCCTTGTTAGTGCCGACTACTCCCAGATAGAATTAAGGTTGCTGGCGAATTTCAGTGGCGATGAGAGGCTAATTGAGGCATATAATTCGGGTAAAGATATACACTCTATTACTGCAAGTGAGATATTTGGTATGCCTATAGATATGGTGTCGGAGGGTATGCGAAGGAGTGCCAAGGCGATTAACTTTGGTATAATTTATGGTATATCCGATTGGGGATTGAGTCAAAACATCGGCATAACCAAGAATGAGGCAAATGAGTACATCAAGACATATTTCATGCGTTATCCTAAGGTAGAGAAGTACATGAATGACAATGTAGCGTATGCTAGAGAGCATGGTTACATAACCACCCTGAAGGGTAGAATTAGGTTTATTCCAGAGTTGCGTAACTCCAGTAAGATGCAACAACTATTCGGTGAGAGGGTGGCAATGAATATGCCACTGCAAGGTACTGCATCGGATATTATCAAGCTTGCTATGGTGAAGGTGTATAATAAGTTCAAGGAAGAAAAAATGCAAAGCAAGTTAATATTGCAAGTGCACGATGAATTGATAGTGGATGTGGTTGCTGGAGAAGAGAAAAGAGTAGAAGAAATCCTTAGAGATTGCATGGAGAACGCGGTCGATCTAAAGGTGCACCTAGATGTGAATATTGGCAAAGGTACGAACTTAAGCGAAGCGAAGTAGAATAATATAATAAAATAATATAATAAAATAATATAACACAAGATAAGTGAGAGAGGTAAAATTATGAGAAGAATTCAAATTGTACCCCTATCTAGAAGGGAAGAAATGAGAAGAATTCTTAATGAATATCTCATAGAGTTGTCAGAGTTTGATCCTGATATCAAGTTTGATGACAAGGGAGTTCCTATCTATAAGTGGTTTGATTATTACTGGGTAGATAGGGATAGATTTCCTATATATTTCATAATAGATAATAATGTTGCAGGGATTGCACTCATTAGAGAGTTGGAGAATAGGGTATATGACTTTGCGGAATTCTATGTACTACCAGAATACAGAGGCAATGGCAATGCTATTTGGTTTGCTAGTGAACTGACTAA
Organism: Clostridiales bacterium; assembly: GCA_015055515.1. Lineage (GTDB taxonomy): Bacteria > Bacillota > Clostridia > Christensenellales > UBA1242 > UBA11490. The sequence continues at coordinate 21,113 of SVIC01000011.1, read as the reverse complement.
TCTATTTGATGGAGAGTTTGTATTTGCAACAAGGCATACCAATCATAGAGCAATACGTTTCTGGGGTAAATTTGCTGAAATGTACGAAGGTAGTGAGTATTATGATGATCCAATATGGCGTAACTGGACTATTAGAAAGATAGATGTGGCTACTCATGAACTGAATCTAAATCCAATATATTATGATCTGATAAAGAGTGGAGAGAAGACGTTAGAAGGTAGGCTAAATGATGAGAAAAGAAAAGTATTCAATATTGGAGACAAAATAATATTCTATAGAGAGCCAGAACGTGTAGAGACAATGAATGCAATTATACTAGACAAATATTTATTTGATAATTTTGATGATATGGCAAATGAATTGAATAAGGCAGATCTAGGCTTTGCAACTAAATCAAAAGAAGAGATGGTAAAAGTGTATAGGACCATATATACTGCGGAAGATGAGAATAAATACGGTGTAGTAATATTCAAGATTAAAACTATATAATAACAAAAAAAGCAATTTGCAAAAAGTATTTGTAAATTGCTTTTTTTTATTCATTCCACATATTATTGCATCTTAGGATTGCACCCTCTCCATACTTGTGGCGAATAGAGTCACATATGCAATCTAGTTTTTCTTGTTTTGCAATATCTACACCACCATCTAGTATCGATGTTTGCAATTGTTCGCTGAAGTCTTTTAGCCTTATTCCCAGAGCCCTTATTGGTAGGTGGAAGTCGCATGTTCTATTGAATAGACTAAGTGCATTTGTGGCAATGTCTTTGGATGTGTCGGTAGAATATGGTAATTTGCACTGGTGCTCTACCGATGACATATCGCTATACCTCACCATTATCTGAATTTCTTTGCAGTACATATTCTCTTTTCTTAGTCTGTATGCCACTTGTTCTGCAAGTGAGTAGAACACTGCACTTACATCCTTAATATTATTAAGGTCTCTAGGGCAAGTTGTGCTATTGCCAATAGACTTGATTTCATCTCGGTTGGCATACAATTTCACAGGGCTATTATCTAGACCGTTAGCGAATAACCATAATTTCTTGCCGTTGACACCGAAATATTTCGTTAGCATATCAGGGTCTGCCTTTGCCAGATCACCAATAGTGCGGATACTCATCTTCTCTAGTTTTTTATTAGTTGCACGACCTACCATTAGCAAGTTGTTGACATTTAGTCCCCATATTCTGTCACGAAAGTTGCCTTGTGTGATAAGTGTTATAGCATCGGGCTTCTTTAAGTCGCTACCTAGTTTTGCAAATATTTTGTTATAACTTACACCTATGCTTACTGTTATGCCGATCTTCTCTTTTACCTCACATCTTATCATCTCGGCTATCTCGCATGCTTCCTTATAGTCTCTGGCAATCTTAGATATATCTAGCCATGCTTCATCTATGCCGAACATCTCTACATAGTCGGTATACCTTAGATATATATCTTGTACCCTCTTGGATATCTTCTCATATATATGATGTCTGGCGGTGCAACGAACTAATTTTACACCACTAGGGCATTTGTTCTCTGCCTCATATACAGTGTCACCAGTGCTTATGCCATATGATTTGGCAATATAGTTCTTGGCTAGTACAACCCCACGCCTTTTCTCTACATCACCGACCACAACGACTGGACTGTCTTTTATCTTAGGATTGATCAAGCACTCTACGCTGGCATAGAAGTTATTAAGATCGCTATGTAGTATCATTCTATTCTGTTGCAACATAAGTATACCTCACACATATTTTCCAGGATATTATATCAAACAAATGTTCGATAGTCAATGCTTTAAGGTGTGAAAATAAAAAAATACCTGTCATGGTATTTTTCTTAATATCTAATAGGTCTGGCCTCTATAAATCTTCTAAATAGTATAAATGCGTTGTTTCTTAAGGTGAGTGCGGTATTGTAATTAGTGTTATTGATTAGGTACATGGATAGATTGCTTAAGTTCTCTGTTAGATCTATCCAGTTCTCAATGGTTAGATATATTAGTTGGTTATAGTTGCAGAAATTATACCTCTCCATATTGCACACTGTGTTGAATGTGTTATTGAATGTACGCATATCCACCATAACTTGTGCATTTATCTGCTGGTATATCTCTCTCTTAGATGAACTGGTCTTGGATATAATGTTCTCTAGCAGATTACTGATATTGCAATAATTGCTACTAATAAGGCTGATTAGGCGGAATGTTTCTGGGCTGTATGGTACACTAGTGGTATTATTCTCTTGTGTAGGTGCTGGGGATACATTCTCGTTCTCGTTTTGTAGGGTTTTCATACCTCCTCCTTGTAATATCTGTGATAAAAAAGACATATTATTAGGTCTCTTGTACTCTTTATTCAATTTCTCTATTACAGTATCACTGTAATTATCTGGATAATCTACATATTCTCTCATCAGTGTATATATATGCAAGTGTAATATAAAAATTGCATAAAAAATGTAATACCGTTTGTTGGTATTACATTTTTATTTACTAATAAGAGTTAAGGCGTTAAATAAAGTTTTGGTTCTTCATAACTTGAGTATGATAGATTAAGATCAGCACTTGTATTGCATGTTACCTCTATTACAATAGTATTACCAGTAGTAGTTATATTCTCCAATGAAGTTGTTAGATCGTTTAATGACGTACCCAAACGAACGCTGAAATTAGATTTAATTTTATCTTGGAAGTAATAAGAATCCAGGCCCCTACCTGAGAAATCTGAATCGATATTAAATGTAATTATTAATTTCTCACCTGCAGTCATGCTTAGTGAATTAAAATTTGTTAAACTTGAAGTATATGTAGCCCCATAAGGATAGAAGTCAAAGTAGGTGGACATTTCTACTTTCTTAGTATCAATCAGGGTTGTAACACCATTAGATATCTTTTCCATAGTACAAGAGATCTCAGTTTCTTGAGTTTGTTCAGTTACATATTGGTCTACTACAAAAGCAAATGAAGACTTTGGCTCTGCGCTTGCGCTAAGATTATTGTATGATAATGCAATATTGAATCCAGCCTCTAAGTTCGCATCTAATGTAGGGTCATCAATTTCCATTCTTAGAATCAATGTCAATACATCTCTGGCTTGTATTGTTTCATATTCAGAATTTCTTTCTACTAGGGAAATAGTATGTTCATGGGTACTACCACCATAGCCAGAAGCTTCGTCGTATGAATCTGGCGTAAAATAATAGTCCGTTATATCCTTGCCAATGCTGACCTTAACATTATTATTAGCACTTTTCTCTACTACATCAGCTTTTACTCGAAGAATTTTTGAATTATCAAAATAAACATCGGCTTCTGGACTGCTAAAAACCCAAGACCAGTCTTCAGTTGCAGGCTCTCCCTTCACCGGTGTAGCAGTGTTCGTGATTGTAAAATAGTATTCTACATAATCACCTACACCTAGGGCAACATCTTTGTATTCAAATCCGCCAGTAGTTGTTGTAGTATCGGTAGCGTCGAATTCTACACTGCCAGTAGTGTCTGTACTATCCTTTAGTTCTATATCTACAGATGTTCCATCTGCTTTGAACCACTTCGCATTAGTCGCAATAGTAGCATCTACGTTATCTGCTGAATAAGATATGGTCATGCTATTTGACAAGCTGGCCTGTTGTGCTACCAATACTAGCCCTATAGTCATGCCTATAACAGCGAGTATTAATACTGCTATGATAGATATGACAGCAATTTTGTGTTTAGTTCTCATATATAAACTCCTAAATATTTTAATTACAATAATGGTATATTATGTGGAAAACAAAACATAAAAAAGAATAGAAAATATGCCATTATTATATATTTTTGATTATATATACATATATTGAGTGTGTCAAATGAAATAAATAATAAAATTTAATTATAAAAAGGTTTTTTGTACACAATAAAAGTTTTTTTGTGGATAAAAATACTCCCATATATTATGGGAGTAAATATAATTCCATTATGGTGTTAATCTATTAGGACCACGGAATAGGAACTCTGCTTCTTTGATGCTGGATACACCTAGCATTAGCATTGTTATTCTGTCTAGTCCTATACCAAATCCACCGTGAGGAGGACAACCATACTTGAAGAATTCTAGATAGAATTGTACATCCTTGTCCAGACCTTTTTCTTCGGCTTGTGCCTTTAAGATATCATATCTATGCTCTCTTTGGGCGCCAGTGGTGATCTCTACGCCTTTCCATATTAGGTCGTAGCCTTGTGGTACACCATCCTTTCTCATATGATAGAATGCACGCTTGTCCTTAGGGTAATCGGTTACAAATATGAATTCGTGACCATATTCTTCCATAGCGTATTTGCCAGCCAATTTCTCTGCCTCAGTGGTTAGATCTATCTTCTCACTATCTGGAAGGGTATATCCATATTTTGTCTCAATGGCAGAATACAAGTCTTGTAGCTTTATCCTAGGGAATGGCTTAGTAGGTACAACGATATCTACATCAAATACTTCCTTGATCTTGTCGCCATATTTTTCCTTTACTGCACTAAGGCCGGCAATAATCATATCTTCTTCCATATTCATTACATCCTCGTAAGACTCGATGTAACTAAATTCGATATCAAATCCTGTAAATTCTGTAGCGTGTCTATTGGTATAAGACTTCTCGGCTCTAAACACTGGACCGCACTCAAATATTCTCTCAAAGCCACTTGCCATAGCCATTTGTTTGTAGAATTGTGGGCTCTGTGCTAGATATGCCTTTGTGTCGAAATATGTCAGTTCAAATACATCTGCACCACTCTCACTAGCAGCACCGATTATCTTTGGCGTATGTATCTCGGTGAAATTCTGAGATACTAAGAATGTCCTCATTGCGTTAGTGAAGCATGATTGAGCCTGGAACATTAGTGTATTCTTTTCACTTCTTAGATCTATCCAACGATAGTCCAACTTCTGATCTATATTAGCCTCTTCTGTTATTGGCAGAGCCTCTGCACTGCTAAGTACTTGTACGCTAGTAGGGATCATCTCAATGCCACCCATCTTCACATACTCTGATAGATGTGCTACACCAGTGACTTCTATTACAGAATTAGCAATGATACCCTCTAGTGCGTTGCAAATATCTTCGTTATTTGCCTTCTCTATAGTTACCTGGATCTTGCCTGTGATATCCTTAAGCACTATAAATATCATGTTCTTAGAGTTTCTAATTCTCTCAATCCAGCCACTTATCTTAATTTCTTTCTCTGGTTCTATTTTTGAAATATATGTTCTTGTCATCTTTAGCCTTCTTTCTTTTATAATTTGATATTAGAATTGTATTATATTACCATTGATTTGTCAAGGTGTTTATCCGCACACTTTGTTAATTCCCCATAGTAGCCACTTGGTAGGAACAAATCTTGCTACAAAGTGTAGGAACTTATGGAATCCACCTATTATATACATAGGCTTCATTCTCTTCTTATTGATTATCTTGTACATTCTCTTAGCGCACACTTCGGCAGACATTCTCTTGTCCTCTCTGCCGTCTACCTTCTTGGTTGCCCTTTCAATAGCATCACCATATCTGTCATTGGTCTCGAACTCTTTTACTCTGCTCTTTGTGAAATTGGTCTTGATATCACCAGGGCATATGGTGCATAGGTCTATACCAAGAGGTTTTAACTCCGACCTTTGTGAATATGTCATGGTTACAACTGCCGATTTTACCGCAGCATAGTATGCCCTATATGGTACTGGGAAGAATGCCATAGCACTACCGGTATTTACAATCTTTGCACCTTTACCCATCATTGGTAGGGCGTACTTGGTACAATTTACTACTCCGAAGAAATCTACATCGAATATAGCCTTTGATTTCTCGGTAGGTATTAACTCGGTTATACCGCTCATACCATATCCTGCGTTATTAAGAAGTATGTCTACACGACCAAATCTTTTCTGAATGTCGCTAAATATATCTTGTACTTGCTTCTCATTTGATACATCACAAGTGTATTCCATACCACTGTCATCACAGCCAGCATTGGCTAGAACGACCACTGTATCATTATTCTTTCTAAACATATCGGCTAGCTCTCTGCCTATGCCACTAGTACCACCAGTAATTACTACTATTCTATCCATAAATATTATACCTCTCGTGTCATTGATAGTAATATTTTAGCATATAAGGTGTGTTTTGGCGAAATAAATATAGGGGGTTGATTATTTAATTCATATATGATATAATATTCATGTGACTACTTATACAAAACAAGGAGATAGAAAAATGTCAAGTAAAGAGAAGTTACTGGAAAATATAGAGAAAAATAGAAGAAAAAGAATAGAAACCGAAAGACAAGAAAATAAAGACAAAACAAAACCTCAGGTAATAGAAGATATTAATACAAAGCGTGAGGCTGGTATTATTACCGATGAGGTTGCGGATAAGTACATTGGTATTGTGGAAGATATGTTTGTAAAAGCGGAAATATGGAAGAATTCTAATCCTAATTCTGTGCCAGTAAGAGCAGAAGAAAGAAAAGAATATCCAGATATGACAATTAGTGTTGCTATGAGTAGTTTGTGGCGCAAATTTGTAAGTGATTCATATAAGAAAGAGTCTTCTTGTTCACCATATGAGCCATTACAAGTAGCTATTCAAAAAAGAGCTATTTGGAATTGGGTTAAAACATATTCTAGTATAGAAGGTGGAAAAGTAAACACTCTTCAATCGGTTGTTGGATATGATGTAATTGCTGATAGTATGCAAGATATTTCAATTGGCAAAATCAAGCTTAATTATGATGAAAAGATTTATGGTAAGCATGCCAATAGATTGGTAAAAAGATATTTGGATTGTTCTGGGATAGATTCATCAAAATACATAGTATCAAATGATTCCACATTGCAGAACGATAAACATGAAAAAGAAATAGAAAAAGAATAGAAGAGGGAGAGTCCTCTTCTTTTTCTCTATTGGTACAAAAATTCACTATTGACATACGAATGTGTAGATGATATACTATAGTAGATAATATGGGCAATTAAAAAGTGTATTATGGATATAATATTGGAGGAAAATATGGCAGAAAATATTAAAGTTATAAAAGAATGTAATGATATTAGTTATGATGAGGCAATGGATAGATTGCATGACAGAGTAGAAGCGGGATTAATTCCTGCAGAGGTGGCAGATTCTTATGAGAACAAGATTTCTGAGTTGTATGCGAAGACTAAGTTAACTTCACCTAAATGTGCCGCGAAGGGTATGAATAACATATTGGGTAACTGGTGGCGTCTAGATGGGAATAAGAATATGAATTATGAGCCAAGAACTGCTTTTGTCAAAACAATGAGTGATTATGTAGATTATTTCTCTTATACTGGGAATTTCGAAGGACATAGAAGATTATTTACAATAACAGATGCTTTTGGTCCTGGTGTGGATATAATGGATAGAATGGTAGGAGTACTAAGAGAAATGAATACCGGATCAATTCAATACAATTTCGATAGATTTAACAAGAAAATAGTTCCTTATTGTGAGAACTCAAATATACAAATAGATGATCTAGTAAGAGAGTCTGAGATGTAATAAAAAAATTCTGACAAGTTAATTTGCCAGAATTTTTTTTATGTTTATATTTACATTTCTTGTTCATTTTCCATTTCGTGCTCTATTATTGATAATAGGTCAATAGGTTGTTTTGCCTTATTTGCATCTACAATATCTTGTGGGGTAGGGAGTATGCCTTTGCCACGAAGTGTCTCTATTGTATGGTTATAGTTATCTACACACGCCTTATAATTATCCAGCCCTACTGCGTCTATCTCATCACATAGCTGTTCCATATAAGGAAAAGCGCTAGAATAATTAATACATTCATATTCAATACTTTTATCTAGATTTAGGTGTCTAAAAATATAGTTGAAGAATGTTTTTTCGTATAGTTCTCTTACTGTTGTATCATTTTTGAATTCATCTTTTACGCATTCAAATTTGTCTTTATCATCAGTTTGCATGGTTAATATATTATGATGATATTCCATTGATTTTTTATTATCTGTTGCGACTTTTTCTATTGTTGCTATGAGTTCATCGCTGGTCTCAGATTTCTTATATCCGTTATCATCTCTTTTCAATGACAAGGTCTCAGGAGTGTAGCCCATCTCAGTCAAATTCTTGTCTACAGCAGTCTTCATATCACCAGCAAAAGTCTTGATATTTAAGTCGTTTAGCATAGAAATTTGTTCAGGAGTTAATCTGTCGTAGAATTCTTGCCTTATCATAACTCTTGCGCTATGAGATAATTTTGTATTGCCGTGTATGGCAGTATCGGTAGGGTTCATGGATAGTAGGTTATCATCCATATGTGCCTCTAGGCTGTCTATGACAACTACATTCTTATGAGAGAAATTATTATTGCCGAATACAGCATTTTCTCTCTCATCTGGAACAACACCATTGATACACCACAGTGACATAGAGTTGTAACTACTGCTATATGGCAAGTATGATTTTTGTATTTTTTCATTTAGTTCGTCTGCATTTGGCTGATCTTCGCTCACTAATTTGCCTTTTCTTCGCAGTAGGCTATTCATTTCAAATGCAAAAGTAGATCCTGCATCTTTTGTTAAATATCCAGTGTTGCAAATGGGTTTTACAATTCCGCCATATGGTATGGTGTTATTTACTCTAACTATTGCCAAATCTTTTATATCCATTTCTCTTTCTCCTATATTTTATTTTGTTGGCTTTGATTCGTACTTTTTTTCAAATGCAATCATAGCGCTTTTGATTGTCTTAATGGCCAGTCTCCTGCCACCTATTTCTTGTACAACTACTTTCTTATTTTCTAATTGCTTGTATACCTCTAGAAAATGCTTCAATTCACTCATTATGTGCTTTGGCAATTCCTTTAGGTCTTGTATCTGGTTCCATTGTGGATCGCCAAATGGTATTGCTATGATTTTCTCATCCTTCTCATCTCTGTCTTCCATGATAACTACGCCTATTGGGTAACACCTTACTAGGCAATTCTGTTGAATTGGTTGACTGCATAGCACAAATACATCTAGTGGGTCATTATCCTCCGAGTATGTTCTAGGTATGAATCCATAATTCATAGGGTAGTGGGTAGAGGTGTATAATACTCTATCTAGGATTATTAGCCCGGTCTCTTTGTCCAATTCGTACTTGTTCTTGCTACCTTGCTCTATTTCAATGCAGGCAACAAAGTCTTCTGGATTAATCCTGTCTCTTGAAATTTCTTTCCATATATTCATATTTTTCTCCTTAGACAAAATGCTTGTAAATATTACTTACAAGCATTGTTTTTATATTATTTAATTACTTCAATACCGCCCATGTATTTTCTAAGTACTTCTGGTACTGTTACGCTACCATCGGCATTCTGATACTGCTCTAGGATCGCTGGGAATAGTCTAGAAGTAGCTAGACCACTAGCGTTAAGTGTGTGTACATACTCTAACTTCTTAGTCTCTTCATTTCTGTATCTAGTATTGCTACGTCTAGCCTGATAATCTCTAGCGTTACTAGCACTACTTACTTCCTTGTATATACCCATACTAGGTATCCATATCTCTATATCATATGTTCTGCACATACTAGCACTGCAGTCTCCTGCGGCTAATTTACTTACTTGGTGATGTAGTCCAAGCTTTTGAACTAATCTCTCTGCCTTGCCTACTAGTTCTTCGAATGCCTTGTCGCTATCCTTTGCAGTGGTGTACTGCACCATCTCTACCTTGTTGAATTGGTGACCTCTGATCATGCCACGCTCTTCCGATCTGTAACTACCTGCCTCTCTACGATAGCAAGGGGTGTATCCAGCGAATTTCTTAGGTAAATCACTTTCCTTTAATATCTCGTTACGATAGATATTGACTAATGCAGTCTCGGCTGTAGGTAGCAAGAACTTGCTAGTCTCGGACTTGTTGTCAATCCAGTATACTTCATCATTGAATTTAGGGAATTGCCCAGCGCCTAGTCCGCATTCATAAGATAGCATGTGTGGTAGTAGTACGAATTCGTACCCATCTGCCAAATGCTCATCTATGAAGAAATTAATAAGCGCCCACTCTAATCTTGCACCTAGTCCACGATATATCCAACTACCATTTCCTGCCAGTTTTGCACCACGTTCGTAATCAATTAGTCCCAAATTCTCACAGATCTCGATATGAGACTTTGGCTCGAAATCGAAATTAGGCTTCTCGCCGAATGTTCTTATAACCTCATTGGCCTCTTTGCCACCAGCAACTACATCTTCATCTGGTATATTTGGTAAAGATAGCATGAAATCGGTCATTTCCTTGTCTAGTAAAGATATTTCTTCATCCAACTTTGCAATATCTTCACCAATCTTCTTGGTCTTTGCAATAAGTTCACTTACATCCTTGCCTTCTTTCTTATATTGAGGGACTAATGCACTATTGCTATTTCTCTGAGCCTTCAATTGTTCCACCTCGGATAGCAATTGTCTCTTTTTTGTGTCTTGCTCTAAGAAATGAGTGAAATCTACATCTACTCCCTTTTTAGCCAATGCCTTTGCTACGTCGCTGGCATTGCTTCTAATTAAATTAATGTCTAACATAATTTAGCACTCCTTAATCAATGTATTGACTACATTGTAATCCATTTTAAGAAAAACTACAAGTCTTTTCTAAGTTTTTTATATTAAAATAATATATTTAATTAATTTTGTGAAAGAAAATATTTCTGTTACACTAAGGGTAAGTAATACACATTTTTGAGGTGATTGTGGAAAAAAGATACAAGATATTAGAGGTTATAGACCATTTTCATCCCAATATAACTAGCGAAGTGCGTGCGGTGGATAACTATGCTAAGAATATGTATACGCACAGCGACATTACTGTGGCAACATTGGGTGTAGAGCAAGATATATATAATTATGTGCCGTATCATGTGATCTGTAGTGGATCTAATAGAGCGACTAGGTCGCTGTATAATATGCTGTATAAGGGTGATTATGATATTATCCATATGCACTCTATTGGAAAGTTGTCTGACATGATGATTAAGCTGGCAAGAGCGAAGGATATACCGGTCGTTGCAACCCTTCATCATGATTATACTGTACTTATTAGACAAAGACATGGAATAGGGTTAATTGCAAACATCAAGATTAAGAAATTGATTAAGACATTGAATGCGTTAGATGAGGTATTTGTATCATCTCCATATGTAGCAGAGGATTTGCGGGCAATAGGCTTTAATGGCAAGGTGTCATATCTGCCACTTGGTAGTGATCTTAGCAGTAAATTGAAGAAAAGCGAGTTGGCAAAAATAGCAAATGCCGAATATAATATAGGCGACGAGTTGGTCTTTGTGTCCATGGGTAATGTAAGGGAAACTAAGCGTATAGACTTTGCCTTGCGTGCGCTTAAGATACTGAAGGATCGCAAGATAAGATTTAGATACTTTGTACTAGGCAAAGGCGATGCCATACCGTTACTTAGTGCGGTGGCAAAGGAACTGGGGATTATGAAAAATGTGCACTTTTTGGGATATACACCCGATGAGATGTGTTGTGCACTACTTGCCAGAGCCGATCTCTTGCTGTATCCTACCACCTACGATATATATGCCTTGGCAAAAATAGAGGCGGCGGGATTTAAGACAGCGGGAGTGTATATCAAGGATAGTTTTGTATCTAATGAAGTCTTTGATGGCGTAAATGGTTATGTATCAGATAACAACGAGAAATCTTATGCCAACAGAATATATGATGCTATTATGAACACTAAAGAATTGAAGATGGTGGGTATCAATGCATATAACGACCTGTATGTAACTTGGGCGGATGCGACTAAGATGCTATATAACAGATTGGTAGGAATAATGTCGGAGCATGAACCACTTAATAAATATTTAAGGAGAAGGGATAAATATGAAAGAAACTGAGAAGAGGTCTATAGTAGGTCCTATTATAATAATGCTTAGCATTGCTATTATGGTGCTAGGAATAATGCTAGTTGTAATGAACGCAGAGCCTATGAGAACTGGTATGGTAGTGTTAGGCGCAGTTATTGCATTGTTAGGACTTATAATACTATGTTATCTGTTGACCATATATAACAGATTGGTTAATTATCGCAATAAGGTAAAAGAATCATTGTCATCTGTGGATGTGCACTTAAAACAAAGGTTTGATATGATACCAAATCTAGTAAGTGTTGTAAAAGGTTACGCCAAGCATGAGAAGGAAGTATTTGCCGAGATTACCGAACTTAGAAATATGGCAAATAATGCAAAAGATGAGAAGGATAAGATAGATTGTGCTAATAAGATCTTGCCTAAGATGAGACAGATTATCGCACTTGCAGAGAATTATCCAAAGTTAAAAGCAGATGCGTTATTTGCTAATCTTATGGATGAATTGGTATTGATAGAGGACAAAATTGTGGCAGCAAGAAGATTCTATGACAGCAATGTGAATATGTATAATACACTGGTCGAGTCAATGCCTAGCGGGTTAATTGCTAGAATGTATAAGTTCGAAAGAACTCAACTATTTACTATTGATACTGGCGAGCGTATGAATATAAAGATCAATTTGGAGTAAATGTATGGTTAGCCGAGAAGATTTTATGGCATACTTAGAATTTGTTGTGACGAAGTCTGATATGAAAGAAGCTAGAGCCAAAATAAAAAAACGTTTAATTTGGTCTATGTCTTTTATGATAATAGCAGTTGCTGGTGTGATATTATCTATAGTTAATGCGTTCTATTTGGGTTTATTTTTGTCTGCTTGTCTCTTAATTATTGGATTAATTTTGTTGTTTACAAGAAATACAAAAGGCTATAAGAGTATTATTAATTCTTATAAGAGTATAGTTGTTGATTATGCATTGCAAGGTGAGAAGTTTGAATATAACAAATATGGTGTTATTAACAAGTTAATATACAGAGAAGCCCAATTGCCGTCTGGTTATGATGATTATCATGGAGAGGATTTATTGTCTATTGCCATTCCTGATAATGATGGTAATCCAACTGATATAAAACTATTTATCAGCGATGTAACAACCACTAAGACAGAACGAGATGAAGAAGGACGCCCTTCAACATATAATTGTTATGATGGCGTACTAGGTTGTATAGAATTTCCATTTAGATTTAATTGTACATTGACAATCAATAGATCTGATTATAAAACGGTAAATAGATTGAGTAATGTAAAATTAGAAAGTATTGACTTTGATAATATATATAAGGTGAAAACGGATAATCAGATAGAGGCCAGATATATCTTAACCACAGATCTTATGCAGAAATTAATCCAGTTGGCAATGCGTGGTTTTGATCCTGGATTTGTATTGGTTGGTAAAAAAATGTTTATAACATTTCCGCACAACCATTTGTTTGAATCATATGATAGAAACAAAAAATTTGATGGAACTATATTTAAGCCTTTCTATGATGATATTGAAATGTTAATGGGGATTGTAAAAGAAATTCAAAGAAATGACAAGATCTTTAAGATAGATTAAAGTGATACAATAAAATTCTTTGTCTAAAAAATGTGTACTGAATAAAATTTAATTTGGAGTAAATGTATGATTAGTAGAAGTGAATTCTTAGAGAAAACAAAGAATTTGTTAACAGAAGAAGACAAGAAACAGGTTGCGTCTTCTGCAAAAAAGTATATGATAGGTGGAATTTTTATAATATTGTTAAGCGTGGCGTTAGGTGTAGTTGCAGTGTTGACTATAACTGACCAGATGGGATCCACGCTAATATTTATTAGTGTAGTTTTACTTATTATCGGTATATCAATACTTGCTACAAGGCGTGCTAGTGCGTATAAGAAAGTGCAAACGAAATATAAAGCGAAGGTGATAGATACCATAATGCAGGGCGAAAAATACACTTATAATAGAACGGGCGTTATTAGTTCGGAAGTGTATTATAGGGCAGGGCTTAACTGTCATTACGATAAATATACTGGTGAGGATTTGTTATCTATTGATATACCAAAAGATGATGGCAGTGCTAGTGGTGTGAACTTGACCATTAGTGATGTAAAGACCATAAGTATAGAAGAGGATAGTGAGGGCAAACGCAGTGAGCGTACGGTATTCAATGGTGCAGTAGGTTATATTAGTTTTCCTTTTGAGTTTAAGTGTATACTTACTCTTAACAGAGGTAATTATAGATTTGCGCCACCGCTGGAGAAGGTACAATTAGAAGGTATCGAATTTAACAAGAAATATGCTGTAAGGGCTAATAATCAGATAGAAGCTAGATATATATTGACTACCGATCTAATGCAAAAACTAGATAAGATATCTCAGCATATTAAGGAAATGGGATTGGTCCTATATAAGAACATGATGTATATAACATTACCTAAAAATAAATTATTCAATATGTCTGCTAAGAGTAAAGAGATTTCTGGCGAAGCATTTGAGCCTTTTTACGATGATATGTCGGTACTAATGGGAATTGTTAAGGAAATACAGCAGAACGATAAAGTATTTAAGATGGAATAGTGGTAAAGATTATAGATGAATAGAGGGATTGAGGGTGATCCAATGTACTTTATGCCTACTAGTAGTATCATTAGAGTAATTCCAATGCCATACGCTGTGTTCTTAGTTGTATATATCTTATTTATGATAGTATATATATCTTCATTCTATTTCATTAATGATAGAAGGGCTGTCAAAGAGTACTTTAATAGTAAGAGAAATACAAAAAACACAAAATAATATTAAGGCAACCGCATGGTTGCTTTTATTTGTTATATTGATTTAACAAATTATTTTTTATATGTTACATTGTATAGAGGAGGGTGTAAGGAAATGCGTTTTGTTATCACTGGTGCATCAGGACATATTGGGAATAACTTAGTTAGACATATTAATGCTATGGATAGGGATGCTAGCATAATATCACTTGGTAGAAGGTATGTTGATAGAGAATTGTCGGGTACAACTGTTACACAAGTAGTAGGTGACATTACTAGCGTAGATTTTCTAAAGGCAAATATTAGAAAGGATGATATAGTTATACATAGTGCAGGGTTTATAGACCTTACAGGTAAGAAATTTAATGAGGCGTATAATATTAATTATGTGGCGACTAAGAATATATGTGATGTATGCGAAGAGGTGGGTGTCAAGAAGTTCGTATACATTGGCAGTGTAGATGCAATATATAGAGAGGATGTGAATGCTCTTATCACAGAGCCGGATGATTATTATCCAGACCTAATGCCAGATAGTTATAGCAAGACAAAGGCGATGGCATCGAAATATGTCTTAGATAGAATAAAGGCAAATAAAAAATTTAATGCCAATATAATACTGCCAACTTGTGTCATTGGTGTGCATGATTACAAACCCTCTGCTGTGGGCAGGATTGTCCAAGGCATAATTAATGGCAAGAAAGAGATTGGTATTAAGGGTGGATATAACTTTGTAGATGTTATGGATGTGTGCAAGTGTATATACAACTCTTCATTATCTAATACTAGCGGGCAATATATTGTATCTGGACATAATGTTACGATACATGAGTTTTATGACAAGATAAATAAAGTTCTTGACAAAAAGTGCAAACCGTTTATTATTCCAGACTGGTTAGTGTATGTTGTTATGCCATTTGTAAAAGTATTAAATAGGGTTACATTGCGTGCATTAAAAGATCCACATAATTATACTAGTGCTAAGGCAAAGAAAGATCTTGGATATATAGCAACAGATATAGATGAGTCTGTAAGAGAAATGGTTGAGTGGTTTAGAAATAAAAAATCTAAAGATTAACTTTAGGTAACTATTGTAAATTATATTTATTTGTGATACAATAAATATTGAATAAGGAAGGTTAATATGGCAAGAGCAAAAGAAGCGAGTTTTGGAAAAAGAAATATAGAAGTAGAAAATCATTGGCAAAAATTAGAAACAAAAGATTTTAAGATAAATAGACCAACCATGATTTGTCTAGGTGGTAACGGAACGATTGATGAAAGAAAGGCAAATAATTTTTGCAAAATGGCAGAAAGATTAATGTCATTAAGATTAGATTCTACTAACGATTATTCTAGTTTTAGAAATTTCGATGTGTTGGGTTTTTCTTACGGAGTGGAAAAAGATGGTGACACTGTAGGACAGTTTAATAGCGACGACCATTGTGACATAGTTAGCAATTTGCTTATACCTTTATGTGTTGACAATAATGGTAAACGTTTATCACTTGCAGAAGCATGTAAGAATTTTTCCATGTTGTCATTCTTTACTCATTGTCAAGGAGCGAAAGAGTTGAACAATATAATGGGTGTGGCAAAAAAGCAAATGTTAATAAAAGGATTTTCACAGGAAGAAATAACTAATATTATGTCTCATTCATTCCAAGCAACATATTCTCCTATTCAAGATGAGATCTATGTTCCTACTGTAAGAGTGGATAGTTTTACAGATAGTCTGCATATGGGTATGAGTAGGATATATAGAGAAACCTATGGTCACAAATTGAATGGTGTAAATATATTTTATGAGCCAGCAAGAACATTTCGAAATCAACCTTCTGGCTATACTCATCAAGATTTATTGTATATTTATTCTTCTAGATTGCTTAATACAACAGAAAATACAGATTTAAGAAATATACGAGATGAACATTATGCTACAGGAATAATTGAAATGGATAAAAATTGGAATAATGTCTCTGGTGCCGTGAATGCAGAGGTTGTATCAAAAATGCTTGGGTATGCAATGGCTCTGAATGGCGCAAGGCAGATAAGTGCATACATTAATGAAGATTTTTCTCCAATATCGCTTGGTACATTAAAGACCGATTTGGACGATATTCTTGCGGGTTATAATAAAGAAGATTTGGAAGCAAAGACATCGCCTAATTAAAAAACACTTGCATGCTTTTGTAAGTGTTTTTTTCTTTGTCTATTGATTTTATATATTTGATTGTGTTACAATATCTACTATGGAAGATACAAAGGCAGAGATACTTAATTTAATACACTCGGGTGTTGGTGTGGATGACATGCATAAGATCTATCAGTTGTTATATGATAGAGAGTTTTTTTCTAGATTAGATTTTTTTAAGGATTATTCATGGTTTAGAGAATTGTTGTTAGACAATTTGGATAAGTTTGTGAACGCCACTAACCACAAAGAGCGTTTTGTAAAGAAGGTTTGGATAGAGAAATATATTAGGATATCGCCTACATTTAACTGGATATTCAATTCTACTCACACATCTTTTCAGAAGCAGAATGAATTTGCCGATACAGTCGCTGATATTGTGGGCAAGGGTAATTATAAGATACTAGAGGTAGGGTGTGGTGCTATACCTTATGCATCAATGTGCTTGGCAGAGGAATATGGCTATGTCAAGGCTTTGGATACAGCGCTGGAGAAAGGTGTACAGCATGATGTACTTAGTAGAATGTGTATAGATAGTAGTCCTGTATATTTTGGACTAAATGTATCATTGAGTGATGTAGACGTTGTTGTGGGACAGAAGCCTTGTCCTAGCATTGAGATGATAGTGGATAGATGTGTGAGTGAGGGCAAGCCATATATTATAGAGGCGTGTAACTGTGGAGAACCCGATGGTGGCTGGAAGAAATACTTGCATGAGAAATATAATACAAAGGTGTATGAGTGCAATAATGTAGATATTGTATATGATATGGATGTGTAAAAAAATACTGGTGATGTTCTGTTGTAAGATTACAGAATTACTGGTGTTTTTTGTTGTTTTCTAATATTGTGCAAAATATTGGGTATTGACATATTTATAATCAGTGTGTTAAAATGTTTTTACTAAAATTTTTATAGAGGTGTTAAATTATGAGAATTGGTATAATAGATTCTAGTAAAGAGGACAAAGAATATTTGAAGAAAGAAATAATTAAAGATACTGCAGGATGTATTGTAGCAGGGGCAATTGCTTTAGCTGGTGCAGGAATGCTTATTTCTGGAATAGCAGATACAGTTACAGCAGATACTAGTTATTATGATGCTATTGATAACTATGAAGTAACAGAGGAGTATGAAATAAGAAAAGCCAATGCAGAAGAATTATTGACTGAGGATTATGCTAATGGATATCTAGATAAGACTGCTTATAATAGAGAGATGGGAAATTTGGAGCAGAGAGATTATACAGAATTCTTGATGAAATCTAGTGATAATCCTGAGGTAAGAAAAGAATATTATGGAGTAAAATCTAATGTGTCACTTCCAGAAAGAATAGGCGTAGTGGCTAAGGCTGTTGGTGGCATTGTAGGTGCAATTGTTGGTGGTATGTTATCTTTTGGTGCAGGTAGTTGTGCAGTAGATGAGAGAAAGAGACTAAAAGAGTTAAAAGAGCAAGAGGAAGAAAGAGAGGCGTAGAAATCAGTACGCTTCTTTTTTTGAAATATGGTAATGTTTTTTAATTTTGGGTATTGACATAGAAAAATGCAGTGTGATACAATTATATAATATTTGTAGTGAGGTAATAGAAAAATGAAAAAAGAGAACAGGGAATCAGCACATGAGCACGAGTTAAATGCAAGGAGTAATGCATTAGGTACAATGACTATGGCATTGATTGCAGGTATGTCCGCGTATGTTGGATTAAATTTTTGCAACAATCTGGGTTTGATAGAATTAGGTACAGAAGCAGTAAATACAGTAGTGCAGAATTCTAGCGTGCAGACTATTGGTAATGTAGCAGGTCTAGTTGCTTCTGGTTTATTTGCTACATTTACTGGTGCTTGCAGTGCTTATGGTGCAAAGAAGACATTGTCTGAGTACAAGGCTTATAGAAAAGCAAAGAAAGAAGAAGAAATGGATAGATAACATGACTATAAATGAAAAATTAAAAAAAGTTAAGAGCGATTTGCTTAAGGATGGGGCAAAGGCAATAGTTTGTGCTACAATTGCTATTACTGGATTGGTAATAGGAGTTAATGAAATTGTGAACGATCTAAGTGTGGATAAAGAATTTGATTCTATTATAGAAGATTATATGCTGACAGAAGAGTATAATAACACAATAGCAGATGTAGAGAGTGTTATTAGTGAAGTCTATAAAGAAGGTAAAATCAATGAAACACAATATAATATAATTATGAATATTGTATCTGATGATGAGTATATAGAAGATTTAATCGTGCAGAGTGACGATGAGGCGCTGAAGGCTGAATATCATGATGCAAAAGAATTATTAAGTGATGAAGAGAATGCAGGGCGTATGGTAAGAGAGGCTTTTTATCTTGGTGCTGGTGTGATGTTTGGAATTGCAACGGGATTTTGTGTAAGTGATGTCGTAAAAGATGAGAAGAAGTTGGGAAAAGTGTTAAAAGAAAGGGATGCAGAAATGGATAGAGAAGCGTAGAGATCAGTACGCTTCTTTTTTTTGCGAAGAATTTGGTATTGACAACGCTTATTTGTTATGATAAAATATAAATATAATAAAATGAGAGGTATTGAATTGTGGGAAAAAGAAAGATAAACCAAGGGATAAAAGATGTTGCAACTCTTGTTGTAGCTGGAACTGTTGCGTTAGCTGGTGCTGCTACTACTTATGTTCAGATAAAGGATGCGTATGTTGCTAAAGAAGAGTTAGATTTAACTCTTTGGTCCTACACAGATGGTTATGATACTAGTGAATACAGAAAAGAACTAGTAGATAGTTATATTGAACCAATTGAAGAAGCTTTCAAGAATGGTAGCATAAGTGTAGATACATATGCAAACGAGATCAAGAAGTGTGGAGATAGAAAGGTTACTGAGCGTATTATGGCGACTTCTGAAAATGACGCTGAAAGATACTTCAATGCTGTGGATAACATTGAAGAAGAGACAGATGCTGATGATATTGCCAAAGGTGCTGCTGGCACTTTGGCTGGAATTGGTGGTGCGCTTGGATTTATTAAGAAAGTAAGAGCGATGAAAAGTGCAGGAAAGCAAGATCCAGAGAGGGAAGCGTAAATATATACGCTTTTTTTTTGCACATTTGAATAAAAAACTATTGCAAAGAGAAAAAAGAAACATTACAATATAATTATGGTTAGATATAATAAATTAGCAGATTATTACAGGGCAAGATTTGGCGAAAGGGTCTTGAAAATATGTGTGGACGGTGGATTTACTTGTCCTAATAGAGATGGTAGTAAGGGCTCTGGTGGTTGCATATTTTGCAGTGCAAAGGGCTCTGGTGAGCATATTAGATATGCCAATGTATCAGAGCAGGTGAGTAGGCACCTATCCAGTTACAGAGGAGATAGGGCTAATAAATTCATTGTATATTTTCAGAATTTTACTAATACATATGCTCCAGTAGTAGATTTGAAGAAAATATACGATAGTGCACTTGTATCAGACAAGATTATTGGTTTATCTATAGCAACAAGACCCGATTGTGTTAACGATGAAGTGATTAGCTTATTGAAGTCTTATACAGACAGATACTATGTCATGGTAGAATTGGGGTTGCAGACTGCAAATGAGAATATACGAAAAGGTTTGAATTTGAATTATTCTGTGTCCGATTTTGTTAACGCTACTAAGTTATTGCGGGAGGTTGGAATAGATGTAGTCGCCCACATAATACTTGGTCTGCCGGGTGAGAAGCAAAGTAGTATAGATAGTACGATAGACCTGTTGAATAATAGTGGTGTGGCTGGTGTTAAGATACATAACCTATATGTTCTCAAGAATACCGTATGTGAGAATATGTATAATGCTGGTCAATTGCAACTAATGGATTGCGACGAGTATCTGGAGAAATTGGAGTATGTATTGACGCACTTGAGAGACGATATCGTGATACACAGAATATCTGGTGATCCACCAAGGGATTTGCTGGTTGCGCCATTGTGGACTACGCACAAGAAATACATCCTAAATGGCATAGACAAATTAATGAAAGAACACGATACATATCAAGGTATGTATAATAATTATAATTAAAATGTATTTTTTATATCTAAATAAAAAAATATATGCATTTTGATAAATATATGTTATTATATAAATAAGTAGTGAAAAGGAGTTGACAATGGTTACAGAAATTGCGACTATTTTAGCAAGCAAGCAAGCAAGCAAGCAAGCAAGCAAGCAAGCAAGCAAGCAAGCAAGCAAGCAAGCAAGCAAGCAAG
>SVIC01000003.1 GCA_015055515.1 Clostridiales bacterium | reverse complement strand
ATTCAGGTATTCATTAAGCCAAGGAAGATGGGTAAGGTGTTATTAATTTTAACTATTTTAATTGCTGGTGGTGTATGTGCAGGATATTATTTTGCAGATGGACTACTGGAGATTGCTATAGAGTATTTGAAGGCATTGATAATGTAAAAAAAAGTTAGAATATGGTTTGTCATATTCTAACTTTTTTTCTATCTAGTTAATTCACCATCGAAATATACACCAGTATATTTTCCTATACAGGTTTCATATAATTCAGTTGCTCCGTTTAGTTTTTCGGTATTATCTTCAGTTATAGTACATTTTACAACTTGAAAAGAGTAATCTTTGTTTCTACCGCCAGACTGAATTTTTGAGAATGTTACATCTCTTAACGCTTCTCCGCCAAAAGATATTTGACCTTCTAGCGAGCCTGTGGCTATCTGTGGTTGAATAAATAATTCATTTACGATAGGGCATGGGAAGAAACATTCCGTCTTTGTACTAGTAATCTTTGCATATCCAACATTTAACATATCATTAAGTGCAGGTGCATAGAAGTGTCTTCCTAACATTAATAACTCGTTGTATGGCATAGGTTCAAAAGGTGTTGATTCAGTTCCTACTTCCACCTTTACCCAGTTTATTATAAATGGTACAGGTGTTTCGCCTTCAGCTGTTTGATTTACGGCTATCATTATACGGAAATGTTCGTTTCCACAATAAATTGAAACATAGCCAAACTCCGTGTCAATTTGTTGTACAGTGTAGAATGTTGTTTTCATAGAAGTTGGCAAAGCATCGGTTGTGTATACATATTTATTGTCTGGTGTCTGTATAGTTATAGTTAATTGTTTTCCCAGAATCAAGTCAGTATCAAATATCCATTGCATTATACCGTAAGGCTTTGTTGTGTCGGTATTTGTAATAGATATTCCCACATCTTCCAATACTTCAACTATTACTTTTGGTGATTTTCTCCACCTGTCTACGCTGGTCTTTTCTAGCCCATGTACATCGTATATAGTATTTCCTCTTAGGTTCAATAAGAACTGTGAGTTGTGTATTAAGTTTTTATTAGGATGTAGTTTTTCTGATTTTATTAGAGTTCGTGCTTTGTCTTGTTCTTCTTCTGTCCACTCATTCGAGGTTGTAAGTGATGTTTTTACTGCGTAATCCAAAGTCTCTGGTACGATAGGTTTGAACTTAGAAGTTTTCTCATTGATATCTTCTTCTGTTGCCTTATGTGTGTATAATATGCCGTTTGTTAAGAATAGGCCAAAATCACTTTTTGTACGCATTAGACCTACTTTGGCAGAAGTTGCATAATCATTCACGCCTACTGCATTTATTTTTTCTCTGATGCTAGTTTGTTCTTCATCTGATAGTTCAATTGAATTGTTGAGTATGCCATCTTTTACTGCGTAGTCTAGTGTGCTAGGGGTTATGGCCTTATAGGTAGATGTTCTATTTATAATATCTGTTTCTTGAGCAGGAGAAATGCTAAGTAGTCCATCTTGAGATATGTTAAGACCTAGTTCGCCAGTCGTATCTACTTTTATCACACCAGATGTGCTTGTTGTAGGGTAGGTACTATCTTTTACATAGTTATTATTAATCTCATTTATGGTGTCAGAGATAGAACTTATATTATTGTTAATGCTGTCAAATACTTCTTGTTGTGCGGTAGATATCGGTTTGTCAATATCTGATGTATTATCTACATTTCCTAGTCCTATTATTTCTTTTGTTACTTCGTGCGGATTTGTCTTGTTAGACATATGCTCTTCTATTGCTTCTGGTATATTGGTATATACTGTAGCGCTAATAGATGCTGTTATATTTGCTTGATTATCTGATTCCATTATTCCACCTCCACTTCGTTATTGGCCACAATAGTTGTTTTGCCAATATGTTTATAAGAAATTAGATAAGAGTAAGTTCCTTTACGGAATTTTTTAGATACGTTTTCTGAGAAATTAAGCATAATAGAATTATCGGTAAACTTGTTAAAAGTAAATTTGTGGATACATAGATCGTTTCTATAGAATGATACTTTTACTTCATCACCATCAATTAGGCCAAGGACCTCATCATTGTTGGATGTTAGGTTGATATATAGTCTAATTGCGAATTCATCTCCTTCGTACCAGTAGAATTTTCCGTTTTCTAATCTTGGGCTTATTTTTGCTGTTTTGATATCGGACATTTTTCCTCCATTTCTAATTTGTTTGTTGGCAATTATATTTTATATTGGGTGAGTATTGTATATCAAGATTTGCTGACAAAAAAAGCGAAGCTTTATAAATAAGCCTCGCTTAAAATTCTTTATTTTCTCATTAGATCGTCTTCATCATCTTCATCATCGTCATCTTCGAATTCATCATCTTCATCATCGTCATCGAAGTCTTCATCGCCGATAGGACTGTCGAACTCATCATCTTCATAGTCTCCGAATTCTTCCTCTTCATCAAAGTTGTCGTTGAAGTCATCATCTAAATCTTGAGCAAATGTGCTGTCCATTTCCTCGTCTATCTCATCATCGTTCTCAACTGGCAGTAGATCCAACTCATCGTCGTTGTCTTCTTTGTCAACAAAGCTTCTCCAGTCTACGTTATCATCTGTGTCAGATGAAGTAGAGTTCTCTTCATAGCAGGTATCACACATGCCTTTTGACTCATCTGTAATGTAGTTGGCTTTGCAATGAGGGCATAGAGTTGCTTCATCTTCTAGTAGCAATTCATCTAGTTCTTCCTCATCTTGATATCCAGCCTTCATTTCTGCCTTACATACTTCACAATATTCTTGATTTGATAGAATATAATTTAACTCACATCTAGGGCATTTTATGTATCTTGGTTTCTCTTCCATATTCTCTCCTAAGACTAAATGTATTTTTGACACTATATTATATATTACAATTTTAATTTTTGTAAACAATTTTTCATGTTATTTTGATAATATTTTATATTTTATACTACTATTTAATATAAATATGACATTTATATGTTTTTTTAAGAAAAAAAGATATATCTAACGATGATATATCTTTTATATACTATTCAGTTTTCTCTTCTTCAATGATTGCATTTCCTACTTTTACATCGAATTCGCCATCAAGGTATTTAACATCAAGTGCTGATGATACTGCCTTGATATCTACTTCGGCTAATTTAATGAAATCATTGATATTAGAAGTAATGGTAATATCTTCTATAAATGTCTTTAATGATACTTTGTTCTCAGACTTGAATTGTCGAACGATCGATACAATATCCAATACCTTTTCGCCGTTAGCAAGCAATTCTTTGTCATTTACTTCGCCCATGTAGTGATAACCAGATACGTGGATTGACTTCATTCCTTCTTTTTCAGCATAGTAGTCCATGTATATTTCCTCTGTGATATGAGGCAATACTGGAGCGAACATCTTAAGCATTCCTAGAAGCACATGGTAGCAAGTATATTTTGCACTCTCGCACGCTCTCTCACCATATATATCTGGGTTATATAATCTTCTCTTAACTAGTTCTACATAGTTGTCGCAGAATGACCAGAAGAATTTCTCTAATTCATTTAGTGCTAATGCAATCTCGTATTTTGATAGATACTTGATAAATCTAGCATATAGATCCTTATATTTCTCTATTAGCCACTTATCCATAATTTCTAGTTCGATTTCTCTAGGTGAGTAGCCTTCTAAGAAGCTAAGAACGAATTTGCTAGCATTCCATATCTTGTTAACCAATTTCTTGCCATTGTCAAATTCGGTCAGTGAGAATGCAGTGTCTTTGCCTAGTGTCATATTGTTTGCCCAATATCTAGTAACATCGGCAGAATATGTCTTTATAATGTCTTGAGGGGAGTTGGCACTATTTGCCTTTGACTTCGCTAGTTTTGATCCGTCTGGGCTAGTAACATAACCAGATATCATTAAGTCCTTCCAAGGCAATTTACCAAAGTGATATAGGCTCTTTACAATAGTATAGAAGTCCCATACTCTGATATTGTCATGTGCATTTGGTCTTAAGTTCATAGGCACCATGCTGTCATCTAAGCCTTTGCCAGTGAACATATCTGTACATATCTGAGGAGTTAGACTACTGGTAGCCCATGTGTCCATTACATCTGTCTCGCCAATCCACTCATTGCATCCACATTCGCATGGTGTTTTTGGAGTATCCTTTAGTGGATCTACAGGTAGATCGTCTATTTCTGCTAATCTTACCTTGCCACAATCTTTACAGAACCATACTGGGAATGGGATACCGAAGAAACGCTGTCTAGATATGCACCAGTTCCATTGCAAGTTCTCTACCCAGTTAAGATATCTTGCTCTCATAGTTTTTGGATGCCAGTTGCAGTCTAGTCCTGCTTGATATATCTCATCCTTGTGATTTAATACATCGATGAACCATTGTTTCTTTACAGCAATCTCAATAGGTGTTCCACATCTGTCATGTGTAGATACTGCGTGAGTAATGTTCTCTTGCTTGATAAGTAAGTCATTCTCTTTTAATTTCTCAATAACTGCCTTTCTGCAGTCGGTGATTGTCATTCCTTCGAATTCACCAGCAAGGGAAGTCATCTTGCCATCGCTAGAGAAACATTCCTTGATAGGTAAGTTGTGCTTTCTCTGCCATTCTTTGTCTACATTATCACCGAATGTACAGCACATAACCACACCAGATCCTTTCTCAAGGTCTACTAATTCATCGGTCAATACCTCTACTTCATATCCAAAGTATGGTACAACTAGTTTCTTCTCTAATAAATGCTTGTTCTTCTCATCATTAGGATTGATGAATACACATACTACGCCACATAGCATCTCTGGTCTAGTAGTTGCTACTGTTATATACTCATCAGTTCCTGCAATATAGAACTTTAAGTAATTGAATGTGCTATCTAACTCTTTATCCTCTAATTCACTCTGAGCACAAGCAGTCATACACTCTGTACACCATAGTGCAGGTGCTTCTGCGTGGTATATCTTGCCTTTCTTGTATAACTCAATGAATGAGTGTTGGCTTATCTTCTGAGTCCTAGGAGATATAGATGAATAATGTTCCTTTAGATTGCAACTAAATCCAGCAGACTTGTATAGATCGAAGAACTCACTCTCTAACTTCTTAGTCTCATCTAGACATATATTAATAAATGTCTGTCTAGGAAGTTCGTAAGCACGCTTCTTTATAATCTTCTCTACATATCTTTCAGTAGGTAGACCGTTGTCATCAAATCCGAATGGGAAGTATACATTCTCTCCCATCATTCTGTGATGTCTTGCAATAGTCTCAATATGCATGTATGAACTAAGGTGTCCCATGTGTATCTTACCATTAACGGTAGGTGGTGGGGTATCTATAGAATATACTTGCTTTGTCCCACTCTCATCAAATTTGTAAATATCGTTATCAAACCAATAGTTTTGCCATTTTGCTTCTTTTTCTGCAAAATTATATTTCTTATCTAGCATTTTATCCTCCAGCGCTATAATAAAAAGGGTGTAAACCCTTTATCAATACACACTATTTTAGCACTAGTGCGACAAAAAATCAACTATTTATATAATTTTAATATATATTTAGTAGTCAGCATAATTATAATAATGATACAGTTTGCACAAAATCTTGACAATTGATTATTTTTTTGATATTATTAATACATAATTATACGAGGAGGAATAATATGTTTAGTTCATTTATTTGGTGGCGTCAATAACCTAGCGTTCGCAAATACACTTATGTTTTGTGAATGCTTTTTCGTGCGTCACAGAACATATGAATGGATTAAAGCATTATAATATAAATCTATAGGCCCGTTGGTATGTTTTGTAAAAGAATTAACAACGGGCTTTTTTATTAAAAAGGAGATTATATTATGAGAAAAACAATGTTAACAGGTGTTAGGCCTAGTGGTAGCTTGACACTTGGGAATTATTTAGGAGCGATCAAGAATTTTGTTGATAAACAAGAACTATATGATAGTTACATTTTTTTAGCCGATTTGCATGCGATAACCAGTTATATAGAGCCAAAGAAGTTGAAACATGCGATAAAAGATGCTATTGCTATGTATTTGGCTTGCGGGGTGGATCCTAAAAGAACTACAATATTTAAGCAAAGTGACGTATTAGAGCATGGTACTCTTGGCTTTATTATGACTTTTCAGACAAAGATTAGTGAATTGTCTAGGATGACTCAGTACAAAAGTAAAGCGAATACTTGCCACAAAGATGGCGTAGATACAGGGCTATTTGTATATCCCACATTGATGGTTGCAGATATTTTGTTGTACAATACACATATTGTACCGGTTGGTAAGGATCAACAACAACATGTCGAATTAACTAGGGATTTAGCAGAAAGATTTAATAAGAGATATGGTAATACATTTGAAATGCCAGATGTATATGTTGCGCCAGTGGGTAATAAGATATTGAATTTACAAAATCCGCTAGAAAAAATGAACAAGTCTGATGATGGAAATAATAAAGGCACAATATTCTTGCTGGATGATATTGACATTGCTAAGAAAAAAATTATGAGTGCAGTAACAGACGGTTATAATAGAGTTCACTTTGATGAGGATAATCAACCAGGTATATCTAATTTAATGAGTATACTTAGCAAGATAACTGGAGAGGATTTTTCGAGTATCGAACAAAGATATCTGGGTAGAGGATATGGTGAATTCAAAAGGGAAGTGGCGGAAGTAGTGGCTGATTTATTAAGAGATATTCAAGCAAAGTATAGAATATATTGCGATGAAGAACTTCAGAATCATATACTTGTTGAGGGGGCTAAGCAAGCAGAGACCATAGCAAAAGAAACTTTGTTTAGAGTGAAACAATCAATGGGGTTACAATAAAAAAAATACTTATCAATTTGCTGATAAGTATTTTTTGTGTTTATTATTTCTCCATATCGTTATCTTTACCCAGTCTGCTTAAGATCGCACCACTTGCTCCAAATAGAACAGTAGTTCCCATAGTGTAACATCCTGCATCAATAAGGCCTCTTCTGTTGTTTTCTGCCTCTTCTCTTTCTTCACTAGTGTATGTTAAGTTCTTGTTAGATAAGTCTTTATCTATTACATTTGCTGCATGTAGTGTTACGTATGTGCCAAGCACTGATACTGCTGCTAATGTATACATTATATTAGATATTCTTTTCATGTTTTTGTTATCCATTGCTTACCTCTTTACTGTTAATCATATGTGATATTTACAATTTGTACCGATATTTTACCACACCTCTATAGCATCTGTCAATAGCGAATTTTGTCGATATAAGAGAGTTGTAATTATTAGATAATCTACCACCATTCGATATTGAACTGCTTTGTGATTGAGACTTTTTGTGGTATAACATGGTTAGGATTTAGGTTGGAGGGTGTATGAGAGATTATAAATTCGGAACATATCTATATAATCTTAGAAAGGAACTAGCTTTGTCGCAGGGCGAGTTGGGTGCTATGGTAGGAGTGACAAACAAGGCTGTATCGAAGTGGGAGACAGGCGAAAGCAAGCCAGCACTAGAGCAGTTGTACAAACTTAGCAAGATATTCGAAGTGTCTATGGAGAACTTGCTAGATTCGGTTAATCTGGACAAGAAAGAAGTGAGAAAAATAGTCATCACTGGTGGGCCTTGTGCTGGTAAATCTACGGCATTCAGTTGGATTCAAGAAGAGTACACTAAGAAAGGTTATATGGTGGTGTTTGTTCCAGAGTGTGCTACAGAGGTTATATTGGCAGGATTTTCTAGAAAGAATATGTCATCTAATCTTGATTTTCAGTTAGCGATTACTACCAATCAATTAATGAAGGAAAAGTTGTTTGAGGAGACTGCATTAAAGAACTCTGTTTCTGATAAAATCTTAATAGTATGCGATAGAGGCGTGCTAGATGGCAAAGCATATTGTACAGATATTGAATATAAGCAAATATTGCGTATTTTAGGGCAAAATGAGATAGAATTAAGAGATGGTTATGATGCGGTATTCCATCTAGTAACCGCTGCAAAAGGATTAAAAGAAGAATATACTCTGGAGACAAACAAAGCCCGATATGAGACTGCAGATGAGGCAGTGCTAGCAGATGATAGAACGCTATCTGCATGGGCAGGACATCCACACTTGCGTGTAATAGACAATAGTCCTAAGTTTGAGGACAAAATGAAGAATTTGTTGAAAGAAATATCTGCTTTCTTAGGTGCTCCAACACCTCATGAAATAGAACGAAAATTCCTTATAGAAATGCCAGAGATTAGTCAGATAAATAGATATACATCTAAGTCTGTGGAAATAATACAGACATATCTAAAGCCTATAGGTAATGAGGAGGTTAGGATTAGACAAAGGGGCGAGGGTAATAACTTTGTTTATACCAAGACTGTTAAGAAGTTGGTATCTGCTGGAGACAAGCTTGAGACAGAGAAGAGAATAACCAAGGATGAGTATTTGTCGCTGATGATGAATGCAGACTATACGCGTGGTCAGATTAGAAAGACTAGGTATTGTATAGTATATAATAATCAATATATAGAAATTGATATCTATCCATTCTGGAAAGACAAGGCAATATTAGAGATAGAATTAAATGATATTAACCAAGAATATATGTTGCCTGATTTTGTAAAAGTAATAAAAGAGGTTACAGATGACGACAAATACTCTAACTATAGTCTTGCAAAGCTGATGAAAAATGATATATAAACTAAAAATTAAAAAATATTTTTGTAAAATTGAAAAAAATAGTTGACAACGGCACAAATTATGCATATAATGTAATGCGTAATCCTCAGTAGCTCAGTGGTGGAGCACTCGGCTGTTAACCGATAGGTCGTAGGTTCGAATCCTACCTGAGGAGCCAAATCAAAGCACAACTTTCGAGTTGTGCTTTTTTGCTCTGCAGTAGAATTCTGGCAGATATTCATCTGACCACAACTATGTTGTGGAACCTAGGGTACAGCCGGGACTACTGCCCGGCAAACGGGTCGGGACTCTGTCTTGGCCGTAGCCAATCCACCCGAGGTATATGACCTAATCGGTCACATATATGAATCACTACATTGATAAGCCAATTAAAACTACCGCGAGGTGTTTTTTTTATTAAATATTGACATTCTGTAAATGTGTGGTAAGATATATTTACATAAAATATTGGTGATTAAATGACAAATAAAGTATTGGATGAATTCATTGTTAATAGATTACGAAGAGACGATGATATGTTATTTACTAAGTTAATAGACCTATATAGCAAATACACCTCCGTTATGGTAGAAGATTATGAGGGTTTTGTTAATTCTCCTAATGAATTTAGGGGATTTCTTTTTAACAATATAGAACTTATTAACAAATATTATGCAAGATATACTCATGACCATCTTGTTAATGAATTGGATAATTTTATAGACTCACTATCTTATAATATTGATTCAAAAGAGCAAAAAACATTTGCAAGCATTGTAGATAAGGCAATTTCAGATAAGTCCATTTCACATGTTTTAGAAGTCGGTCCTGGATATATGCCTACTTCATCTATTATTCTAGGTAGGGATAGACATGTTACTGCTATGGATAAAGATTATTGGATATCTACAGAGTGTCTAAAACGGCTAAATGTAGAGGGTATTAGAGATTATTTCACAAAGTCTACTAGTGTGATGGATTATGACATGGTTGTGGGCAGATGTCCTTGTTCTGCGATAGATACTATAGTGCATTTGTGTTCTAAGCATAATAAGCCATATGTTATTGAGACTTGTGATTGTGAAATGCCTACAGTAGAGCAATTTTATAGAAAATGGAACATTTCATCTAGTACAAATGAAGATAAAAATATTGGCTGGTATGGTTGGATGGATATGTTGCCAGCACTTGATCCTAATATTGCATCTTATGGTGATATGGTGTATCATGTAGAGGATAATGATGGATTGACTAGATATTTGCAGTCTAGGGCGGAGAAATTAAAAGCAGAGAAGAAAGAAAATAGTAAAGAAAGTTTTTCTTGTACTGTTGTGAATGTATCAATGGCAGATCCTAGACTAGCAGATACATCAGATGAGAAAGAGATAGACTAAGTATTTTGCTATATTATATAATAAACAATATAAATCCCCTTGACAATGGGGATTTTTTCTGTTAAAATCGTTGTCGAGCCACATAGAATGGGTAAGTATGTGTGAAGTTCTATATCAATTTGTGATTAGACACCTATATCTAGTGAGTTTGGGTAGAGGAGGTAAATTATGTACGCTATAATAGAGACAGGTGGCAAGCAATACAGAGTAGCAGAAGGCGATATCGTTAATGTAGAGAAGTTAGATGCTAACGTTGGCGATAAAGTAGAGCTAAATGTAATGATGCTAGTTAATGATGGTAAGACAACAATGGGTAATCCTTATGTTGCTGACCACAAAGTTGTAGCAGAAGTTGTTGAACAAGGTAAGGCTGATAAGATAGTTGTATTCAAGTATAAGGCTAAGAAGAACTATCGTAGAAAGCAAGGTCATAGACAACCATATTCTGCACTAAAAATACTTTCGGTAAATTAATTATGACTGATGTAGTGTTTTACAAAAACAATGGTGTTATAACAGCGTTCGAGTGTTCTGGTCATACAGGATATGCCGAGGCGGGTTATGATATCGTATGTTCTGCCTTATCTAGTATCGCTCAGTCTTGTGCATTGGGTATCAAGGAAGTACTGAAGATCAATGCTAAGATCAAGAGGAATGATGATAAGGGTTATTATAGAGTAGCGTTGCCAAATGATATGACAGATAGTCAGGCTAGTGGTGCACAGGTACTGCTTAAGACTATGTTGTGTTCAGTAAAGGCATTGGCAAAGGACTACTCGAAGTATATCAAATTGGAGGAAAGAGAAGTATGTTAAATTTTAATATTCAACTGTTTGCTCACAAGAAAGGTCAAGGAACATCTAAGAACGGTCGTGATAGCGAGAGTAAGAGATTAGGTGTAAAGAGATCTGATGGTCAGGTTGTTACAGCAGGATCAATCCTTGTGAGACAAAGAGGCACAAAAGTTGATGCAGGTAAGAACGTTGGTGTAGGTAAAGACCATACACTATTCGCTTTAATTGATGGCGTAGTTAAGTTCGAGCAATGCAAGAAAGATAAGAAACAAGTGTCTGTTTACGAAGTAAAATAGTAAAGATTTAGTTGCTAATATGTTAGCAACTATTTTTTTTGTCATCTTGACAAATGCGAAATCTGTGTTACAATAATTTTACTATATGGAGGGTAACATGAGTTACAAAGATTTTATCGCAGGTTTTGATAAGAAGAGACAACGTGCAGAGACTAGAGAATATCTGGAGCAAAATGATCCGGAGAAGTTGGTGGAAATATATAATCTTAATGAGATGATGTTTATTGGCGTGGCGTCTTCAGTACAAGGTGCAGATAATAAAATTTATGGTAAGGGTGTTATGCCTATTGTATTTAAGGAAGATTACTCTGCTTTTACAGATGTGTGGACGGGAGATGAATATCTTAATACAACCAATTTTCCAGTAGATAATGGCTATGATTATAGAGAGATTATAGTGAAGAATGTGCTAGAGGGTAAAGGTTTTCATTGCCTTAACGATGGACTAGATCTTAGTGCTAGATATCAATCTGACACCCACCAATCATTCTTAAGCTACAATAAAGCATTCTGTGAGACTCCGCTGATATCTGCTTTTACTGCAGCTAATATTGCAAATGAGTATCTGGAGCAACTGGGTGATATGAATATTGCTCCAGAAGACAATGTGATGCAGGGAGAAATGTAATGAATATAGTAGAGTTTTTTAAGAATAGAAGAAATTGCGAAGAGGACACAAGGGTGTATCTTCCTACTGTCATAACTGAGAGTGAAGATGAGAAAAATTCCATCAAAAAGGCATTAGTACAACTATAACACTAGAAGAAGTTAGTGAAAGAACAAAAGATTTCTAATACATTGGACCACTCCATAGTGGTCTTTTTTCATCTTTTATTATATATAATAATAATTTTTGTCACAAATACTTGCAAATAGAAATGTATTGTGCTACAATATCTTCGCTTAATTGCAAAATATTAGACACTAGGTCGGTATATTCTGGATTGTTGCCCAAGTTTTTTGGGTTTGTCCCAGAAGTTCTAAAACCCCTAGGAAGAAAAAAACAAGGAGGAAAATAAAATGTCAGTAATTTCAATGAAGCAATTACTAGAGGCTGGTGTTCATTTCGGTCACCAAACTAGAAAGTGGAACCCTAAGATGGCTCCATACATCTTCACTGCTAGAAATGATATTCATATTATCAATCTAGAAGATACAGCTGTACTTGTTGATAAGGCTTATGACTATATCAAAGAGATGGCTGCTGCAGGCAAAACTATCCTATTCGTAGGTACAAAGAAACAGGCTCAGAAGGCAATCGAGGACGAGGCAAAGAGATGTGGTATGTACTATATCAACTCACGTTGGTTGGGTGGTACTCTTACTAACTTCAAGACTATCCGTTCTAGAATTGCTAGACTTAACGAGCTAGACCACATGGAAAAGGTTGGCGAATTCAATCTACTTCCTAAGAAAGAGGTTATCAAGCTAAGAGCTGAAATGGCTAAGTTAGAGAAGAACCTTGGTGGTATCAAGGATATGGACAAGTTGCCAGATGTAATGTTTGTAGTAGACACTAAGAAAGAGCATCTTGCAGTAAAAGAGGCTAAGGCACTTAATATCCCTATCGTTGCTCTAATTGACACTAACTGCGATCCAGAGCCAGTAGATTATGTTATCCCTGGTAATGATGATGCTATACGTGCTATTTCTCTTATTGCTGGTGCAATGGCAAATGCTGTTATCGAGGCAAAAGAGGGTACTGTAGAAGGTATGGAAGAAGTAGCAGAGAATGCTGAGATGGCTGAGGCTGCTGAGGCTGCTGAGGCAGTAGAGGCTACAGAGGCTGTTGCAGAAGTTGTTGAAGAGGTTAAGGCAGAAGAAGTTGTAGAGGCTCCTAAGAAGAGAACTAGAAAGGCTGCTGCTAAGACTGAAGAAGAGACAAAGACTGAAGAATAAGATTTATTATTTGAAAAGGGGAAAATAATTATGTTTACAACAGAAGATATTGTAAAACTAAGAAAGAGAACTAATGCCGGAATGATGGATTGTAAGAAGGCATTAACAGAGTGCGATGGCGACCTAGACAAAGCTACTGAGTGGCTAAGAGAGAAGGGTAAGTCTGCTGCTGCTAAGAAGGCAGACAGAATCGCTGCAGAAGGTCTAGTATATTCATATATTCATATGGGTGGCAAGATTGGTGTGTTAGTAGAGGTTAACTGTGAGACAGACTTCGTTGCTAGATCAGAGCAATTCCAAGAGTTGTGTAAGAATATTGCACTTCACATCGCTGCTGCTAATCCTAAGTACGTTACAGTTGCAGAAGTTCCTGCTGCAGATGTAGAGCACGAGAAGGAGATCCTTAAGGCACAGGCTCTAAACGAGGGCAAGAAGCCAGAAATCGTTGAGAAGATGGTAGAAGGCAGAATCAAGAAGTTCTATCAAGATGTTGTTCTATATGAGCAATCTTATGTTAAGGACCCAGAGAAGACTATTACAGAGCTTATCAATGACGCAGTTCTAACTATTGGTGAGAAGATCACAATCCGTAGATTTGTTCGTTATGAGATGGGTGAAGGTCTAGAAAAAAGACAAGACAACTTCGCAGAAGAAGTAATGTCTCAGACAAAATAGTTTGTTAGAAAAAAGTGGCTATAATTAGCCACTTTTTTATATAAAAAATAAGATGCTGACATATCGTCAACATCATTTTTTTTATTGTCTGATATTAAGTAGGTAGTCTAGGCCTATGAATAGATCACTGTGTTTTGTTTTGATTAGTGTAGGTAGGTCTAATATTAGTTCTTTGATAAATTCTTCATAAGTTTCGCTATACTCATTTGGTTCGTTTTCTGCCATTATTTCCAATATATCGGTTTTGTATTTATCTTTGCATTTGGGTGTAGTATATATACAGTTATCAAAATTGCAATTCACTATCAACTTGCTAGGCAGAGTAAATCTCCAATGCTCACGTTTTTTAGACACATTAATTAATGGTTTTAAGGTCTTTAATAGATCCATGACATTAGTCTGCAAACCGTTTGTTATTAGTTGCAGTATAGCACTCTCAATGAAATTGTAATATTTAGATATCTTGTCTTTTTTAGGTACTTTTAGTAAGTAAGTATCCGGCTGGAACTTAAGGTAACTAATACGCTCTCTTTTGCTATCGTATCTTACCACTATCTCTTTTTGTTTTGAGTTGGATTCTATTATCTCACATATATTGATACCTACGTTATGGAAGTACATGTCATCTGTATCATAGTATACTTTTTGAAGTGAGCATTTTCCAATATAGTGTCCAAAATTACTACGAATGACAGTACCCATCTTTATTAGATAGTCTTTGTCTTTTTTGAAATCTTTTATCATTAATTTTGTACCAAGACTACTATTTACTATTATTGCGTCTTTTAGTCTTTCATTGGTGATAGAGTATTCGTTTTCTTCTTCTAATGTTATTTCTTTGTTTTTATTATAATTATAAAATGTGTATCCCATGTTTTTATTATATTACAATGTCAGATATTTAGCAAATTATATTTAACATAATAAATTTTTCAAATAATAAATATTTGTCTAAAGTTTTTGGGTAAAATCATTGTACAATAAATTTATTTATTGTATAATGAATACGTAGTTATAGAATTGGCGGTTATTGCCAATTGGATTATCACAGATATTTAAGGGGTAACAATGTTCAAGAAATTTGCTACTTTTTTCATCTTAATACTAGTTGCGGTGTGTATGGTGGGTTGTGCTAGCGTAGATTATACTAGGATATATTCTACCGATGGCGTCATAATAGATGATGTCACTATAACACTTAACAAAGATGTCTTTGACACTTATGCTAAGGCTGACGCAATAGTCCAGGCTGTGAAGACAGATGTTCAGGCATTCGATCTTGCAATTAGTGCATGGGTGAAGGAGAATTTTAGTGGCAAATACGATGGAATGGAGAGTATGGAGGAGTATTTTGCTAAGGGCTATACCGTTGGCATTTCTTCCGAAGTAGAAGAGACAGAGGACAGCTATTCATTTTATTTCTTTATTAAGTATCATACGTTGCAACATTTTATATATTTCTATGGGTTGAATACCGAGGATGTAATATTGACATATGGGTTGTATGATGTAGATGAGGTCAAGCCTTTCATGGTAGATGACTTTGGTCCATTTATTAGTCAAATACTTAAGGGTAATTATGATATCGATGAAGAGAGTCTATTAATTAATAATTACCTGTGGTCGAAGGATAACGCATATCAATATTTTATAAATATGGAAAAAACTACTGGTGAAAAATATTACGATTGCTATATTGACAAAGCAAATACTGTATTGGATGGTGCGTATACATCAGACAATGTGCTAGAGAATGTGGTTGTGACAGAGAGGTATGAGACCACAGAGAATAGATATCATAGCGATAATATGTATAGGGATTATAATACAGGATATATCGTGCATGAATGGCAGATAGAAGATGTGTCGGATAGCATTACATTTGTTAGACATAGACCTGAGCAAGTGGCATGGTATGTAATGGCTCTAGTTATATCTATGGTGGTTTTAGTGATATTACTATTTGTGTTTAGAAAGAAAGGGGATAAAGAGTAATGGATCATTATATATTCGATAAACGTGTGATGAAGAAGTTGTTTCTGAAATATGGTATCATGTTATTTGTGCTATTCATATTATTAATATTTGTTAATACACTTATTGGCATTGAAAATTCAACTGCAGTGATATTCATAGATATGGCAATAGGCCTAGCATATATCTTGGTAGTAGAGATTGTACTATCCAAGATTAAGCAAAAGAAGTTGGAGAAATCGGAAGAGGATAAGAAGAATAAAACAGAAGAAATCGTAATAGAAGCAGAAGTGGTAGACAAGAAAAATGGAAATAGGCAAAAAACAAGCAAAAAGGGTAAGAAATAATGGCAAAAGTTAATCAGAAAGTGGCAGATGCTAGGATTCAGCCACATAACTTAGAGAGTGAACAATGCGTGCTTGGTTGCGTGCTTATAGACCAGAATGCAACTATTAGTATTATGTCAGAATTAAAAGATAGTGACTTCTATATGGAGGCACACAGAATTATTTTTGACAATATGAATGCTATATACAATAGGAACATGCCTATAGACCTTGTTACAATGATGGCAGAATTAGAGAAGAACAATATGACAGATAGTGTGGGTGGTATAGAGTACCTTACGACACTGGCGAACATAGTTCCATCTGCCAGCAACTACAAGCATTATGTGGATATTGTTAAGAAGAATAGTGTATTAAGGCAGATTATCTCTGCTAGTAACGATATTGTTAACTATGCATATAGTGGAGTAGAGAAGGAAGATGCACTGGATTTTGCAGAGCAGAATATATTCAAGATCGCAGAGAAGGAAGATCGTGGAGGTCTAACCCTTATTAATGAGAATATCAATAATGTTATAGATAAGTTCAAGGAGCTAGAGAAGAATAAAGGTGCTGTCAAGGGCGTGCGTACTGGTATATACGGCCTAGATAAGATGACTAATGGATTGCAGAAATCGGACCTTATATTGCTTGCGGCTAGACCAGGTGGTGGTAAGACCAGTCTTGGTATGAATATTGCTACATATTCTGCTCTTAATGATGGTAAGAAAGTCGCCATATTCTCTCTGGAGATGGGTAAGGAGCAGATTATACAGAGAGCATTATGTTCTATCGCATTCGTAGACTCTACAAAAGTGCGTGAGGGTAGGCTGACCACAGAGGATTGGAAGGCTATATATGCTGCGAAGGAGAAATTGGCTAAGGCGGATATATATGTAGATGAGGGTTTCTCTAAGACAACCGCAGATATTATTAGTAAGTGTCGTAGATTAAAGAGGGAGAAAGGTCTAGACCTAGTCATGATAGACTATCTACAATTAATGAACGGCAGTGGCAAGAATAAGGATGGCAATAGAACGCTAGAAATAGGTGAGATCACTAGATCGCTGAAGATGGCGGCAAGAGAATTGGATGTGCCAATTCTGCTACTATCTCAGTTAAGCCGTGGTACAGAGGGAAGATCGAACCATAGACCTATGCCATCAGATCTAAGAGACTCTGGATCTATAGAGCAGGATGCCGATATCATACTATTTATCTATAACCCTTATATGTACATAGATGATAAGAACAAGCGTATGGTAAGGCAACCAGAGGAAATGTGTGAACTTATTGTAGCTAAGCACAGAAATGGTAATACTGGAACAATTGAGGTTAAGTGGATAGGTGGTATCACTACATTCGTAGATGTAGGACCAGGATCGGAAGAGAAGAGCTTGTCAGAGTCTGCTCCACCTCCTACATATAAGGACATGCCGCCGATCAGCGATGATGAGGCGCCTGCAGTTGCCAATGAGGTGGAGATGCAGGCAGTAGATGTCAGCGATGATGACTTATCAGATATATTCTAGGAGATTTTGTAATGGCAAAAGATTTTAGATTTGAGAGATATAACGGACAGGATTTGGTTGATAACAAGCCCGAATATATAGAGCAAATGCGAGACATATTTCTAAGCAGAGAGTGTGGCAAGGAAGATGTCTTGCAATATATAGATGATGAATCGCACATTCTGTGTATGTTTGACAAAGATACAATGGTTGGTTTTGCATGGCTAGTATTGGCAGAAAAGATGGGACTAGCAGAAATATCTTGGTTTGTAACAGATAAATACAAGACTAAAGGTATGGATGGAAAGCATTTGTTAAATGAAGTAATAGATTACTGTAAGTCAAAAGATATAGTATCTGTAAAATTCAATTGTTTTGATCAATCTTGGGATAAAATAGAAAACAAAGAGAAATTATTCAAAAGAATAGGTTTTGAAATACAAAGAGATGATGACTTTGATGCATCTATCGATATTAAATAATATTAAGGAAGGATATATGGGAAACGTAACAACAAAATTTTTGAAAGAGAAATTTATTAAGTTTTTTAAGGACAAGAATCATACACAGATAGATTCTGCATCGTTAGTGCCAGACAATGATGGCTCAGTGCTATTTACCACTGCAGGTATGCACCCACTTGTGCCATACCTACTAGGCAAGGAGCATCCACAGGGCAAAAGGTTATGTGATGTACAGAAATGTGTACGTACTAATGATATAGACTCTGTTGGTGATGCTAGTCACTTGACATTTTTCGAGATGCTGGGCAGTTGGAGTCTAGGCGATTATTTTAAGCATGAGATTGTGGGATATTCTTATGAATTTTTGACAGGTAAGGACTACCTTAATCTGCCAGTAGATAGACTAGCAGTGACTGTGTTTGCTGGTGATGAGAATAGCCCAAAAGATGAAGAGACCTATGCTAGATGGAAGGAACTAGGTATTAAGGAAGAGAATATATATTACTTAGACAAAGAGCACAATTGGTGGCAACTTGGTGAAGTAGGTCCATGTGGCCCAGACAGCGAGATGTTCTGGATTACTGATAAGGCTCCTTGTAGCAAAACATGTTCTCCAGCTTGTGATTGTGGCAGATTTATGGAGATATGGAACGACGTATTTATGGGTTTCGTTAGAAAGTCAGAGGGTGGTCCTATTGAGCCATTGAAGGTGAAGAACATAGATACTGGTATGGGAGTAGAGAGAACGGTATGTGTGCTTAATGGTTACAAGTCAGTATATGAGGTTGATAGCCTGAAGCCTGCCATTGAGATATTAGAGAGATTAAGTGCTCATGAATATGGTCTAAATGATGAGATTGATAAGGCTATGAGAGTTATCGCCGATCATGTTAGAACTTCTACCATGATATTAGGCGATGAGATTGCAACAACTCCATCTAATGTAGGTAGAGGATATGTTCTTAGAAGATTGATTAGACGTAGTATCAATTTTGCTAGAAGATTGAATATTGATGCTAGCAAATTATTAGAATTAGTTGATTTCTATATAGGATACTTCAAGGATACTTATACTTGCCTAGAGAAAAATGAAGAATTTATCAAGGTTGAGTTCGAGAAAGAGGTAAAGAAATTCAGCAACACTATAGCACAAGGACTAAAAGAATTCGAGAAAGTAACTGGTGATATGACTAATGTGAAGATCAATGGTGCTGTTGCATTTAGACTGTACGATACATTTGGTTTCCCACTAGAATTGACAGTGGAACTTGCTGGTGAGAAAGGACTAGATGTAGATATAGAGGAATATAATGAGTGCTATAAGGCACATCAGGAAAAGAGTAGAACTAGTAGTGCTGGTATGTTCAAGGGTGGTCTTGCAGGTACAGATTATGGCTATGCAAAATACCATACCGCTACACACTTACTATTATCTGCTCTTAGAAAGTTCTTTGGTGATGGCGTGTTGCAGAGGGGTAGTAATATCACACTAGAGAGAATGAGATTTGACTTCAGTTTCGATAGAAAGATGACACCAGAAGAAATTCAAATGGTAGAGAATGAAGTAAATAAGAATATCTTAGCAGCAATCCCAGTTGTGTGCGAAGAAATGAGTCTTGATGATGCTAGAAAGAGTGGCGCTATGGGTATATTCGATAACAAATATGGTGACAAAGTCACTGTGTATACTATAGGTAATGTATCTAAGGAGATATGTGGTGGCCCTCATGCACAGAATACTAAGGATCTAGGATACTTCAAGATACAAAAAGAAGAGAGCAGTAGTGCTGGGGTTAGAAGAATTAAGGCTATATTAACAGACTAATTACAAGGAAATGTAAATGAAAGAAGATAGAATGAAAATAGAAAACCAAATAACAGCGAATAAGTTGGTTGGGCTAGAATATGACTTCGTTATAGCGCAGTTATGTGTGCTTAATAATAAGCCATATGAAGATATGAAGATCGCACTGGACAATCTAATTGATA
Organism: Clostridiales bacterium; assembly: GCA_015055515.1. Classification (GTDB taxonomy): domain Bacteria; phylum Bacillota; class Clostridia; order Christensenellales; family UBA1242; genus UBA11490. Next base: position 103,738 of record SVIC01000003.1, on the reverse strand, counting down.
TGGGTACATATAGGTTGCGTGGCGAAGTCTTAGAAGCAGGTGTTGTAATTAAGACTGCAAAAGGTAAAAAGGCGATAAATACTAATGTAGAACCCGATCTTGTAGAAGAAGCCTATGCAATGCTTGCTAAGAAGGATAATAAGGCAAGGAAGAAATTAATAAGAGTGCAAGGAACTATAGATATGACACGTAGTGGCTATGCATTCTTGATTCCTTTTGAAGATAATATAGAGGATATATTTATATCTGAAAAAGACCTAAAGGGAGCCAAAAATAACGATAAAGTAATTGTTGAGACTAGACCAAATTCTACTAGGCGTATGGAAGGCAAGGTCATACATATCTTAGAGCGTGGTCAAGAGAAGATAGTAGGTACAATTAATCTATCGAAGAAATGTGCATATGTGTCGCCCGATGATGTAAAATTCGGTACAGATATTTATATTCCACTGAATAAGACTAATAATGCAAATCAAGGCGATAAAGTTGTTGTGCAGATAACTAAGTATTATAACAATGCAAAACAATGTCCAGATGGTGAGGTTATAGAAGTTCTAGGCCAACCAGACAAGATTGGTACATTGGTGCTGGGTATACTTAGAAATTACGACCTTTATGAGTTCTTTCCAGAGAAGGTGAAAGAGGTTGCAAAGGCTGTTGAGCAAGAAGTTGATCTAAAAAAGCATGGTCATAGGCTAGATTTTACCTCTCATATGTGTTTTACCATTGATGGCGAGGATAGTAGGGACCTAGATGATGCAATATCGCTAGAGGTGAATAAGGCTGGTAATAGAGTTCTAGGCGTACATATAGCCGATGTTGGCGAGTATGTTAGACTTAATTCTGTTATAGATAAAGAGGCCTTTAAGCGTGGCACCAGCGTGTATTTTCCTAATCTAGTTCTTCCAATGCTACCAAGGGAGTTATCCAACGGTATTTGCTCTCTGAATGAGAATGTGAATAGATTAGCACTATCTTGCTTTATAGAGTATGACAAGTCTGGTAATGTCATAGGCTATGATATCAAGGAAAGTGTTATTAGATCTAAGAAGCGATTTACTTACACGACCGTTCAAGCGATATTAGAGGGTAATGATAGGGTAAAAGCAGAGCACAAAGAGTTTGTACCAGTACTACTAGAGATGGATGCTCTTGCTCATCAATTGATGAAGAGAAGAAAGGCTGAGGGGTATATTGAGTTCAATATCCCAGAGGTACAGATATATCTAGATGATCTTGGTGGTGTAGACCATATAGAGAAGCGTATGCAAGATGATAGCCACAAACTTATAGAGGCATTCATGGTTGCAGCAAATGAAGTTGTTGCGAAGCATTATAGGACTAAAAAGTTACCTTTTGTGTATCGTATACACGAGACTCCAGATGGTGAGAAAATGGAGAACTTCCTAAGACTAGTTAGAAAATTCGGCGTTACTGCTAATATCAATCCAGATAAGATCGCACCACTGCAATTGCAGAAGATATTGAACGAGGTCAAGGGTAAGGACTGCGAATATGCTGTAAATAAGATATGTCTTAGATCTATGCAAAAGGCGAAATATAGCCCGGATTGCCTAGGACACTATGGCTTGGCACTTACTTATTATGCACACTTCACATCGCCTATTAGGCGTTATCCAGACCTAACAATTCATAGAATAATCAAGGAAGATTTGCACGGCAATCTAGAGGGTAATAACCTCGTTGAGTACAAGAGATTTGTGCAATCTAGTTCGCTAAATTCTTCTGCTAGAGAGGTGCTGGCAGAGAAGGCTGAGCGTGATGTTGATGATCTATACAAGGCATATTATATGTCCGATAAAGTAGGCCAAGAATTCGATGCTGTGGTTAGTTCTGTGACTAAATTCGGCGTATATGTGGCATTGGAGAATACAGTAGAGGGATTGGTGTCTCTGACTGATATTCCAGGCACTTATGAGTATATTGAGGATGATCATTTGCTAAAAGGTGTAGATAGTTTCTATATCGGCAAAAAAGTAAAGGTAAGACTAATCAATGTCAATGTACCAGAGAGGCAGATTGACTTTGTGTTAGTGTAATAAAAAAGTCGTATATATTTACGACTTTTTCTATTTTGTATAGGAACTTTTTTATATATTTTTGATTATTATATATTGTTATATTATATTCGTTTGTGGTAAAATATAGTGTATGATAGAAAATTGGGAGAATGGGAAATGATAAAAGAAATATATACTAGGCGTAGTATAAGAAGATATATAGATAAGAAAATACCAGATGAGTGTATCAATGAGATATTAAAGGCAGGTATGAATGCACCATCTGCTAGAAACCTTAGACCATATGAGTATATTGTGGTAAAGGATAGGGAAATGCTAACAAAATTATCTCAGATAAGGGATTGTATGCATATGCTGGCATATTGTGATTTCGCCATTATATCCCTTGCTAGAGAGACCATGTATTTCTGGCAACAGGACATGGGTGCAGCAACACAGAATATGCTACTGCAGTCGCACAGTATGGGAATTGGTAGTTGTTGGATGGGTATTTACCCCGAAGATGAGCCGTATTTTAGAGAATTATTTGATATTCCAGAAGACTTGAGGGTATTTAATATTATATCTTTTGGCTATACCAGCGATGAAAAAGAAGCCAACAATTACTTTGATGATAATAGAATTCATTATGAGAAATATACGAAAAGGAAATAATTATTAGAATTGTTTGATTTAGTGTCAAAATATCAGCCCACAGGTGATCAGCCAGAGGCAATTAATAGCATTACAGAGGGTATCAAGGATGGTCTTAGATACCAGACTCTTTTGGGCGTTACAGGTAGTGGCAAGACATTTACTATGGCTAATATTATCAAGAATATTAATAGACCAGTGCTGGTTCTTGCACATAACAAGACACTTGCAGGACAGTTATGTAATGAGTTCAGAGAGTTTTTTCCTAATAACAGAGTAGAGTACTTTGTCTCATACTATGATTATTATCAGCCAGAGGCGTATGTGGTGTCGTCCGATACATACATTGCCAAAGACATGAGTATGAACGAAGAGATAGACAAATTGCGTCATTCGGCCACTTGCTCACTATTTGAGAGGCGTGATGTCATAGTTGTAGCCAGCGTTAGTTGTATATACGGTCTGGGCAGTCCAGAGACATATTCGTCTATGTGTCTATCTCTCAGAGAAGGACAAGTTATAGATAAGTCGGAAGTAATAAAGACACTGATAAGATTACAATATCAGCGTAATGATATAGATTTCAAGCGTGCTACATTTAGGTCAAAAGGCGATACCTTAGACATAATTCCACCAAGCCAAAGTGAGACAGGTATTCGTATATCATTTTTCGGCGATGAGATAGAAGAAATAGCGGAGATTAGTGTAGTAACTGGCAGAAAGACCAGTACCTTGAAGCACTTGTATCTTCTTCCTGCTACACACTATGCTATAGGTAACGAGGCAGAACTAGATAATATCCTAGCTCAGATTAGACACGATTGTATGATTAGGGTAAAAGAATTCGAAGATCAAGGCAAATTGATCGAGGCTCAGCGTATCAAGGAAAGAGTAATGTATGATCTAGAGATGATCAAAGAGGTAGGATACTGTACTGGTATAGAGAATTATTCTAGATATTTTGATGGCAGATCTCCAGGCGAGGCTCCATATACACTACTTGATTATTTTCCAAAAGATTTTGTGCTTTTTGTAGATGAGAGCCATATCACGCTACCACAAGTGCGTGGGATGTTCTCGGGCGACTATGCTAGAAAGACAAGCCTAGTAGATTATGGCTTCAGATTGCCATCTGCATATGATAATAGACCACTTAATTTTGAAGAATTTGAGAAGAAAATTAGCCAAGCGGTCTTTGTATCTGCTACTCCTGGTAAATATGAGATGGAGAATAGCGATAATGTGGCAGAGCAGATCATTAGACCTACAGGGCTACTTGATCCAGAGATATTTATTAGGCCGATTGAAAATCAAATAGATGACTTGATTGGTGAGATAAATGATACGATAACAAGAGATGGCAGGGTTCTTGTCACAACGCTTACTAAGAAAATGGCAGAGAATCTTACTACTTATCTTACAGACAAGGGTATAAGGGTAAAATATTTGCACTCTGATATAGACACGCTAGAGAGAATGCAGATAATAAATGAATTAAGATCAAAAGAATTCGATGTTCTTATAGGAATAAACCTTCTTAGAGAGGGTATAGATATACCAGAGGTAAAACTGGTAGCAATACTAGATGCTGACAAAGAAGGCTTCCTTCGTAGTGATTGGGCGCTAATTCAGACAATAGGTCGTGCTAGTAGAAATAGTGAGTCGAAGGTAATACTATATGCGGATGTTATGACAAAGTCTATTGATATTGCAGTACAAGAGACCAATAGGAGAAGAAGTATTCAGATGGTGTATAATAAGGAGCATGGCATTACGCCTACTACTATTATAAAACCAATTAAGAATACACTGGAGATTACCAAGAATCTTGGCGGTAATTCTAAAAAACTGAAGATGACAAAGACAGAGGCTGTACGAGAGGTAAATGAATTAAGAGTAAGAATGCAGTCTGCGGCAGATAGTTATGACTTCGAACTGGCTATCAAGCTTCGTGATAGAATAAAGGAATTAGAAGGGTTTATAAAATAAAGGTTTTTAGATATGTTAGAAAATATTGTTATAAAAGGTGCAAGGCAAAATAACTTAAAGAATGTTAATGTTACCATTCCTAGAAATAAACTAGTAGTATTGACAGGAGTTAGTGGTAGTGGTAAGAGTACACTAGCGTTCGATACTATCTTTGCTGAAGGACAGCGTAGATATATGGAAAGTCTTAGTAGTTATGCACGCCAATTCTTAGGTCAAATGGACAAGCCAGATGTAGATAGTATTGATGGTTTGTCGCCTAGTATTGCTATTGATCAGAAGTCCACTTCGCACAATCCTAGAAGTACAGTTGGAACTGTTACTGAGATATATGATTATCTTAGACTTCTTTTTGCTCACGTTGGTGTGCCATATTGTCCGCATTGCAAGAAAAAAATAACACCAACTAGCGTAGATGTTATCGTAGATAATGTAATGCAACTAGAAGAAAACACCAAGATAATGATCGAGGCGCCTGTGTATAGGGGCAAGAAGGGATCATTTGTCGCAGAACTGGATGCTTTTAGAAAAGACGGTTTTCAGCGTGTTAGAATAGATGGTGAAGTGCATGAATTAGAAGAAGATATTGTGCTAGAAAAAAATCTAAAACACGATTTATCGGTTATTGTAGATAGACTTATTATACGTGAGGGCGTTGAGAAGAGGCTATCTGAGTCCATAGAGACTTCTCTTAAGATGACCGGAGGTATAGTCTCGGTAACCTACAATGAAGAGGAGCATATATTTAATAGCAAATTGTCTTGTCCTACGTGTGGATATAGCCTATCAGAGATCAGTCCTAGGATATTTAGTTTTAATAATCCTTTTGGTGCATGTCCCGATTGTTTAGGTATTGGATATAAGCAGATCATAGATATAGACAAGTTGGTAAAAGCGCCTAATCTAACACTACTTGAGGGAGCAATCGGTATAGGTTGGGTTATAGAGCCTAGCTTTCTGAATACATTCTACAAGGCTGTTATGGATTATCATAATGTTGATTATTCTACGCCTTTTAAGGATATGCCAAAGAAGGCAAAAGATATGATATTCTATGGCTCAAATGGTGAGAAGATTCCGTGTTATATGCCATGGTTAAAGAAGCATGGCGGATGTGCTTTTGAAGGTATTGTGCCAATAGTAGAGAAGAGGTATAGGGAGACAACAAGCGAATTTATCAAGACAGAGATTAATAAATTAATGTATGATATGCAGTGTCCTACTTGTCATGGTAATAGGTTGAAGGAAGAGGTGTTGAATATTCTTATAAATGGCAAGAATATCGCAGAAGTATCTAATTTGAGTATAAATGATTTGTATGCATTTATGGATAATATTAATTTGACTAAGGCTAATGCAACTATTGCAGAGCCTATACTAAAAGAGATAAAAGCAAGGTTGGAATTCCTTATAAATGTGGGTCTGGATTATCTGGAACTATCTAGATACTCCAATACTCTTAGTGGTGGAGAGAGCCAGAGAATTAGGCTGGCAACGCAGATTGGTAGTGGACTAACAGGTGTAATATATATCTTAGATGAGCCAAGCATTGGACTACATCAGAGGGATAATGAGAAGTTGTTAGAGACATTAAAGCGACTTAGGGATATTGGTAATACAGTGCTGGTTGTAGAGCACGATGAAGATACTATGAGGTCTGCAGATTATTTGATAGATGTAGGGCCTTATGCGGGTATACATGGCGGAGAGATTGTTGCCGAAGGTAGTATTGATGATATAATGAATAGTCATGACAGTATCACGGGCAAATATCTTAGTGGTGAATGGAAGATAGATACCGATATGCCGAAGAATAAGATTAGTAATGGTTTTATTAGCATTAAGGGTGCCAAGCAGAATAACTTAAAAAATATTGATGTAGACATTCCTATCGGCGTTATTACTGCAGTGACTGGGGTTAGCGGTAGTGGCAAGAGTAGTCTTGTAAATGATATATTATATCCTGCCTTTAATAACTATGTTAACCATAGCCATTTGGTAGAGGGGAAATATAAGAAGATAATTGGCCTGGATGCTTTTGACAAAGTGATTAATATAGATCAAAGCCCAATTGGTCGTACCCCTAGAAGTAACCCTGCCACATATACCAATGTATTTACTGATATTAGAGAATTGTTTGCAAAGACATCAGATGCGAAGGAGCGTGGATATACAGCGGGTAGATTCTCATTCAATATTAGTGGCGGTAGATGCGAGGCTTGTGGAGGTGCGGGCATCAACAAGATAGAGATGTACTTTATGCCCGATGTGTATGTACCATGTGATGTATGTGATGGCAAGAGATATAATAGGGAGACACTCCAAGTAAAATATAAGGGTAAGAATATATATGATGTCTTAGATATGAGCATAGATGAAGCATATACATTCTTCGAGGCTATACCTAAGATAAAGAACAAGTTGCAGACATTGGTAGATGTAGGATTAGGATATATTAAGTTGGGCCAGCCAGCAACGGAACTTAGTGGTGGCGAGGCGCAGAGAGTAAAACTAGCAACCGAACTTAGTAGAAGGGGTACTGGCAAAAGCCTATATATCCTAGATGAACCAACAACAGGCCTGCATTTCTATGATGTAGATAAACTAATTAAGATATTAAGAAGACTAGCCGATGGTGGTAATACAGTAGTTGTTATCGAGCATAATTTGGATGTGATTAAGTCATCTGATTATATAATTGATTTGGGTCCAGAAGGGGGAGTTGGTGGTGGCCAAATAGTTGTTGCTGGAACACCAGATGAGGTAAAGAAGTCTAAGAAGGGCTATACTTATAAATATTTGTAATTTGTATATATGTTTATCAAAATATTTTGATAAATTAATATGTCGGTGTTATAATTATGTTAACTAAGGAGGAATGATATTATGAGTACAAAAACTAAGATTGTTATATCTATTATTGCACTTTGTATTATATTGGCATTGATTGCTATTAGTATTGTTCTGGTATTGACTGCTCCAGTCCACGTGGTAGATGATAGCACATTTGTTGTAAAATATCAGGGTGGCGTAGTGGCAGATGTCGAAGTAGAGATGGAGGATCATAATCTGTATAAGTCTGATGAGACTAATTCTACAATGATAGATATTGAGAAGGTTGTCGATTTCACTATGACAGATAATACAGCGGGCGAGTCAGAGACTTATAATCTAGGTATGTTTAATAAGGGACAGTTAATGGATATTACTAAGGCTGACACAATAATGCGAATAACAGTGTCTATGGCAGATGATCATACTTCTAATCCTATATTGGTAAAACTAGCATATAACGATACTGGTGTTGCAGATAGCAATGTTAGATTAGTTGTATCTGCTGTGCTTAATTCTTCTACATCTCAGATGCATATTGAAGAGAATGTTGTAGAGATTGGTGATGCGGGTTGGGATAATATAGATTTATTCCAAAGTTCGAAGATATTGAGATATAGTCAGTATGATAGTATTACTATCACAGTTAAGGCTCAAGTAGTATCATATGCCGATGGTGTAAGACTGGATGGGGGCTTCGCATTATCATTGATCGGTGCGTAAATAACAAAAAATATTAGGTTTGTTACAAACCTAATATTTTTTTAATCGCTTATTCTGCAGGAGTTATAGTTATTAAAATCTTTGTGCCATATTCCCATAACGATGGATTAAAAGAGGCCATTGTCCTAGAAAAACCAATTACGGTAGTATTATCATCAAATATTGTAATGAATACATTGTTAATCCAAACATATTCTTCTACATCAGTTTCTTCACGATCAGTTGCTGTGTCAAAATAAGTACCAGTAAAATAGTCTGATGCACTTGTTTTAGAACCACTAGGGGTTATTACATCTATTGTATAATTAGCAGCACCGCCAGTAACTTCGAATTCAATATATATAGCATCTGTATAACCAGGTGCTGTATAAGCAGAAACATATTGTGATTGACCAGTATAGTTGAATAAATCAGTTCTTCTATTTCCTGCATCATCAAAAGCAACAATTGTGCTATTTATGTTACTGTCATTTACTACACCTACTATAACTTGTCCGCTAGCATCGCCCCAGTCAAAGGCATTTGGATCTGTTAGGTCATATCCCAGTTCTATTTCCATATTTAGTTCAAAAGCATTTACATCTAGTGTTGCATCAGTTACCTTCATTACCACTACTATAGTCTTAGTGGCTTGACCAATACCGATATTAACGAAATATTTGTCTGTAGCAGACTTTATCTCTGTAGCACTAGCCTCTGTCTCTCCTATAAATATAGATACGTTGTCATTATCTGATATTCCGCTGAAAGTAGCCAGAGCCTTCATTTCCTTTTTGTTAGAGGAATTAGCAGTGTTCTTTATCTCAAATGTATATACCGCTCTGCCACTTGCAGTTAAGTCTGCATTAACGAACTCTACACCACCAGTAGATGTTACATCTTCTGCATTGAATGTTACGGTCTTACTTTGTTTAGTTGTTTCGCCATCTTTGATATTAATAGTGCTATCGTTGTCGCTAGTGCCAGTGGCGTTAGCATAATTGATACCTGATGCAGTGATAGTAGCATCTACATTATTTGCAGTATATGATATAGTCATGCTGTTGTTCATAGTTGCTTGCTGTGCTACCAGAACTAAACCAATAGATAGACCAATTACTGCTAGCAGTAGTACTGATACTATTGCAATAACCATTATTTTTTGTTTGGTTTTCATATTTTATCTCCTTGTATTTAATTTTACTTTTTTTTTGTATATACAGTGTATACAATATATATTATATATACATATAGAAAGTGTGTCAAATTCTTTTAGCAACGATTTTATTATCGAAAGTTCCAATAGAGATATATTAAATAAAAAAAGAGATGTCGCTACATCTCTATTATCTTTATTTATTTTGGTAAGTTATTCTTATATGTCTCCAGAGCCTTTGCCAATTGGTCAGGGCAAGAAGTGTTGTTTCTGCAAGGTATTCCTTTTAGTCTTGTTATTACTTCATCAATATCCATATTTTCAACTAATTTAGATATGCCATTTGTGTTGCCTGCACATCCGCCTACGAATTCTACATTCTTTACCTTATTATCTTCTACTTCGAAATTGATTGCTCTAGCACAAGTGCCAGAAGTTCTAAAAGAGTTCTTCATATATCCTCCTTAATTATCTATAATTGTATCATACAAATATTCAAATATGTTAGGTGCTTTCTCATTCCACTTGGTACATGCTGCCATAGCAGAACTTTTGTTAGGTGCCTTTAAGTTGATCTCTAGTAGTGGTACATTGATTAGCGGTTCTTTTATCTTCAGTGTTACCTTATAAGAGCCATCTTCATTCTTGTCGTATTCGCTCAAATACTCTTGGCTTCTCTTGAAAGACAATCCGTTTTCTTTAGCGAAATTAGTGATTTCTTCTCTTATGCTTAGCTTTATTCTGGTATAGAAGTGACTTAGACATTCTCTTCCAGAATATGTAATGCTGTATTTGGTATCATCTTCATTCACGTTACCGTTCTCATCTATCTTATATATGAAGTTGGTATCAAGCAGTTGATTTAACACATCTATGCATTCCATATAGTTCAACCATTGATTTCTAGTAATTATATCTAATATATTGTTCTTGGTTAGCGGTATCTCCATCTTGTCCATAATGAATAGCAGGGTTAGCTTCTCATCCATATTGTCGCTATCAAATACCATGTTAGTCGTCTCCTATTATTTGTATACGCAAATATTGTCATTTTTACTCAGAAAGTATATCATATATGCTTACAAATTTCAATAAAATTATGCCAATATTACATCTTTGTTGCAAAAATTGATAAATATTAGTATATGTGAAAAATGTTTGTAAAATCTGCTTCTTTTGGTATACTATACATTAGTAGGAGAGTGGAAATTGCAAAGATTTACAGATGTAGAGAAGAGCAAAATAATATCTTGTATGTATCTAATAGATGAACTTATAGGCGGTAAGTTTATTTTGTTTGATGGCAAGGCGAATAAATTATTGAAAAATATTGCATCTAGCGAGGCAATGTATGGTATTTTTGCTAAATATCTGGTAGATTATGACTTCGCTTCTACACTAAAGCTTGCCGAAGAATATAAGAAGATACAGGGCAGGTTCTATATTCCTGATGGGAATAACGAGATATTGGCTTTTGTATTCTGCCTTATATTAGAGGTGAATAACGGCAAGATTAATTTACAGAATTTTATTAATAATAATTTTTATAGTCCAAATGGATATAATTATAGTTATTTGAATTTCGCCAGAGAATTGCTTAAGCCATTTAAGCTTGCGTTGATGCAAGAGTTGGGCGTTGAGGAAAGCGATGGTGATAATACTGCGGAGGAACAAATGGAGATGGAAAACATAGATGTAATGGATAATGCATCTGATAAGAAAGTACTGTTTGCAAATTTACTATTTGCGATTAATGAATTGCATGCAAAGGTGTCGAATGATAAGAAGATACGACAAGACATTAAGGATGAAGAATACATAGTAATGCTAGGTCTTATCGAAGCTGTTAAGCTAGAGAATATAAGGGTGATAAATGCACTTATTATATCGCTAGAGTATGTGCTAGGCAAGCAGAAGACGGTAAGAGATGAGTATACCGAAGTAAAGAATTGTATGATACAAATATATGATGAATTTAGAAAATAGTAATTAGAATACTGCACACAATGACAGATATTATTGTGTGTAGTATTTTTTCAATTGCGTATATCTTGATTTTTATTTGAGACTTCGCTAGATAGGTGTATGCTTGTAGGAATATTGATATTCCGCCAAACGAAATTAGGAATGTAGATAGTATTATCTGCAAGTTTTCATTTAGATTAAGCATACTTAATCGCTGAATACCATTGGTCATTTCTATCATGCCTTGCATCATACTAGCTGATATATCTGGGTTAATTCCAAAACATTGGTTTAATAGGTGTGTAATTGGATAGAATATATTGTATGAGTCTGCTAGTGCTATTAGCATGTAAGATAATGCTATGTATCCGCCTATGATAAGTATTGACTTAATACTAGATAACATGCAGTCCTCTAGTATATTGTTTGAAGGGGTGGTTATATTAATATATACTTTGGATTGCTTTTTGGAAGAGTATAGTTTTCGGAATATTATTCCGTTAAATAGTGCTCCAAGTAGGTGGCTGACTAATACTATTATGCCAACACGTGCACTATTGAACATGCCTACACCTACTGTGCCAATTATAAATAGTGGCCCGCTGGTAGAGGTAAAAGATGCTATCCGTGTGGCTTCCGATCTGGTAATTAAGTTCTTCTCATATAATTCTGCCGTTACTTTTGCCCCAACTGGATATCCCGACAGCATGCTTATAGCGTAAATATAGCCACTAATTCCACCGCAATTGAATAATTTTTTTGTAATTGGTGTCATATATTTTCCTATATTTTGCACTACACCACTGGCATTAAGTAGACTGGATACAAATAGGATAGGAAATAGTGCGGGCATTACAAATCTTGCCCACAAAATAATTCCGTCATAAAAGCTAGACATGTTGGTCTTTGGATTGACAAAAAGTAGAGATAATATTATAATTATTCCAAGAACTTTTGCTATATTTATAATTCTTAATTTCTTTGTTTTTAACATAATATAATGTATTAATAGGATTGGTGATTTATGAAAAAACCTAAGATTGCGTTGGTATTAAGTGGTGGTTCTTCTTTAGGATTTGCTCATGTGGGCGTACTTAAGGAGTTAATAGCAGAAGGAATATTGCCAGATATAGTAGTGGGTACTAGTATGGGTGCTGTTGTGGGCGGAGCATATGCTTGTGGATTGTCGCTGGATGAAATGATGAAATATGCATATAAGATGAGTTTTGCTAAGTTCGTAGATATTAATTTCAAGCCAATGGGATTCTTTAGTGGAAATAAAATAACATCGTTATTAAGCAAGGTGTATGGAGATGCTACTAACAAAGATTGTATATGCCAGTTTGCTACAATTGCCTGCGATATCATAAGTGGCAAGCAAGTAGTCATGACAGAAGGCAAAGTTGTAGATATGGTGAGAGCAAGTATGAATATACCTGGACTACTTGTTCCAATCCCATATAATGATATGCTACTTGTGGATGGTGGGATGGTGAATAATTATCCCGATGATATTGCAAGAGATTTAGGGGCAGATATAGTAATTGGCGTGGATGTGTTAAGAGAGAGTTATTGCTTTGCTAAGCCCAAGAGTGCTGTTATGGCATTATTTAATAGTATGCACTTGGCACAGAATACACTATATAAGTATAAGCCATCGTATAGTGATATCACTCTAACTCCTATATTAAGAGATATTGATCAGACCAATTATAAGAGAGAAGCAATAGACAAGGCTATACTAGAGGGAAGGCGAGAGTGTAGAGAGAGAATGGAAGAGATAAAGGCAATAATAGATGATTGGAGAAAAGATAAAAAATGTTAGATGACATGATGAATTTTACAGAGGATGGTAGGAAGTTTGCGCCACTAGCGGATAGGATGAGACCCAGTACATTAGAAGAATTTATTGGTCAAGAGCATCTTATATATAAGGATAGTTTCTTAGTTAGGGCTATTAGGTCTAGCATGCTAGGTAGTGTGATATTCTATGGTCCGCCGGGAACGGGTAAGACAACATTATCAAAGATAATTGCTAGTGTGTCTAATGGTAATTTTAGAAGATTGAATGCTGTATCTTCTGGGGTTGCTGATGCTAAGAAGATTATAGATGAGGCAAAGCAAAATCAGCAGTTGTATGGTAAGCGAACTTATTTGCTATTGGATGAGTGTCATAGATGGAGTAGGGCACAATCCGATTCTGTCTTAGAGGCAATGGAGATGGGCTATATTACTCTTATAGGATCTACTACCGAGAACCCATATATTGCTATGACCAGTGCAATTGTATCTCGTTGTAGAGTATTCGAGTTCAAACCACTTACATATCAAGATATTATAAAAGGGCTAAATAGAGCCATCATAGACAAAGAAAGAGGGTATGGTGATCTGAAGATAGATATTGCACCAGATGCAATAGAGTATATTGCTAAGGAGAGTGTAGGAGATCTGAGGTCGGCGTATAATACGTTAGAGCTTGCAGTGAATAGTACACCAACAACCAAAGATGGCGTAACTGTAATAGACAAGGATGTGGCAAGGAATTGTATACAGAAGGGCAGTATATCACTCAGTGAGAATGAAAGCTACGATATGCTTAGTGCTTTTTGTAAATCCTTGCGTGGTAGTGATGCAGATGCTGCACTATTCTATGCTCAGAAATTAGTAAAATCTGGCTACGATCCTAGGATTTTGGCTAGAAGGCTGGTGGCTCACGCCTCGGAGGATGTGGGTATGGCGGATAGTAATGCAGTGCTGCTTGCAATGACAGCGTTGCAGTCTTGTGAGAAGCTGGGGATGCCCGAGTGTATGTTAACACTATCTCACGCCATTATATATGTGTGCGAGGCAGAGAAGAGCAATTCTGTATATCTGGCTATGGAGATGGCGGGGGCTGATGCAGAGGAGTACAAGAATGCAAAAGTACCAAATCATCTTAAAAATCACCCATCTGGGTATAAAGATGGTACAGGCAAATATAAATATCCTCATGATTATGGCGGATATGTTAAACAACAATATTTGCCAACAGAGTTAAAGGATAGAATATATTATGTGCCTAAGGAAAATGGAAGAGAAAAGGCTATAAAGAGAAAAAAACTGGATAATAAATAGGATCTTATATGGAAAAAACAAAAGAAAAATGGTGGGTTAGGCATAGTGACCACATAGAAATCCTTGATGACAGTGAGTTCAATATACAGCACATATTGGATTGTGGCCAGGTGTTTAGATACAAAAAGACAGATTTTGGCTATAAAATATGCGCAAAAGACCAAGAGATAGATGTTATTTGTCAAAAAGTGGGAGTTAAAATATTTTCCAAAAATTTAGATTTTGTAGAAAAATACTTTGATTTATATAATAATTATGCTAATATAAAATCGGATTTACTGAAAAGTAATCTGCTAAATAGTGCTATTTCTTATGGTTATGGCATAAGGATTCTAAATCAAGACCCATTGGAGATGATTATTAGCTTTATAATCAGTGCTAATAATAATATTCCCAGGATCAAGAAGATAATAGAGGCAATTTGTACTAAGGTGGGGGAAAATAAAGGCGATTATTATGCTTTTCCTACACTTGATAGACTTGCTACATTGTCGGTAGATGATTATAGATCGATGGGTTGTGGGTATAGGAGTACTTATCTGTATGACACTGTGAAGAAATTGGCAGAGGGTTTTGATATGGATAGTCTATATGGACAATCTACCGATGTCGCTAGGACCAATCTTATGACACTGAAAGGTGTGGGCAGGAAGGTTGCAGAGTGTATACTGCTATTTGCCTATCATAAGACAGATGTATTTCCTACTGATACTTGGATAGTGAAGCTTTATAGGGACTGGTACAATGAGGACCGTGATGCTAAATATATTAGTAACTATTTTACAGGGATTTTTGGTATAAATTCGGGATATGCACAACAGTATGTGTATTATGAGAAGATGAACAATCGAGGAGAAAAACATGAATAATAGAAAGATTGCATTACTTGTAGACGTAGACAATGTGAAAATTGGTGGAGAAGCATTTAATGAATTGTATGCAAAATTAAATGAGATAGGAGATGTTGTATATTGCAAGTTCTATGGTTATAATGATAGAAAGCATATATATCTATCTGATGCTATTGCTAGATATGGCTACGAGACTGCACCTTTTATGCGTTATAAGAAGAGATTTAGCCAGCTAGATAATAGAATTATCGTAGATGCTATTAAGCTTAATTATACTAAGACTGAGATTGATACATATTGCCTTGTAGTAGGTGATGGTGATTTGATCCCACTTCTTGTAGAATTAAAGAGTTGCGGTAGATTCTTAATAGATATTAATTCTCCATATTATGAGCAGAATACTCATATGTTCGACGCTCACATTATGCTAACTAGCTTGACAGATGATATTGAGACATACGTTCCTAAGACAAAGAAGACTAAGAAGGTGACTAAGAAGCGTGTAGAGGCTCCTATTAAGTTCAATACTGAAGAGGAAGAGTATGTTGCACCTAAGCCTGCTCCTATCACTAAGAGAACTGTAAGAGTGGAAGAAGAAGAGATAGAGGAAGTATCTCAGAAGTTAAGCAAGGCACAGGCTAATAAGCGTGTAGCGGCTAGACAATATGTAGAGGAAGAGCCTACAACTTATTCCGATTCTGCTGATGTTAGTGAAGTATTGAACGATATTGTAGAGAGATATAACGAGTTAGACTTTACTACTAATGCTGATATGGGTAAGAAAGTTCAATTGATTAAGGATATTGAGGCATTCGTTAATCGTGAGACTGCTAAGGGTGAGGGACTAAAATCTGATAACGAAGATATTAGACAAATCTTCGTAGATTTGAAAAATATTGCAGATGATATGAAGAATGCTATTAATAATTAATATGTAATATAGAAGCACACTACTGGTGTGCTTTTTTCATTTTTTGGCTACAATTAGCCATTCTACTGTTGTTATTTTATTTCACTATTGACAAGTATTCTAGCGTCGTGCTATAATTATTTTTAGTAAAAATAGAGGTGAATATTTATGTCAATATTATGTGGATCAGATTATATTGTAGAGAAGATTGATAATATAATTTCTGAAAATAATAATTTTTCCAAGAATACAATCAATGGAATACTTGAGGCGTTTAATAAATCGATTAAGGAATCAATTAATCCATTTAGTAACGCCTTTGATAGCATATATCTAAAAGAGGATATAGATAAGTTTTTCGATAGTAATGTATTGGTAGAAGACAAAAACCTTACAATCTTCTTCGATACAGAAAAGAATAAAGAGATATATACAATAACAGAAGACAAGAAAGGTAACGCGTATTATACAATGTATAGATTAAACACAGACCTAAGACATGAAGATGTCTGGCATTATGATGTTGTTATGACCGATTCTTTACATGATTTTAGTGATTACTGGAGATGGGCTTACGAGGCAAGATGTAAAAATTACGATATAAGTAGTATGGATGTTAAAGAATTAGCAGATTATATTGATGATCAGATGTATATTAATTTAAGATTTGGTGATAGTGTACTATTTACTTCTCATCCTGGATATCCTTTCGTATCGTACGAGCATTGGTCTCCATATGCAGCAAATAAAGATCTTAGTGCTTCAGCACATATTATCAATACATTGTTAAAAGGTGATGTGTCACCTGAGAATGTCGAAGCCAAACTAGGCATATTACCAGAGAACCAACCAAATTTTGATGAAATGGAATTGTGATAAAAATCAATAAATATTGTTGACAAAAGGTAATTTTTGGATATAATAAGTATTGTAAAATAAAATTTGTTATTAAGAAGACAAGTAGTACCAGATAGTCACTATCAGAGAGCAAATCCTTTGGCTGTGAGATTTGCAAGGAAGTCTGAATATGAAACCACTTCTTAGGCAAGGCCCATACAAAGCCAATTTTGTAGAATAAAGTGGCAAAAGTGTATAACTTTTGCAATTAAGGTGGAACCGCGGAAAATATTTTCGTCCTTAGAAGTTTTTAGGAACTTTTATGGGCGATTTTTTATTTTATAATAAAATTTAATTAAGGAGAAAAGAAAATGAGTGATGAGATTAAAAATGTAGAAATGTATAGACATAGTATGGCTCACGTGCTGGCAAAGGCATTGACAGAGTTGTACCCAGAGGTAAAATTAACCATTGGTCCTGCAATTGATTATGGATTCTACTATGACATTGATCTAGAGCATTCTATTTCATCTGAGGAGTATGAGGCGATAGAGAAGAAGATGTCAGAGATTATCTGTAGCAACTTGGATTTTAGTAAGGTAGAGGTATCTAAAGAAAAGGCATTAGAGATGTTTGCAAATAACCCATACAAGACAGAACTAATCAATGAGTTGCCAGAGGGTGAGGTTATCAGCATTTACTATCTAGGCGATGATTGGTATGATTTGTGTCGTGGTCCTCACGTAGAGAATACCAAGTATTTGCGTTCTTTTGCATTTGAGATTAACAAGATTAATGGTGCTTATTGGAGAGGTAACGAGAAGAACAAGATGCTTCAACGCGTATATTGCTATGGATTTATGGACAAAAAGGAACTAAAAGAGTACAAAAGACAGCAAGAAGAGGCTATTAAGCGTGATCATAACAAACTAGGTAGAGAGTTGGAACTATTTACAACTGTAGACTATATAGGTCAAGGTTTGCCTATTTTATTACCAAAGGGTGCGAGAATAGTACAGCTACTACAAAGATTTGTAGAAGATGAAGAGCAAAAGCGTGGCTGGCTACTTACAAAGACACCATTCATGGCAAAGAGTGATCTATATAAGATCTCTGGGCACTGGGATCATTATAAGGATGGTATGTTTGTGTTAGGTGACGAAGAAAAGGACAAGGAAGTATTTGCCCTTCGTCCTATGACTTGCCCATTCCAGTATCAGGCATATCTTAATAGAGCTAGATCATATAAGGATCTGCCACTAAGATATAACGAGACATCTACACTATTCAGAAATGAGGCGAGTGGTGAGATGCACGGACTTATTCGTGTTAGACAATTTACTATTAGTGAGGGACACTTGATGTGCACTCCAGAGCAACTTGAGGCAGAGTTCAAGGGCTGTTTGGAGCTAGCGATATATATGTTAAAGACATTAGGTCTATTTGAAGATGCATCATATCGTTTCTCTCAATGGGATGAGAATAACAGAGAGAAGTATATTGGCACAAAAGAGCAATGGGATGAGGCTCAGGGCACTATGAAGAGAATTTTAGACGATCTAGAAGTTCCATACGAGATAGGTATAGGTGAGGCTGCATTCTATGGTCCAAAACTTGATATTCAGATCAAGAATGTGTGGGGCAAGGAAGATACACTTATTACTATCCAGATAGACCAGTTATTAGCCGAGAAATTCGGTATGGAATATGTAGATAGTGATGGCAAGAAGAAGAGACCATATATTATCCATAGAACATCTATTGGTTGCTATGAGAGAACTCTAGCATATCTTATAGAGAAATACGCAGGTGCATTCCCTACATGGTTGGCACCAACCCAAGTTAAAGTTTTAACTATTAGTGAGGTGCATTCTGATTATGCTAAGTCTGTGGCAGAACAGTTGCAATTAAGAGGTGTTAGGGTAGAACTAGATGATAGAAATGAGACTATCTCTAAGAAGATAAAAGAAGCAACAAATGAGAAGATCCCATATGTGTTAATAGTAGGGGATAAAGAATGTGCAGAGGGTACAGTGTCCGTTCGTGTACGTGGTAAGGGCGACACTGGTGCAATGCCTGTAGATGAGTTTGTAGATCGTATAGTTGATGATGTAGTGACTAAGAGATTGAATATTTAGTTTATTTATTTCGTTATGCTAGGCTACTAATTAACTTATATTTCTGGACATTGGATTATAAGCTTTAGTAAATGAAATTAAGAAATGGGATAATATAGGTAAAATAATATTATCTTATAGAAGTTTAAGTATATAGTTATCATTAATAATTTATGAATTAATAGCAATAATAAAAGAGAGTTGTGTTATAAAACAAAATTTCGTTGATTTTTGTTATTTATATTGCTATACTAAAACAAATAGTATAAGAGAAAGGTAATTAATTATTAGATTTTGATTATACTAAAGAAAAAGGAGAAGGGTAAAATGGCAGAAAAAAAATTGGCAGAACAATATAAAGATTTATTAATAGCATCAGCACAAAAACAGTTGCTTTATATTGAAAAAGAGATGGATATGCTTGATATGACAGGGGAGCAAATTAAGGATGTTATAAACAGAAGAAAATCATTAGAAGAATCTCTGGATAAGTATACTAATTCTGATGCAGAAGAAATCTTAAATACAGACATTGCGAGTGAAAAAGAAAAATTAATAAAAATGATCGAAGACCTTAAAGTAAGAAAAGATGATACGCCAAGTAGAGTAAAAAAACAATATAAAAAAGAATATGAAGACTTATTGGCAAGAAGTGATGATGAGATTGCTTTATCTTTAATAGAAAGTGAAAAGTATTTTTTAGAAGTAGGAATAGAGCGTGGTTTTAAATCAACCATATATAATTTAAGAGTACAAAGTTTATTTGACTCTATGAATTTAAATGCTGCTGAACAAGAAGCACTGATTTCTAGGTTAAATCCGGAAAAAATAACATCTTTAACAAAAGAAGAGTTTTCGAATATAGAAATAGACCACTTAGTAGATAATGTATCAGGTGAAAATATCTCAACTGACAATTCAGATGAAATGGGAGATTAGTAGTCTATAATAATATATTTAGAAAAATATTAATTGTGAATATAATAATAATTAAAAAAATAATAGTTGTTTAACAACTATTACTTTTTTCTTTAATATTCTTCTTTTACAATAGAGCCTTGGTCGTTGTTTTGCTTTGATACGATTATTCTATTGGTTATATAATTTTTCATCTTTTCCACGTGAGTGATGAAGCCTACTGTGAAGTTTAATTTGATTAATGAATCAAAACTTTGCAAGATTTTGTCTACGTAACTTTCGCTTAAACTTCCAAATCCCTCATCGATAAAGAAGAAATTGAAGCTCTTGTTGTTATTAGTTGCTATACTTTGTGATATACCAAGAGCCAGACTTAATGATACAATAAATCTCTCACCACCACTAAGAGTCTTAATTGTTCTAGCAATGCCACCATTGAAGTTGTCTAGAACGAAGAAATCTTTGTCGTATTTCAGTAAATATTTACCTTTGGATATACTGTATACATAATTATTTGCAAATTCAGTAATTAAGTACATATATTCTTCGGCAATGTATTCCATTAATGCGCCATTTGCTATAAGATCTTGCAATTTCTGAATATTAGTTAATTGTTTTATAATATCTTTATATTCTTCTTTTAATGTTTTTACAATCTGAAGATTGTCTGTCTGGAACTTTATGTTATTTTGTATAGCGCCCAGTTCAGATATTATATTATTTAATTCTTCTTGAATTTTGCTAATATTTTCTTCCGATCTTATTATATCATCCTTTGTTATGTCAGGATTGTGTATTTTTCCATTTAACTCTTTGATGAGGGTTGTAAGATATGCATAACTATTATCGTATTCAGCTATTTCATCTTTTGCTCTTTCAGCCTCATCAATAGTTCTTAGAAGTAGTGCTTTGTCTTTCTCTATTTCATCTTTCATTTTGTTAAGATCGAACATTTTCAAGACTTCATTAAGTTCTTTTGTAGTTTTTTCTAGGTTTTCGATTTCTGCAGTTTTTACCTTGATATCTGTAATTATTTTCGACTTCATATCAGATAATTCTGCAATATTTTTCTCTTGTAACTGGATGTCATGATCTACTTTTTCTATCTCAATATGTATATCATCTATATCTTTAATTGAAGGTAGGGTAGATAATTTGTCCTTTAGTTTGTTGAATTCTACTAGTTTTGCTTTGTAATCTTTTACAACATTAGATTTTACCAGTTTGATAGAGGTCGATTTTGCATTTAGTAGATTAATCTTGTTATTAGCATCTTGTAGTGCGTTATTACAACGATTTATCGATTGTAACACCTCATCTTTTTTACCTTCAGCATCATGCTTAATTCCAAGCAAATTTTCGCCTTTGAAGTCAATATCAAGACTGCTTAAGATATCTTTAATTACAAAATCTTGTTCTTCTCTTAAGCTTGTTATCAAACTGACAGCATTTTGAATAGCGCTAGCTACCTTGCTAGATTCTATTGTTTTAATCAGTTCCATATCCAGGCTTTTCTCAATGTCGTTCAATCTGTTAGATATGTTTTTTCTTAAGTTTAGGGTGCTAGCATTATTTAATTTCTCTATTATCGCATCATACTTTTTGTATATAGCATTATAGTCATCTAGGTCAAGATATATTGACTGAATGGCTGTCTTAATTGCTTTTATCTCATTGTTGGTATTTAGTAAGTCATTATCATATTCTTGAGATTTGTCTACAAGAGTATTGATTGTATTTTCTAGTTTTGTAATAGAGTTGGTAAGAATACTTACTTCTGCTTGTTTTGACTTGTAATCTGTCTCTTTTGTTACCAGCTTTTTCTTGGTGTTTTCCAGCTCTACTTTTTGTTTTTTCTCTTTTGATATATCTGCTTCTATTTCTGATATATTGTTTCGTAGGGCAATAATGTCAGATTTTCTTGCTTTTATGTCTTTTGTTGTTACTTCTAATTTATCTGTTACAGAGATGTAGTTGCCATAAGCGTTAGTGTATTCTAGTTGCTTTCTTCTATAATCTATTTCTTCTTTTCTTAATAGTTGTTCTGATAATTTTACCTTGGAGTCATTTAGCTTTGATATATTCTCGTAGTCAGTTACTATTAAGAAATTTTTTGTTTTTTCTGTATTTAACCTAAATTCAACATCTATTTTTTGTCTTTCTTTGTCTAGTTTTTCTAATTCTAGTGCGTTTAGATTAAATTCGCTAATATTATTATATATTGCTAGTTTTTCTTCAGTTGTAATCTTCTTAGTGTTGTATAGATTTTTTCTATTCTTTAATTTTTCTTGTAGTGAAACACCAAAACTCTCTAAGTTGAATAATTTTGCTATTGTTTTCTTTCTATTAATAGGGGTGTCGCCTAAGAAAGCGTCGAATTCACCTTGTGGGATAGCAATGCATTTTAAGAATTCTTTTTTGCCTACTCCTATTATTTTTTGTATAACTTCATTTACATCTTCGGTCTTATCGGCAAGAACCATATTGTCATCGGTGTTAATTAGGATTGCTGTTGATTTTATGCCACTTTTTTGTACCTTATGGTACCTTTCTACTCTATAATGCCTATTTTCACCATCATAGAACATTTCGAATTCGAATATGATATATGCATCTGTGCTATGTACGTTTATAACATTTTGCATACTTTCTCTCTCACTTGTGCCATATAATGCAAGGACTATACAATCCAGTATGGTTGTTTTGCCACAGCCGGTTTCGCCGAATATACCAAATAATTTATTTTCAGCAACTTTGTCAAAATGTATAATTTGTTCGCTTACGTAACTGTTAATTCCTTTAATTGTAATCTTAATCGGTCTCATATAAATCCTCCGACATCAAAGATAAGAATAGTTCTTTTACTTCAGGATCTGCAGGGGAGCCTGTTTGTCTAATGCAGAAGTTCTCAAATATTTCTGCATTAGTTAAATCCTTCTTAGATACCAGGTCTTTCTTTGTATTTTTTGCATCTTTTGTAATTACTGCCAATGTCACTAGATTGCGATATTTTGTACGCAATGCCTTAATTTCATCTATTGTTATTCTTTCTGCATTTTCTATCTCTACCTTGATCCATGCGTCTGGATTGTCTCTGCATACTATTTCAGCCTGAAGTAGTGATGTTACAGTGAATTTCTTCAATAACTTTACATCTAGTGGAATTTTCTCAATTCTTTGTAATCCAGTGTTGTTTAGATCGGCTACAATAACCTTAGTCAGACTCTCACTAGCGATATCAAAATTATGGTTAATAATAGGTCCACTATAGTGAATATTTCGCTCTCTATTTACAGGTACACAACCATGTATGTGACCTAGTGCAGTATAGTGTGCATCGCTGTATAGCGCATCGTTGGATACAAATCCCATACTGTTTTCTAACACTGATAATCCATAGAATTCCTGTTGAGTTGCTGATAGTGTATTGTTGTTATCTGATACATGTCTTAAGTGCTGATTGTTGTATCTTGTTAGAACGTGAGTAGTAAGAATATTTACAGTGTCGTGGCTAAATCTCTTTGTTCCATAACTTAACCATTCTTTTACTTTGTCTGAGTATGAAATGCTATTATCTCTTGTTTCGTTCAGTCTGTAATATGATGGGTATGGAAGGTATGCTACAACAGCTTTTTCGCCGTTGTTTTTCTCGAATACTATATATCCTTTACCACTTTCAATTGCTCTAATTCTTTTGTCTGCATCAGATATTGGATTATTTAATATTTCTACTTTTTCCAGTTGACCTATTAGATAAATCCCATAGTTGTTTGCAAATACACTGGCGTTGCTTAATCTCTTAGGGTCGTCATGGTTTCCTGCTATTGCTATAACCATAGTATTTCCATTGTTATTTAGTTCTTTTACAGTCTTGTAGAATAGGTCTTCTGCTTCAGAACTAGGTATTACAGAGTCATATATATCGCCAGCAATAATTACAATATCTACATCTTTTGCTTTTGCAATATTAACGATCTGCTTTAATGCATCCCTCTGTTCATCTATTCTTGGCATATCATCGGTTTTGCAACCTAAGTGCCAGTCTGCGGTGTGCAAAATTCTCATTTGCATTTCCTCCATTTTTCATTTAGCCTCTTATAATTATATATCGAAGCATAATTCTAGTTTATTATATCAAATAACTATGTTGGATGTAAAATAATTATAAGTCATCTCTTATTTTGCAAGAAAAGTATAGTAAATTAGAAATTGTGATCAAATACATCATAGTTACTTGAAATATTTAAGAGGATAATGTATAATATGCACATAAAGTAATGTAGTTGGAGGGCATAAATATGAGTTGTTGTAAATATTCATCGGAATATATTTCCAAGAATCAGACTAGTATAGAGAACGTATTTATCAATGATTTTATGTTGAATGCACCCGAGAACTGCGTTAAGGTATACTTGTATGGATTATACAAGTGCAACAATCCAGAGAGTCTTGATAATAATCTATCAGATATTTCTAAGGCGTTGAATTATACAGAGGATGATGTAATTAGTGCATTTATGTACTGGGAAGAATTAAATCTAGTTAATATAATTACAAAAGACCCTCTAGAAGTAAGATATTTGCCTATTAAGAATGCTACATCACAGTTAAAGAAGTTTAATCCTGATAAATACCAGTCATTTAATATTAAGGCACAAGAATTGTTGGAAAAAAGGATGATTTCGCCATCAGAGTACCAGGAGTATTATTACTTAATTGAGAATAAGAAGATAGAGCCAGATGCGCTAATTATGATTATAAAATATTGCGTTGATATGAAAGGGGCGAATATAGCATCTAGTTATATTTTGACAGTGGCAAAGAATTGGATATTTGATGGAATACTTACATGTGATCAGGTAGAAGAGAGGCTAATGGATTTGGCTAGAAATGGCGAAGATATCAGTCTTGTTCTTAAGACACTTGGTATTAGAAGAAGAGCTAGTGAAGAAGAATATAGATTGTTCTTAGAGTGGAAGAACAATCTTGAGATGCAACAAGATATAATTGTGCACTTAGCAAAGAAAGCCAAGGCCAAGGGTGCGGGATTTAATAAACTAGACGCGTTGGTTGGCAAGTGTTATACTCTAAAGCTAAATACTACACAAGAGATTGATGATTATTTCAATAACCTAGATTCCCTATATGATTTGGCTAGAACTACATGCAAAGGGCTGGGCTTAAGGTATGATAGCGTAGAGACTGTTGTAGATAATTATATTGCGCCTTGGATTAATCTAGGGTTTGAGCCAGACGCTATTATAAAATTGGCAAATTATTGCTTTAAGTTCAGTATTAGAACGCTAGAGGGTATGAATGGTAAGATGAATCAATTGTTCAAGCTTGGCCTACTTACATCTGACGCTATTGATGAGTATCTGTATGATTTAGCAAAAGATGATGAGAGTATACAGGTTATCCTTGGAAAACTTGCACTAGATAGGTGCGTAAATAGTAGTGATAGAAATATGTATAGGGTATGGCTGTATACATGGGGTATTAGCGAAGAACTGATAGATTTTGCAATAGAGAAGAGTGTGGGAATGTCTATGCCTATGCAATATATGAACAAATTGTTATCTTCATTTTATTCCAAGAAGATTACAACAGTGGAAGAGGCGAAGTCAATGCTTTCAGATAAGAAGCCATATTCTAATCCTAAGCCTACGGCAGAAAAGGCCAAGGGTACAGAATATTCCAAGACGCAGTTAAATAGCCTAATCAATAATCTATTTGAAGTGGAGATATAATATGAATTATTATCAAATACAACAGATGGCAATAGATGAAATCAAAGCACACAAATCCAAGGTAGAGAGAATTGCTGATGAGAAGTTGTTAAGTGCTTTAGAGATTGAAGAAATAAAAGAATTGTATGACAATATCAAGGATATGAAGAGAGACATTGCAGTAATGGAACTGGAAGGAAAAGATATTGCAAAGCAATCAGATAAGGTGGAAAAAACCAGAGAAAAACTATTAAAACTATTAAAAAAGAATAATTTTAATGTGGCAGATTTTGTGCCAAAATATTGGTGCAAAGAGTGTAAAGACACTGGTATGAAGGGTAATGGAATATGCGATTGTGTCAATGCCAGAGCCACAAGTAACATTATGAGCGTTGATGGGTCTAGAGAAGTAGAGGCATCATTTGATAATGTGAATTATGATATATTTGACAATCCTGATTATATGAGGCAAGTATACGACAGGGCAAAGAAATTTGTAGAGAAGATTGATATTACTAAGTATAATAATTTTACTATCTTAGGTGGGGTAGGCGTAGGTAAAACACACCTTATGGAATGTATGGCAAATTTTGCTTTGGATAATCATAGATATGTTATATATCTGTCAGCGTTCAAGCTAAATCAGACTTTTCTAAATTATCATACCGCTAACATGGCAGAGAAGAATAGTATAATTGCACCACTGTTGGAGTGTGAAATGCTATGTATAGATGATCTAGGTTGTGAGCAAATGCTGAATAATGTAACAATACCAATGCTGATAATGCTGATCAACGAGAGAAACCTGGCATCGAAGAAGACTGTTATCACATCAAATCTGACTCTTGATGAGATTAGGGAGAGATATGATTATAGACTGTGTAGTAGGCTACTTGATAACAATGTATCACTTACTATAATGATAGATGGTAGAGATCTAAGACAAAAAAATCTTAAGCAAGGATAATTTCCTGCTTAAGATTTTTTTTACTCATTATCTTCTGCTACTGCATTCTCATATCGATATAAGCACTTGTATTCTTCGCAAGTCTTTAACATTTCTCTATGAGTGCCTCCAGCGACAATTTGACCGTTTTTCATAAAATATATCTTGTCTGCATCGACAATGGTTGATAGTCTATGCGCAACAGTGATTACAATTTTATCGTTGCCAATATTGTCAACGACTTCTTTTACTGCATTTTGGTTTTCGTTATCAAGGGCACTAGTGGCTTCGTCGAATATTAGTATTGGACTGTCTTTTAATAATGCTCTGGCGATAGACAATCTTTGTTTTTGTCCGCCAGAGAATCTAGATCCGCCTTCGCCCAGCATTGTGTTATATTTCTTAGGTAGAGACATTATGTAGTCATGTATTTGGGCTTTTTTGCAAGCATCTTCTATTTCTTCTTTTGTTGCGTCTGGCTTAATTATTTTTAGGTTGTCTAATATGGAGAAATTAAATATGTACGGCTCTTGAGGCACAATAGTTATTATATTCCTTAGGGTTTCTTTTGAGAAGTCACATATATCTTGTCCGCCAATAAATATTTGTCCTCTATCTACATCGTATGTCTTATTAATTAGTTTTAATAGCGTACTTTTGCCACCGCCACTAGCACTAACAAAGGCTATCTTTGTGCCATGTTCTACGTGCAGAGTGAAGTCGTTTAGCACTTTATCTACTCCGTTGTATGAAAAGTTTAAGTTTTGAAAATCAATATCAATGTTCTCTGGCAAAGCTTTGAAATTGTCTTTCTTAGGGAATTTCTCAAATCCTTCTTCATATCCATTTAGAACATCGAATATTCTTTTTGCATACATTCCTCCATCTTTGAAGTATTCCCAGCTCATCATGAACCAATCTATAAGAGATGTTATTGAATTACGGAATACAAATATAGTGAATGCTACTGCAAATGTCGCCATTTCTAATCGTATTAAGAATAGTGCAAGTGGAATAAATAGGAATGCCATAATATTTTTTAGTATAATTGATGCTCTATATAATTTATATTGTTTACTACCAAATTTTCCTTCAATGTTTTGTAGGGCGGTAAGTGACTCGTTTGCTTTTTCCATTACAGAATCGTGTATATTGTAGTTCTTTATATCTCTTACACCTTTGATTGTTTCCATTACAAGACTGGTATTTTTATCCATTGTTTTCTTTTGCTCAATTTGGTCTTTTAGTCTAATTTTTAATCTAATTCTGAATATTAATGCAACTACTGCGAATTCAACAATACAATATAACCCTAAGAATACGTTGCTGGCAAATATGTATATTACAATGGCGAAATTGCTAAGGATGGACATGAATACATCTACTAGAGAGTTGTAGATTGATGCTAACGAATTAGTGTCAGAAGATATTACTTGGACCAATCTGCCACTTCCGTATAAGTCAAAATTCTTAGTCTTTAATTTTAAGATACTATCTAGTGTGTTATATCTTATATCTTTTGATATGCTTGCTTTTAATTTGTCTGCAGCGTTTCCCCATAGTAGTAGGTGAGATAGAGAACTAAGAACTTGGAATAATAGTAGTAGGCTAGCACTAATTAGTAGTCCAGTTCCATCGCCACTTGTAAAAGCAGTCAGTGTCTTTTCTGTATATATTGGTACAAAAACACTTAGTCCTGCAAATAATGCACAACTAATAATACACATGATTGCTTTACTTTTGTATGGCTTAATATAGCCTAGTGATTTGAAAAAATAATATGTATTTTTCTTTTCTTTTGTTTTTCTATTTTTCATTCTGTGATGCTCCGAAAATAAATTATGTCATATTATCACAGTTTTGTGCATTTGTGAAGGGGTTTTAACAAAGTTTTTCAAAAAAATATTATTTTTTTATAAAATATCTTTTTTTTGCGAAAAAAATAAGGTCTTTTTATAATTTTTTGTATAAAAAGGCCTTATTTTTAATATTAAAATATTTTTATTTTTTGTTTTTAGAATTTAGGGCGGTGATGCCGGTTAATTTGGATATTGGCAGTGAAAAACACATGCCTCTTCCAATAGTGTCAAGGTTTGTATTCTCTACTATTGCCTTCATTATTTTGTTCTTAGTAGTTGATTCCACTACAGTTAGTACTATTTCTTTTTCTGGTTGTATGGTTATACCCAGGAATTTCTCTGTATCGTTACTGTTAGAACTTAATGCATTTATAATAGTTCCGCCCGTCGCTCCTGCTTCTCTTGATGCTTGCACTACGTAGTCGGAATAACCTTTATTAACAATTGTTATAATTAAATCATAATTCTTCTCTTCCATTATATACTCCTTAATAATTAATTCCTAACGAGTCTAGCATTAGGTTGGTTGCGGCGTTGATTGGTATGCACATAGCAATTCCTCTGCTAGGTTGTTTTAATTCTAAAGTTTTATCTAATGCATCTAATATTTTTTGAGACATTATTGGATTTACTAGAGCCCATACAACATCTCTTTCTACAATTCCAAATCCGAAGATGTCGGATACTTCTGATTGTGCAGTTCCTTCACCTATGGTTGTAAGGGTATAGTTGCAGTCATGAGCAGTCAATATTTCAGATACTTTGTTAGATTTGCCACGTTCTACTATTGCTATTAGCATCTCGAACGGTGCGTTAATATGTTTGTTCTTCATGTCGCACTCCTTAATCGAATTCGATAATTTCCACATGGATTTTGTTGGACTTTCGTTTCTTTCTGTCTTTTTTCTTTGTTGCTATTGTGTACATTAAGCCTAGCACTTGTAGAGTAAGTATTGGCATTGCGGCGATTAATGCTATTGTTCCGAAGCCGGTTGTGTTGTTGCCTATTACGCTTGCTACTCCAGATATGAATGGTAGTATGAATGATACAGCCATCGCTCCAGTAGCTGTTCCGCCTGCATCAAAAGCTATTGATACAAATAGGTTGCCATTAATAAATGATAACACAATCGCCATTATGTATATAGGCAACAATATGTATAATAGGTTAATATCATATAATGTTTTTAACATTGCAAGAAGTACTGATATTGCTACACCAATTGACACAAATGTCTGAATAGTTTTTTGTTTTATTGCACCATTTGTTACTTCTTCTACTTGTTTCTTTAACACGTGTACTGCTGGCTCTGCCGCTATTATGAAGTATCCCAATACTATGCTTAAAGGTATTAGTATCCAACTGAAATCGCCACTTGCTATAACACTGCCCAGTTTCGATGCAATTGGTAAGAATCCTGCATTGACACCTGTTAAAAACAATACAACTCCTACATATGTATAGATCAATCCAATGATAATTTTTTTGATTGTTGTTTTAGACAATTTTAACATAAATATCTGGAATATAACAAATATGATGACTATGGGAAGTAGGGTGATTGCTACATCCAGTAGATATCCTGTAAGGTTTGTTAGTATTGCATTAATGCCTGAGTGAGTTATTTCTGTACTTTGTTGTATTATATTGATATCCCTAGGCAAGAATAATCCTAGTGTCATTACAGCGATAATTGGTCCGAGCGATGATAGGGCAATGTATCCTAGTGCATTGTCATCATCCTTGCTAGATGTGATTGATGCTATTCCTAGTCCAAAAGATATTAAGAACGGCACAGATATTGGTCCTGTGGTTACACTGCCAGAATCAAATGCAATAGGTATCATATAATCTGGTACTAGGAAACAGAATATAAATAATACAGAATAACCAATTGCAAGTATGTAAGACATTTTCCATCTAAATACTACTTTAAGTATTGCAAATAATAGAAAAACGCCCACGCCAATAGATACTACTGATATGAATAAATATTCTTGCTTCAGTATTCCCATGTCACTAATTTGTTTGGCTAGTACGGCCAGATCGGGTTCGGCAAATGTAATAATAAAACCAATAAAGGCTGAACAAATTAACATCAAAGATAATTTTTTTGATTTGCATAAGCTTTTGCCTATACTTTCTCCCATTTGTGACATCGATATATCTGTTCCCATGGTAAATAACGCCATTCCTATAATTAATAGCACTACACTTATGCCAAAAGACAGATATGTGTCTACATCAAGAGGGCATAGGGTAATAGAAAATATGAGAACAATAATGGATATAGGAATAACGGATAAGAATGATTCCTTTAATTTTTTTCCTAAATTGATAAACATTGAGTACCTCTATAAAAGTATTAAGAAGATTGCTTTTGTACAATCTTCTTATTTATTTTCTTTCTAATTTGACTTCGTATAAATACTGTATGATGTTAGAGACTAATATATCTCTGTAATTTTTGCCAGTGGCAAACGAAGAGAATGTTACAACACTTAAATTCTGTTGTTTGCTTATGTATTTAGATAAATTAACCAGTTTTCTTACTTCGGTTAGGCTGTCTGGTGCTACATCATCACTTATTGTATTGGTGATATTGTAATTTATGATCTTGAACAATTCATCGATTTCACTGATTATAAATAGGACCTTTTGGTTGCTTATGAACAGATTTTTCACATGTTCTCTAGCAACAATTATATCCTTGAAGATCTCTTCGTACGACTTGTTATAATCTATGTTGTATATAGTAGTATCTTTAATATTTGGAGTAGGTGTGTGTGAGGCGTTTAATATAACTATATGCAACTTGTCTTCTTTTATATCGTTAGCAAAATCTGTTATATAGTTTGCCAAATTTTTGCCATCTTTATAGTAATAGAAGCAAGATTTACCTTTTAGTATCTTAGGTTGATACATTATAGCTTCATGTTTCTCAAAGTTTTCTATTCTTAAATAGTCTATTAAGTTAGGTACATTGTCAAGATTATAAAACAAATCGCTATGATATTTGGTTGCATCGATGCCGTTAATTGTTATAATGTCTCCAATTATATAACTATATCCATCAGGAGATGTCTTCATCTCTGCTGTGACTAAATCGTCTTTCTTAAGATTGTGCTTAGTAAGCAAAGATGGCAATACTGGTATGTCCACGACTCTGCCAGTTTTCTCTATTAATCTAAAAATTGGATTGTTTAATTCATTGAATTTTACTTGGCATTCTAATACTTGACAAGGTGTATTGCTACTCAATATTGTAGGAGAATGTAGAGATAGAAATCCAGAGTCCATGTTGGATGAAGTGGCAAAAGAAAAATCAGGAAGTGTTTTTGGTTTTCTTCCCATTTTGCTAATTACTGGCTCTATTTCTCCCTTTTTTATTTTCATTATTAGATCTATTAGTTCTTCTTTTTTTAGGGTAGTTGGTGCCTTTACACCACACTCTCTGGCAAAAGTCCTAAGGGTGTGAATACCCATATTTTCTAGGCTTTTAAGTTGTAGTTCATATTCCTTTTGATCCATAATTATTCCTTACGATTATATTTATATATAGTATAACAGCATTCCTAATTCTTGCAAAGTCTTTTATTATATTTTGTACAAATTGTATTTTTTTGTATCAATCGCTTGATTTGAGGCATATATTTTATTATGGAATATTTTAATAAATTTGTAATTGATGCAGATAATTTGAAGTGTAATGCAAGTGTTATTAAGAGACTACTGAAGGATAAGGTAAAATTATGTGCGGTAGTTAAGGCTAATGCATATGGTTTGGGGGTAAAGAATGTTATACCTATAATAGATGAGTATGTCGATTATTATGCTGTTGCAAATATAGATGAGGGGTTAGAGGTTAGGGCATTGAATAATAGTATACCAATTCTAATCTTAGCCCCAGTATCGCTTAATGATATAGATATTTGTAGCGCTAATAATCTCACAATTACAATCTCAGATAACAACTATCTTAAGGCGTTAATTGATGGTTTGCATAGCACTATAAAAATACATATTAAGATTAATACAGGACTCAATAGATATGGGTATGATAGAATATCAGAGTTTAATAAGGCATTAAAATTAATAAAGCATAACAACAATATTATTTTGCAAGGTGTATATACTCATTTCGCAACAAAAAAAGATGATGTTGAGTATATCGCAATTCAAAAAGATATATTTAATGAATATGTACATAATTTACCTAAGTATATTATTAGGCATTGTGCTAATAGTTTTGCGACTATGCTTAGTAGTACATATCAAATGGGTATGGTGCGAGTAGGTGCAAATTTGTATGGTGATGTACGAGCGGAGGGCTTGGCGTTAAAGAATGTATTGTCTATTAAGAGTAGAGTTATTGGGATTAATTCGGTTGCAAAAGGTCAATGTGTAGGCTACGATAGAACATATAAATGTAACAAAAGGTCTAAGATAGCGATTGTTCCAATGGGATATGCGGATGGAATAAATAGAGGATTAAGTAATAAGTTCTATGTGTTAATAAATGGTGAAAAAGCGCCAATTGTAGGCAATATATGTATGGATTGTTTTATGGTTGATGTGTCTAATGTTGATAATGTATATGTAGGTAGCGAAGTGGTGATATTGGGAGAGCAATATAATAACAAGATTACGTTGTCAGACATGGCAAAAGTATTAAACAGATCATCATATGATATTTTAGTCAATTTCAAACATAAAAGGTGTGAGGTTGTGATAAAAAAAGAAAAATAATTTTTCTTTTTTTGTTTTTAATTGTCTTTATCTATGATATATTAGTTGTGTACTATTGATAAATAACATT
Organism: Clostridiales bacterium; assembly: GCA_015055515.1. Classification (GTDB taxonomy): domain Bacteria; phylum Bacillota; class Clostridia; order Christensenellales; family UBA1242; genus UBA11490. The sequence continues at coordinate 70,321 of SVIC01000003.1, read as the reverse complement.
TGATGAAGGATGTGTTTTATGAGAATTGTTGCTGGCAAATATAGAGGTATACAGCTAAAGACTTTTGATTATGATAATGTGAGACCTACTCCAGATAAAGTTAGAGAGGCTGTTTTTTCAAAAATACAGTTCGAGATAATGGATAGTGAGTGGTTAGATTTATTTGGTGGGACAGGTGCAATAGGATTAGAGGCTATAAGTAGGGGTGCTAGCCGTGTATTTGTCTGTGATGACAATAAGGATAGCTGGTCGTTGATTACAGAAAATTACTCTAAATGCAAGATAAGACCAAATCTAATTAAGAGTAATTATATTAAAGCGTTGAAAGAGTTATCTGCAATGAATGCACAGTTTGATTACATATATTTAGATCCTCCGTTTAATACTAATTATGGAGTGAAAGCGATTAGGCTGATAGAGGAATATGGATTATTGAAGGAAGATGGTTTCATAATATATGAACATTTAAGAAGCGATGAGCTATATGATTTTGGAGAAAATTATATCGTAGATAGTGTTAAGTGTTATGGCACAATCGCTGTTACATTTATTAAGAAGAAGGAGTAAAGGGGATTGTATAGATTAGTAAATTTGAAAGATGGTATGCCTAATACCGACTATGCTATATATTTAATGGAAAAAGAAATTTCGTTTGCTAAGGCAGAAGGCAGTCATGTTATAGTATTTATACATGGATATGGATCTAGTGGGCATGGTGGAGCTATTAAGACTGAGGTTGACAGAAGGTTGTCTCAATTGAAAAAAGACAAGAAAATAATCTCTTATGTAAGAGGCGACCGTTGGATGGAAGATAGTGATGATGTAAGAGAAATATACAAGTATGCTCCTGAGTTAAGTATAAATAGCCAAGTATCAGGAATTAATAGTGGTGTGACGGTGGTGCTGGTGTATTAATATAACAGGTTAAAAAGCCTGTTATTTTTTTGCAAAATTAGATATAATTCATACTCATTCGACATAAGATTTAATATTAGATGTTTTTTATGTTGGGGGTGTATATGCAACGATCACGAGCGGAAGATTTTGCTGAATATATTGTATTGAATAAATGTACGATAAGAGAAACTGCTAGGCATTTTGCTTATAGCAAAAGTACAGTGCATAATGATGTGTCGAACAAATTAAAAAAGCAAAATTATTCATTGTATTGCAAAGTACAAAAAATATTAATAAAGAATTTTTCTGAAAAGCATATAAGGGGAGGTTTGGCAACAAAAAGAAGATATGTCAAATAAGAAAGTTTTTGAACTTGTGAGTGTTATTATTGGTACGTTTATTGGTGCTGGTTTTGTTAGTGGCAGAGAGGTTGCAACATATTTTTCCAGGTTTGGATTTGTGGGATGTGTGTGTGCAATTTTAGAAATATTGTTTTTCTATATTTTTATTAAGTATTGCTTACATTTTGGTAAAAAATATAACAATGGTGACAAAAAGTCTGTATCCAATAACAAAATGTTGCAGACTTTTGTCAATATTGTTGTTGTGTTATCTGCCGTTATTAATGTAGGGGCAATGATTGCTGGAGTGTATAGTATAGGTAATATTTTATACAATGATTTAGTTGCATATGCTTTGGTTGTAATGCTTATTTTACTCACCATATTAGCATTGAAATATAGATACAATGGAATGCGTTTAGTGAATATTATTTTAGTTCCGGTATTAGTTATTCTTATAGCTGTTATTGCGTTAACAACCATAGCAAATTCGTCGACTATCACAATGCCTAATTTAGATGTTTTGTCTAGTGTTTTTGGTGGTGTTGTAAGTTCAATTATTTATGTTTTCTTTAATATGCTATTACTTGGTGTATTGCTTATAAAGATTGGATATAAATACTCGACAAAAGAGATCGAGCGTAGCAGTAGGATATCAAGTATTATAATAGGTATAATGATACTAGTTATAACACTTTCTATCACTTTGTCCGCCACTCATGTTATGAGTAGTGATATGCCTCTTCTTGCAGAATCTATTAATATGGGATCGGTCTACTCTGTTATCTTTGCCATATGTCAATTCTGTGGCATATACACAACAATTATTAGTTCTTCGTATATAACAGTTGATTATCTTAATAGAAAATTTTCATCATATAACTTCTGTGTGTTTATAACTATTTTACTTGGCATATTTGTCTCTCTTTTTGGATTTAGTAATATTGTAAAGTATCTATATTCATTGACAGGTGTATTCAGTATAATGTTCTTTGTGCTTCTCCTTAGTTATTCTAGGAAAAGTTGTCGAAGAGAATTTGATTGCGGTGTTACAAATTTGTAATACTGCAATTTTTGTTCTTTTAATTTGACTGATTATTAAATTAATAATATAATAATATTTGGATATAGCAAATATCTACAATTAATGATTATTGATGAGGCGCCAATGAAAAAAGCATTGAAGATAATATTAATAATACTATTGGTTGCAGGAATAGGGATAGGCGTATATTTCATATTCTTTAATATCGATCGTAATCTATCTGTGTATAACAACACCAATGATGTTATGCGTTATAGGCATGCATTAGATATACAAAATGAGATAGATGACTTGTATACTATGGGGTACGCTAATAATAGCCTAAGTTTTAATCAAGATGATCATGCACCAATTATGACTACTAAGGATAGGTTGTTTTTGACAGATAGAGCCAATCTTATTGAGGGTGGTAGCATCGAGGGTGAACATTTTTATTATTATGGCTATGCAATGTATGATGCTGTGCTTTCAGAAGGGATAAGATATTATGGAAATTTTGCATCATTAGCAGATTTGGCAAAATATTCTAATACTAGTGTTGTAAATTCTGCAATAAGTAAGTATAAAGAATCGGTATATAATTTGTCTAACAAAGTTCAAGACATGGTATTATTACAAAACAGATATGGATTGGAAGATAGTGCTATTACAACACAAGACTTAATTGATTCATATGAGTCGATGAGAAATATTTATAGGCAGTATTTGTTAGACCAATCGGAATTGGTTATAAAATTAAGAGACTTTGTTGTAGAAGAGTCTTTTGATGGTAATTATCAATTCGAGACTGTGTCAATGTTATATGATTCCATTGCATCAACTATTAATTCAGCAATGAGAGTGGAGAAAGATCAAGAGATTAATTTCTTAAACGATGCTTCTATATACATCAATTTGTATTTAGATTATGTAGCTGGTCAATATATCAGTTACGGTATATCGGATGAGTATGGTTATATGCAGGCATATAGCAAACTATATTATGAGAATAGAAAAGATTATAATCAGATCTATTCTTTTACACATTTCCAGAAGGCAGATTTGTTGCATGGAGACAAAGGTATTAGTTCAAAGCTAGAAGTTGGATATGAGGATATTGCGATAGTTATCATGTCCATATTGGGACTATAAGGAGGTGTGTATGAAGAAAATAATGATGATTATATTAATAATGATGATTAGTATATGCTCCTCTATTACCCTCAGTGCTTGTAGTCTAAATAATTACAAATCTGAAGACATAAAAGATCTATATAAGACTATGATAGAGAATCATGTGGATGGGGAGACTGGTAGCAATACCATGTTCAATGGTTATAGTATTGATATCCAGTACAATGACATCATTAGTCGGCTAGAACTTAATACTACATTGACAGATAATGAATACAATCTATATACACTTGATAAAATATACAATAGGATGTTTAGTGCTATATTTAGGTATTACAATAATTGGAATGAGAATTTCTATGAAACAGCTGATCAGAAGCTAAATAGCGAGGATTTTTCAAATCTACATACCAAATTAAAAGAATTGAATGATAAATTAATAGAAGTTAATGCATTAAGAGATGCATTAGAATTAAGAGTGACAAATATAGGCTCAAATGAAATATCTAATATAGAAATTACTACGTATATGTACCAGTTAAATGTATTGTTTGACACAGCATCCGATTTCATTAATTGTTTTAGAAACTTACATGTATCTAAAATATTCTCAGATGATAGTCTATCTGCAAATACAGTGGCAAGAACTATGGATGATATGATCATTAGTTTTGCTCAGTATGTGTATGTGGATAATATTAGACCATTTAGTATGCAGAATGGAACTAATTCCATATGTGATTTAAGCATACTGATGAAGGCATATTGTGAAAATAACGAGTACGTTTGTATAGATTATTTGGATATGATGGACAATGAATTAAGCTTAAGTGTAATAGAGGCATTGGATGTTAAGCATGATATGCAAATGATGAATAATGCCGAACTGTACATGCATTATTCAAATATTTTACGACAAAATATATTGACACTTCAGTCCATTGCGGTTAATATAGATTATTATAAATTATCTATGTATAGATTTGGTGAAATTGAAGGTGGTGTAGGTGTATATCACCAATCTGCATCATATGATGAAGCCAACGCATATGATTTCTTATGTCATATAGAAGACTTTGTAGACAATTATTATTTAGATTCGTTATCGAATATTATAGGGTAAAAAGAGGAAAAGAATATGAAAGATTATTATAGAATAGCAGAGATGTTGTTTCCAGATATATTAAAGACTCCTGAGTACTACTTCTCAAAATATAAGAAAAGAAATCTACCAAGTGGTAGTGAGGTGACAAGAATTGCACCTAGTCCTACTGGGTATTTTCATCTAGGCAGTCTGTATGGTGCTATAATAGACAAATTGACAGCGCTTAACACAAATGGTATATTCTATTTCAGGTTAGAAGATACCGATCAGAAAAGAGAAGTAAAAGAGGCTGGTAATATAGCTTACGAGGCTCTGCAATACTTTGAAATGACTCCAGATGAGGGATATATTGGCGATGCTGGTGAGTTGGGTGAATATGGACCATATATCCAGAGCAAGAGAAAGGATATCTATAAGGCATTTGCAAAATATCTAGTTAGTATAGGTAGGGCATATCCTTGCTTCTGTGACAAGGCTGAGGATAAGGCAGAGATATTAGAGAGAAGAGAAAAAGAGCTAGAAGAAGGCAATCTTGTAGAGCATGATAAGTGTAGAGACTTGTCTATGGAAGAGATTGAGTATAATTTAGCAAAGGGTAAACCATTTGCTATAAGGCTTCTATCTATGGGCGATCCTAATAAATCTATGCAGATAAGAGATGAGATTAAGGGCGACAGAGAAATCAGAGAGAATGGTAAGGATATTGTTATATTGAAGAGTGATGGCATTCCACCATATAGCCTTGCTCACTTGGTAGATGACACACTTATGGGAACAACGATTGTTGTAAGAGGGGAAGAGTGGTATCAGTCGCTAGCTAGTCACTTAGAGCTATTTGATGCTTTTGGTTATCCAAGGCTGAAGTATGCACATACTCCTGTTATATGCAAGTTAGACAACGGAAATAAGAGAAAATTAAGCAAAAGAAAGGATGTAGAAGCCGATTCTAGAGTGTTTAGGATTATGGGCTATCCTAGAGAGGCTGTGGTAGAGTATCTTATTAGCCTTGCAAATAGTGATTTTGAAGAGTGGAGGATGGCAAATCCAACTCTGCCATATACTAGTTTCCCATTCTCTATAAATAAGATAGGCTCTAACAATCCAATGTTCGATATTGCGAAACTGAATGATATTTCCAAGAATATTATAGCAAGATTTACAGCTGAAGAAGTATATGATAGGGTGTATAATTGGGCAAAAGAATACAATATTCCATTCGCAAATATATTAGAGAGAGATAAGGATTTTGCTATAAAAGTATTTAGTATAGATCGTGGTGGAGATAAGCCAAGAAAAGATATTGCAAAGTGGGAAGATGTTCCAGAGTATTATAACTATATGTTCAAGGAGTATTCCGAGTTGAATATTGACTTCACACAATTTGATGTTGACTACCTTACTATCCAGAAGATTATGGATGATTATGTGTCTACATTTGATGTACATGCAGATAAAGATACATGGTTCAATAATGTGAAGGCGTTGGCAAATAAATACAATTTCTGTACAGATAACAAGATATATAAGCAGAATCCTGCGCTATTCAATGGTAATACAGCAACATTCTGCAATATATTAAGAGTGGCAATAACTGGTAAAACAAATACGCCAGATTTGTATTCTATATGTGTATGTCTAGGAAAACATAGATTAGATGACATTGCTAGAAGTATATAATATAAGATCGATATGGGAGCATAATCTCATATCGATTTTTTTATAGAACATTTATTCTAAAATCATTGCAAAATGTTTTTATATGATATATAATCTGTACATATATAAGTTGGAGGTGGCTAGTGTTAGCTATAATACATTCCCTAGGATTGTCTGGTCTAGATGGATATAAGATGCAGATAGAAGTGGATATTAATCAAGGATTGCCTGGCTATGATATTGTAGGGCTGGTAGGTGCTTCTATCAAAGAAAGCAAGGAGAGAATAAAGAGTGCAATTAAGAATAGTAAGTTCCAGTACCCTATATTAAAAATTATAGTCAATATGGCTCCTGCAGATACCAAGAAAGAAGGCCCTATGTATGATTTGCCAATAGCACTAGGGATATTATGTGCCAGTGACCAACTGGATGTGAATAAGACTAGAGAATATGTTATGCTAGGAGAACTGGGATTAAATGGATCAGTTAATAAGGTAAATGGTATATTGCCTATGCTTATTTATGCTAAGCAAGCTGGTATTAAGAAATTTATTATACCTAAAGCAAATGCCAAGGAGGCTAGCTTCATAGATGGTATGGATATATATCCTGTATCTACACTAGAAGAAGCGGTGATGTTCTTGAAGGGGGAGTTGGACATACCGAAGGTAGAGGTGCAGAGTTTCAAAGATCTAATGAATAATACCAAGGTTTCTAATGATTTTAAGTATATTAAGGGGCAAGCGAAGGCAAAGCGTGCAATGGAGATTGCTGCAGCAGGTGGCCATAATGTACTTCTAATAGGTCCTCCTGGTAGTGGTAAGACTATGATGGCAAAAGCGTTTCCTAGCATATTGCCAGATTTGACATTTGAGGAAGCTTTAGAGATATCTAAGATACATAGTATCGCAGGAACGCTAGATTCCAATACTGGAATACTTACAAAGAGACCTTTCCGATCTCCTCACCATACAGCGACAACTATTGCATTGACTGGTGGTGGTAGGACGGCAAAGCCTGGAGAGATTAGCCTAACTCATAATGGCGTATTGTTCTTAGATGAAATGCCAGAATATAGTCGTAATTCGCTAGAGACATTGAGACAACCATTAGAAGATGGCGTAATTACTGTATCTAGATTAGAGGCTAGTATAGTATATCCTGCTAATTTCACCCTTATTGCCAGTATGAATCCATGCCCATGTGGTAATTATGGTAGTACGACCAATGAGTGTAAATGCACTCCACAAGCAATTAGGAAATATCTAAATAAATTGTCGGGACCGCTTATGGATAGAATAGATATGCATATAGAGGTAGACAATGTAAAATATAGTGATTTGCAGGGTGAGGCGAATGAGGAATCTAGTGCTAGTATAAAGGCAAGAGTAGATAAGGCTAGAGAGATTCAATTGCAGAGATTTGCCGATAGCGATAATTATGCTAATAGCAAGATGAATGATAGGCAAATTAAGAAATATTGCAATATTAGCGAAGAGAGCCATTTTATATTAAAGGTTGCTTTTGAAAAATTGAATTTGTCTGCTAGGGCTTATAATAGAATTCTTAAGGTCGCTAGGACTATAGCAGATTTAGAAGGTTCGAAGGACATTCAAGACGAGCACATTATGGAGGCTATATCTTATAGGTCTTTGGATAATAAATACTGGAGTTAATATATGAATAACATACTGAATGATAATGATAAGGCTGTAATAGCACTAGTCATACAGACAAATATTACGTATGCGAAAATAAAAGAAATTATAGAAACATTACCCGATGTTTCTCTAATTTTTTCTATTGATAAGGTAAGTGGATTAATTAGCAAAAATCTAGTTTCTGAAATAAATAAGATAGATGTAGAGTTATTAAACAACTACATTTGTAATGTAAATTCTATGGGTATAGATATAGTGACTTATTTGTCAGATATGTATCCTGATAACCTTAGAGAGATACACAATCCTCCATTGCTATTGTATACTAAGGGTGATTTAAGTCTAATGTCAGGTAGTGATAATCTAGCAGTTGTGGGTACTAGGCGAGCTACTTCGTATGGTGAGGAAGTGACAAATGTATTTTGCAAGACCTTGGCGAAGGAAGGATTATGCATAGTTAGTGGTCTTGCCGATGGTATAGATACATTTGCACATCAGTCAGCGGTTAATGTAAAGGGTAAGACTATTGCTGTGCTTGGTAGCGGGATTAATAATATCTATCCAGCTGTTAATGTGGGTCTAGCCGAGAAAATAATAGCGACTGGTGGTTTGGTTATAAGCGAGTATCCTCCTAATGAGGGTCCGCAGGCCTATCATTTTCCAGCAAGGAATAGGATTATTGCTGGTATTAGCAAAGGGGTACTTATAATAGAAGCACCTCTTAGGAGCGGTGCCTTAATTACGAAGGAATATGCACTAGATTGTAATAGAGATATATTTGTAGTTCCAGGTAGGATTACAGATATTTACTCTAAGGGATCGAACGAGGTGATTAAGAGTTGTCAAGGTGCGATTGTTCTATCTCCAGAGGATATACTTAATTCTTTTGGTAAAACGCTCAATAATAGAGGCAAAAGTGTTGTCATGCAATTCACGCTAGAGGAGCAACTAATAATAGATGTACTCAATGGCAAAGAAGTGCACTTTGATGCGATAATAACTCAGAGTGGCTTGACATCGGCCAAGGTGAATAGTATATTAATGAAATTAGAGTTAAAAAATATTGTTAAGAAAATGCCAGGAAATATGTATACAATGGCTATGAATTAGTTTGCCAAGATAGAGTAATTTTGGTAAAATAAGAAACAGATGCGAAAAAATATATAGAGAGGTATGCATGAATTTAGTTGTTATCGAGGGTGCCGGAAAGAAAGACACAATTAGTAAGTATTTAGGTAAGGACTATGAGGTTATTGCAACCAAAGGACATATACGTGATTTACCAGTTAAGTCATTGGGTGTTAATGTAAACGATAATTTTCGCCCACAATACGAGATTATGAGTGATAAGCACAATGTTGCTAGAGAGTTGCGAGCAAAGCAAGCAAAGGCAGATAGAGTATATCTTGCGACCGACCCGGATAGAGAGGGTGAGGCTATTAGTTGGCATTTGTGTCATGTGCTTAATCTTGATCCAAAGGACAATGTTAGAATAGAATTTAATGAGATTAGTAAGAATGCTGTACAAGAAGCGTTGACTAAGCCAAGGCCAATAGATCTTAACTTGGTTGATGCACAGCAAGCTAGGCGTGTCGTAGATAGATTGGTGGGTTATAAGTTAAGCCCAATCCTTTGTAAGAAGATTCAGCCAAATCTATCGGCTGGTCGTGTGCAGAGTGTTGCATTGAAACTAATAGTAGATAGAGAGAAAGAAATAACATCGTTCAAGCCAGAAGAATATTGGACATTGAATGCTATCTTATATAAGGCTATAGAAGATGATAAGTTCAAGACTACATTGACTAAAATTAATGGCAAGAAGCCTAATATATCTAACAAAGAGACCATGGATGAGATCTTGGCAAAACTAAAATCTGGTCAATTCAAGGTGTCTAGTATCAAAAAAGCAGTTAGTAAAGTGCATCCATCAGCGCCTTATACTACTAGTTCTATGCAACAAGAAGCTACTAATAAGTTGAATATGACATTAAAAAAAGTTAGTTCTTGTGCACAAGAATTGTATGAGGGTGTTAATATAGGCTCGGAAGGAAAGGTAGCGCTAATTACCTATATAAGAACAGACTCTGTTCGTGTATCTCCTCAAGCAATGGCAATGGCAAAGGATTATATTGCAGGGAATTTTGGCAATGATTACTTGCCAAAGACCCCAAATGTGTATAAGGTAAAAAAATCTGCCCAGGATGCCCACGAGGCGATTAGACCAATCTCGCTAGATAGAACTCCTGCTTCAGTTAAGGAATATCTGTCTGCAGATAATTATAAATTGTATGAACTTATATACAACAAATTCTTAGCAAGTCAGATGGCAGAGGCTGTATATGATACATTGACTGTGGAGATAGATAATGATATATATACTTTTAAGGCATCAGGTAGAACTCTGATATTTGATGGTTTTACTAAGGTATATAATCTATCAGAGAAGAAGAAATCTAAGAAAAAGGCTGATGAAGTAGAAGAGGATGAGGATGATGAGGATATTAAGATTCCTAGATTAGAGGAAGGTGATGTCTTGAATTTGTCAGATCTAATTCCAGCACAGAAGTTTACTAAGCCTCCAACGCGATTTACAGAAGCAACAATAGTGAAGGAGATGGAAGATAAAGGTATAGGTAGACCAGCTACATATACTCCTACAATAGTACTACTGCTTAATAGGCAATATGTAGAAAAAGATGGTAAATATCTTATACCTACAGAGTTGGCGTTCAAGATTACAGATATGTTAGATAAGTACTTCTCTTCTATTATTAATGTTCAGTTTACAGCAGATATGGAGAATAAGCTGGATGAGATTGCTAATGATGGTATCGAGTGGCAAGCTGTGATACAGAAATTCTATAATTTCTTTGTAAAGACATTGGAGAGTGCAGATAAGGATTCTACAACATTCAGGGATCCACCAAAAGAAACCGATATTGTGTGTGATAAATGCGGTGGAAAGATGCTTATTAGAACTGGAAAATTTGGCGAGTTTTTGGCTTGTGGTAATTTCCCAAAATGTAGGAATATAAAGTCTATGGCAAAGGCAGTGGCTACTTGTCCTAAATGTGGTGGAGAGGTGTATGATAGAAAGTCCAAGAAGGGAGATACTTACTATGCATGTGCCAATAGACCTAATCAATGTGATTTCTGGTCTTGGGAGAAGCCAAGCATTGATAAGTGTCCTAGTTGTGGTAGTTATATGACCGAGAAAGTTGTGTATGGCAAGTTAAGGCAGAAGTGCTCTAATCCGCAATGCAATCATACGGTTAATGTCGAAAATAATAAGCCAAGCGGTGATGGCGTATGATAGTAAATATTATAGGTGGTGGGCTGGCAGGTTGTGAGGCATCATATCAGTTATTGAAGCGCGGATTTAGTGTGAATATGTATGAAATGAAGCCAAAGAAATTCTCTCCTGCTCATAAGCTGAATACTCTTGCAGAGTTGGTGTGTTCTAATAGTCTTAAGAGTAATGATGTCACGACATCAGAAGGTTTGTTGAAGCAAGAATTAAGGATGTTAGATAGCTTGCTTATAAAGATTGCAGATAAGGTGGCTGTACCAGCGGGATCTGCACTGGCAGTGGATAGAAATGAATTTAGTATTGCTGTTACTAATGAATTATTGAAGTACGATAATTTCAAGATTATCGAAGGTGAGGTGACAGATATAGATTTGTCTAAGCCTACAATTATTGCGACAGGTCCACTGACTAGCGATACTTTAAGTAAGAGGATTGCAGAATTGGTAGGAGAAGAAAGTCTATATTTCTTCGATGCGATTGCACCTATTGTTGCATATGACACCATAGATTTTGATAGCGCTTTTATACAAGATAGGTATAACAAGGGTACAGGCGATTATATTAATTGCCCATTGAACAAAGAAGAATACGATAACTTTTACAATGCATTAATTTCTGCAGAGACAGTTGAGTTAAAAGATTTTGAGAATAAGAAAGTATTCGAGGGCTGTATGCCTATAGAAATATTGGCAAAGCGTGGCTATGACACAATGCGTTTTGGGCCATTGAAGCCAGTAGGATTGACCGACAAAATGGGTAAAACACCTTACGCCGTTATACAGTTAAGGCGAGAGACCAGAGAATATGATTTTTATAATATGGTGGGATTTCAGACCAATCTGAAATTCGGTGAGCAAAAAAGGGTCTTTTCGTTAATTCCAGCACTTAAGAATGCCGAGTTCTTAAGATATGGTACTATGCATAAGAATACATATATCAATGCTCCAAAAGTATTGACTAGGAATTTTCAATTACTATCATATCCCAATGTATTTATTGCAGGACAGTTGTCAGGAGTAGAAGGGTATGTGGAGAGTATATTCGGTGGTCTAATATGTGGTATTAATATGTGTAATTTATTGCAAAACAAGCCAATGGTCGATTTGCCGATAGAGACTATCTGTGGAGCATTGCAGAATTATATAGCGACTACTAGTCCTAGTAACTTTCAACCAATGAGTGCTAATATGGGACTAATTAATAATCTGGGATATAAGGTAAAAGATAAAAAAGAAAAATATAAAATATTGTCTGATAGATCGTTAGATCTATTGGCTAAATATATACAAGAAGGTGATATTAATGACAGAATTTAAGGGAACTACTATTATAGGTGTGAAGAGAGATGGTAAGATTGCTATCGCTGGTGATGGACAAGTGACTATGGGTCAGCAAGTCGTAGCAAAAGGCAATGCAATCAAGGTAAGGCGTGTATTTAATGACAAGGTTGTCGTAGGTTTTGCGGGAACTGTCTCTGATGCATTTAGTCTAACAAATAGATTTGAGGAATTACTACACAAATTCAGTGGTAATTTAATGCGTAGCGCGGTGGAGCTAGCCATCGGATTTAGAGATGATAAATATGCTAGAAAGTTGGATTGCATGATGATTGTTGCGGATAAGGACCAGATGTTCATTGTGTCTGGTGGTGGAGATGTGATAGAGCCAGAGCACGGAATTGCAGCTATTGGTAGCGGTGGCAACTATGCATTATCTGCAGGTCTTGCACTTATGAACAATACCGATCTTACAGCGAAAGAAATAGCAATTAAGGCGATAGAGATTGCTGGAAGTATATGTATATTTACTAATGATCACATTACTTGTGAGGAGGTGTAGTATGGATTTATCACCAAAGCAAATTGTAAAGGAATTGGATACCTATATTATAGGTCAAGATAATGCTAAGAGAGCGGTTGCTATTGCTCTTAGGAATAGATATAGAAGGAGTAAATTACCTAAAGAGATTAGAGATGAGATTACTCCTAAGAATATCATAATGAAGGGTCCTACTGGTGTAGGTAAGACAGAGATCGCTAGAAGACTGGCAAAGCTTGTTTCAGCACCTTTTTTGAAGGTAGAGGCTACTAAATTTACTGAAGTTGGATACGTAGGTAGAGATTGTGAGAGCATGATCAGGGATTTGGTCGAGGTGTCTGTTCGATTAGTAAAGGAAGAGAAGAGGCAGAATGTCCAAGAGAAAGCAAAAGCGAATGTTGAGCAAAGATTGGTTGAAGCAATATACAATGTAAAGAAAAATGAAGACCCTAATAGAATGGTAGATGAATTAAAAGAAGAGATTGCTACCAATCTTAGAAATGGTGTGTATGATAACGAACTAATTGAGATCAATCTTGTAGATGCACCAAAGGCAATAAATATTATGCCTGGCATGGGCGGAGAGATGGATTTCGGCAATGTACTGGGTAGTATATTCCCTCCACAGAGAAAGAGAAAGAAAGTTACTGTATCTAAGGCAGAGGAGATAATGCTTAATGAAGAGGTAGAGAAGTTAATAGACAATGATTCTATTAACTCAGAGGCTATCGCTAGAGCAGAGCAAGAGGGTATTATATTCATTGATGAGATAGACAAGATTGCAGGCAAGGCGCAACAGCAGAAAGGCCCAGATGTAAGTAGAGAGGGTGTTCAGAGGGATATTCTTCCACTGGTTGAGGGTAGTACTGTTAGTACGAAATATGGTACAATCAAGACCGATTATATATTATTTATTTGTGCAGGTGCATTCCATATCAGCAAGGTAGAGGACTTGATTCCAGAGTTCCAGGGTAGATTCCCTATCAGAGTAGAATTGGATAGCCTTGCAGCAAAGGATTTTTTCAAGATTTTGACTCAGCCTAAGAATGCACTTATTACTCAATACAAAGAATTGTTGAAGGTAGATAATATAGATCTTTCATTTACAGAGGATGCATTGCAGTTCATATCCGAATTGGCAGAAAAGGAAAATGATACCAATGAGAATCTGGGTGCTAGAAGATTACATTCATTAATGGAATCTCTACTAGAGGATATTTCCTTTAATGCCAATGGCTCACATCCTATGAGCCCTGTGACAATCGATAGGGCGTATGTAGAGAATACATTCAAAGACACTACAAAGAAATATGACCTAAAGAAATATATTCTGTAATAAGAGGTTAACAAATGAGAAAGTTCGAAAGAGTTAGGGATGACGCAATTAAGTATGATGTAAAGCCTGATGATATTATTATGCCAATTAGGGCAACAAGGTTTGCCGCAGGATACGATTTCTTTTCGCCTATTGAGATTACTATTCCTAGCATGAAGTCAGAGATTGTATGGACAAATATTAAGGCAGATATGTTAGAGGACGAATTCTTGATGTTGGCTGTTACTTCTGGTATGGGCAAGAGGGGTATTATACTATCTAACGCAATAGGGATAATAGACAAGGATTATTATAGTAATACTAATAACGATGGTAATATTGGTTTTAGATTAACCAATTTAGGATCAGAGCCTTATACATTTAAGATTGGAGAGAAGATTGGTCAAGGAATATTCTTGAAATATCTAACAACAGATATTGATAATTGTCAAGGCATTGTTAGAGACGGTGGCTTTGGCTCTACTGATAACAAAGTTAATAAATAAATATTTGAACTAACAAATTTACTGATATAGTGTTTGTTAGTTTTTTTTGTCAAATAAATACCGATCTAATCATATTATATAATATGGCTAGAAGTAATTATTATAGAGTAAAATACCAGATAAATGATATTTGTAGTAACTTATGGCGTATGTATGGTATCAAAACGTTGATAATATTTGCAGTGTTTATATTAGGAGTGGTGATAGGAATAGTTATTACTTCACCACTTATTCCAGACCTTAGTATTGACAATATGTCGGACACTGCTATGCTTTCTTTCCTATGTAGAGATAGCAACTTTCTTTCATTATTTATCAGTTATTTGATTGTATATCTATTACTTATTTTATACTCTATGTTTATTAATAGAAATATTGTGTTATATGTTATTAACTTAATAATATTATTTTTCTTTGGCTATGTTTGGGGTTGTAATTTTATCATACTTATTAGTTTTATTAACTTTCTTGCATTTGTATTTGCCATTATAATTATACCCGTTTTTAACATTTTGATTGTGCTTTTATATAGTCTGATACTGGCAATTGTCTGGAAGAAGAATATGGTGGTGCGCAAATACGGTTGTTATGATGGATTTAATTATCAGAGATTAATAGTAATATTAGGCATATTGGATGTAATTTTACTATTTTTATATTGTCTCAGCCTTAATCTTATTATTTGCTTCTATATAACTACTTAATTTTCATGACTGCTAAAGTATATATTATCATTTTTGTGATAGAAATATTTTAGTAGTTTTTTTTATTACTTTGTGGTACACTAATGATAAGAGTGTAGAAAGATGGGAAAAAGTATCAAAATAAAGAAAATTCTTAATATTATATTAATTCTACTACTAATTATTAGTTGTTGTTTTTCTGCCACTGGTTGTTTGCCATCATCTAATGGGTCTGGTGGGGGCTCGGGCGGTGGTTCTTCTTCTGGTGGGTCTGGTAGTGGTGGCAATGCAGGAGGCTCGGGTAGTGGGTCTAGCAGTAGTACCACTTGTCCTATAGAGCCTACATCTGTTAGCGAAGATGATTTCTTTAGTGGTGTACTTATTATGTATGATGCTGGGCATGCTGGATATTTTTATGATAGTGCCACTGAAGAAAGCAAGACATTTAAGGATCTGTTGCATAGACAATTCGAGACATTTACATCACATTTATTGTACGCTCTCAATGTTATATATGGTGATGATACGGCGGTACCTAGTAGTACAGCTGTAGTAAATCTGTTATCTATAAATAGCGAACTTGGATCATTGTGGGGCAAGTATGATCTCTTGGGGGTTAACAATGCTACAATTCTTAGCGAAGGCAATGCATCTAGTGGTTATATACTTAATACTAATGATTACACGAATACAAAAGACTTATTAGCTAGTTCTCTTAGTGCAGTTGCTGGGTTAGGGATAGATGAGGTTAATGCTGGACAATTTTATTTCAACCAAGCCATTCTTGGTGGATATAACTATGAGAAGGATGAAGATAGTGAGAACCCAACGGGAAGATTTACTAATGACTTGAATTCATCTTATGCGTGGGATATGAATGTTCAAGGGCAAACAACTTCAGAGGCCATCAGAGATGGGATTGCAAATGTTGTATGTAGCCAGTCATATAGCATAGGCAATGTATCAGATATTCCGTATGAAGAGTGTATAGAGAATATAGAATATTTAGGATTTTCACAGAATGATTTAATAAACATAGCTAATTATGTGAAGAATGTTGTAATAGGTAGAGCGTATGCAAACGACGAATCTATTAGACAGAATGTACCTTTCTCAGCAGTGGATATATCTGCTGTTAATGAGGTGGATATGTTTCCTCAGAACACTAATATTCATTATTATAAGGGTTACAATTATGTAGTAGATATATTGGTAGAGCGAATGGCAAATATTACGACCGCTGGTATATATACAACAGACACTACTTTTGATTCATTTGCAGATGATAGTAAGATTATGACATATACAATTATGCCTCGTACTAATATCGAGATCAAGAGATGTAGCGAGCTGTTTACAGAGGACAAAGAAGAGTCTGGCGGTATGTCTGGATTTGATACTGCTTCTTCGGGATTGAATGGTGATAAGTATACGCCTATATTAGATGATATCAAATTAAAGCAGATTGTTTTCTTGCCAAAACTTAGTGAGTCTATTAAGAAAGACTATCTGGAAGACTTAGAAGAATATTACGAGGATAAGGGCGAAGATTATACCCAACACATTGATTATAGATTTGATATTATGTCGGTAAATATGTCCTTCAATGCTTCAAAAGAAGCAGAAGAAAATGCATTTATCTTACTTCCTTCATTCACTATCAAGGCAGAAGGTGAGGTTGTGCACAGTGGATATGTAGATAATGAACCCGCAAGTATGAATATGGGAACAAGTTCAGAGTCTTTCTATGACAAGTATGCACTTAACTTGGATTATGTTTATAGCAACGCTAATGATTTAGCAAGTTATTCAGTTGGTCAGTCTATGTCTGGGGCGAAATTCAGCGATTATAACGGAGTAAAGGTATTTGATGATAATAATACACCAAGTTCTGATTACTTCCATTCTGCAGATGGAGAAGATTTATTGATTACAGCCACAATTGCTAGTACTTTTAGTGACAAATCTTTATATTCAGTGTCTTACAATGAGAATGGGCAGTTTACATTCGTATTCAATGGTGGTGATAACTTCTTGCAGGTTGATTTGGCGTATTTCGGTGAAGATTCGCTAGACATATATGATCCTGCAAAGGCAAATATTTTAACTCCACAAATTATAGATTTGGTAACATTGTCTATTTGGACTTAAAAAAAAGTATCATTAATATTAATGATACTTTTTTTTTGTCTTTATTATCTGAACTTAGTCTTCTTTCTCAAGATTATGAATATAACTACTAGAGCAATTACTGCTACAACAACAACAATTATTATTATCTGGGCAGTTGCATTTAGTGGTTCATTCTTGGTTAATTTATAGCTAGCTATAACTTGACCATTAGCAGATTCTATTGTTACCCAATATACACCTTTTTCAGTTATATTATAGGTAGAAGTTTCAGAGGTGCTATCTTTTGTAATAGTGTCTATAATATTTCCATTTATCTTAATGAAAGATTCACCTATATTATTATATATATTTGATGCGTTATATCGTATAGTAATAGTATCTGTTGTCTCTGTTCCGAATGGAATAGATGCTATAATTATACTAGATTCAGTTCTATCATTTAGCCATACATTGAATGAAAATTCTTTTTCAGACTTAATGCTTTCTAGATATTTTGTAACCGTTATGGTATAATATCCAGCACCATGCTCGGCACAACTAATTAGTAACGAATTAGAATTGTTGAAAGCGTTTATAGGTGTAGGCTTGGAATTCTCTGTGTTATTTAATCTCTTTGTTACCGATTTAATTGTGTAGCCTTTTGCAGATGATATTGTATACGAACTGTATGCTATGTTCGGATTTACTATAGTAAAGTATATAGAATGAGTTATAGGCTTAGGATTGCTTGAATCACTAGCACTTACTTGTATTTCATATGATCCAGGAGTAGTGAAAGTATATACATTTTTAGTTGTTTGTTTTATGTCTGTTAACAATTCACCATTTCTAGTTATTCTTATTTGATCATATATAATATCATATAGGTTAGTGTTGCCTACTTGATCTAGCAATCTTATAACAACTTCGTTGTTAGTTATGTAATTTTGTAGATTTTGAATATATTTATCTTCATCAACTTTGATTTCATATATTATGCTATTAATCAAAGTTATATTGAAGTAATCTCTGTTGCCAGATTTTAATCTTTGTCCAGCAAGGTCACTTACTACAAATTTATGTAAACCAGTTTCAGATATTTCATAGTAATAATAAGTTTTGCCATCTTCTATGAACTTGTTTAACTTATTTATTTTTATTTCTTCTGTCTTAGTCGAAGCATTATTGTAATAATAGGTTAGTGATATAGTATTGCCTTGTGTATGATCGTTGTTTCCGTTTATGGTATTGGCAAAGATTATATATAGTTTGTTGTCATTCTTAGAACTGCTTACAGATGCTATATCTTGTGCGGTATTGAATGATTTCTTATTATTAATCTTTACAATTTGTCCACCGTTATCATCGACAAAGTTGTATTTGTCTTTCTCTAAATAATATATAGTGAAATATTCTATTATTACATCAGGATTATCTTTCTTGTGTACCTTATATGTTTCATACAAATCATTGCTGTTTTCTACTACAGCATCTTCTATTTTTGTGCAAGCAATGTTGTTGTTAGAATTTGTTATTATATTAATCTTCGGCTTAGTTGTTGCATCCAATAGGGTAGTATAATAGTGATACACTATTTTACCGTCATCTGTATTAATATATGTAGATTTTTGCATCAAATTATTATTAATATATAATGCATAGTCTGCTATATTTTCTTGGATTTCTATCTTGAAATTTATTTCACTATAATATCCTAGGTCATTAGATATTACAAGCCTGTATGTACCATTGCCAAGGCTTACGTTTTCACTTAATTCTTCAGGAATGACAGCATATTGAATATTGTTCTTTGCAATAGATATTCTTGGATTAAACAATATCTCTTGACTATATTCTAATCTGTATTTTAATTGTTCTATGAATAGTAGTAGTTCTTTTTGATCTTTTATAGTTTTAGAAGTAGTAATTACTCTATTGCTATTATTAATTAATTTGATTTCTGGAAGATAAGTATACATTGTTACCTTCGTATCATCGTTATATAATATTCCTTCAGGCTTGCTAACGAAAGATACATAACTTTTGTATAACTCATTTATGGTTGTTTCACTTGTTATTGTGCTCTTGTCCAAGAATAAAATAATAAATTTCGATTTTTTATCTATGTTTTGCTTAATTGTTAGAGTAATATAACCAGTCTCATTTAATAATTTGTCGCTAGATACTGTATATATTATATTTCCTTTGTCATCTTTTCTAGTCCAAGTAGGTAGATCTGTGACATCGTATCTCAAATAATCATTATTTGCTATAGGATAACTATTATTTGCATTTAATCTTGTTGTAATAGTTAGTTGATTAGATTCATCTACTTGCTCTATGATTACTGCGTTATATAGATCACTATTATATACTATCTTGATCTCATCATCTGTATAAGTATCATTATAGTGTTTTATAGTGTTCATTTCGGTATAATATAACCTATCATTTTTGTTAGTAATATAATATATTTTGTTTCTGCCGAAATTGTCTATAGTCTCAATAATGATAGCAGATCCTTGAGTTTGAGATCCATCTGCATAGTTAAATGTATAAGTAGTAGAATTTAATGGAAGTTTGTTATTAGAAGTGTCAGGAATCTCGTTGCCATTTTTGTCACGCTGTATAGGGGCAGAACTATTGGAGTATCGTGCCTTAAAGCTTACAATCTTGGTAGCTCTTCCTACTTCGTTGTTAGGTATTGTAACATTGAATGAATAATCGCCTTTGTTTATATCCAACTCTAACTGCTTTCCTGGGCATTTGTAAGATATAACATAATTACCATATACCTTGTCATATATATTAATACTGTATTCAAAGTCAAGAGCTATATCAGTGTAAGTATTAGATATATACATCAGTATTTCTTTTATTCTTGATAATGCTTTGTTGATTATCTCATTACCTAAACTTGTGTTTTCAAGTGCTACAATTCCAGTGATAGACTGCAATAAATCAGAGTCTATGTCTATCATATTGTCATTCTTACGATCATAATATATATCTACAGCGTTGTTCATCATTGTAGAATAAATATAAATAGGTGAGGATGTATTGTTGTATACTCTATCAACAGTGCCATCTTCTTTTATAGTCGTGAATGTATAGGCTATTTCTGCACGGAACATATCGGCGACATTATCCGTATTCGCATTAGACAATGCCAGCCCAGTACCTAGAATCTCATTAACTTTTGTTGAGCTTAGGTTGATTTCATCTTCTGTTTTGTCATTAAATAACTTAGAATAAGTGTATTTATATTCGTTACCGTTATTATTATAGTGTACTAGGTATACGCTATAGTTTCCAGCCTCATCACGTTCTATTATTTCATAATAACCAGGATCTTTGATAGATTCACCAAATAATTTATAATTTTTGTTGTTTGTGTGGCTTATTTTATAGAAGGTTGTGTCAGATTCTATAGTTGGGTTATTGCTGCTGTCATAGGTCTCTGCAATGTTATCATAGAATATGCTGTGACCAGTAATATCTGAACTAGTAGTTGATGTAAAGTCATCTGTTGTTATTGAATATTTGTATTTAGTCAGATCTGATATTTTTCTAAAATAAATATTGTTATAACAATCCAGTCCCATTCCGTTACCATCTTCATTGTTAAGGCTAGGAAGTCCACTTATGAATTCGAAGTTATCATCTACTGTGAAATAATAGTTATTCCAGTAATTTACTTTTTCTCCGAATTGATCGGTAAATGTTTTTAAGAAATTATCTTCTTTACCCATTAAGTTCTTGTAGCATTCAAGGTATATATCATATACATTTTTCAAATATTTTTGTGCTCCAATCTTGGTGATTGTACCACTAGAAATTCTACTAATTAAGTCGTTGTAGTATGATTGTATATCATTATATACAAGATTGTTATTCTGAGCTTCAATTGATGATTTTATTTTTGCAAAATTCTTTGAGATAAATTTGTCTTGCTCCATTAATTTTATTTGGTTAATTATTGGTTTTATGTGATCAATTGTTATCTCTTGAGTATCGCTGAATGCTATGTTCTGTTTGACATCTTTGTCTATATAATCTTCTTTTTTACCATAGTGCTGGATAGTAATCTGGTATGTTGCATTGTCATCAGCATTTGATAATATATTCTTATATTGTTCATTCTTTGCAGTCTTGTCAAATACTACTATTGCCCATTTTGTAGCCTTATTATCTATCGTTGCATTACTAATGAAGGCATTTGCATTATTGGCAGTGAATTTTGGAACAACTTCGCCATTAACTATCTCGTATGTTAGGCTACTAGTAAATATTGTGCTTTTAGTACCATTTTCACTAAATTTATTAATTACAATATTGTAAGGGTTTGTTGTTGCTGTAAGGTTAGTTAATATATCATTATCTATTAAGAATATTAAGGTACTGTTGTTAGAATTAGGGTATATGCTATCTGCCGAAGCAACATAATATTTCATACTCTTTAACTGATCATTTTGGAACAAGTTTTGTACATAGTTCTCAGACTCTGTATCAGTTAGATATTTAGTATTTGGGTTTTTACCTATTACAGATCCTGTAGGCTTCATAGGTGCGATATTAATGTTGTTAATATTCAATGAGTTTGCTTCAGATATTATAACGTTATTTCTTGTAAATAATGAGCTGTCTGATATAGCAAAGTTGTAACCATCGCCGGAAGGATCATTAAGGATGATTGAAGTAATATCATTTCTTAAATAATTAGTAAAGTTTTGTCTATCAATAGATGAAACAGTTGAGGTCTGTAATGTTGTTGCAGAATACTGTTTGAAGTATATGGAATTATTCTCTGTGATAATATTATTTTCCATGATCGCATTGTTTCCATTTTTTAAGGTTACGTTCAATTGGAAATTTTTATTATATGTTCCGTTTGCAAAACCGTTGTAATTATCGAACATGTATTTGCCAAGGAAGTTGTTAATAAATTCATTTATTTGTGCTTCAGTAATATTCTGATTCTCAGATAGGTTGTAGAACTTACGTAGCATAGATTCAGTATTTGCTTTATCAGCTTCGGTCATAGACAATGCAAAATCAGTTTCTTTTGCAAATGCTACTGCTCTAGGCTGATTGTATTTATCCATAGGCATATCTAGAGAGATATATATCTTGTTGGTACTATCGCTAGATACATAAGTCTGAACACTATTTGATGTGCTGGATTGCTGTACAGCATCTATTGATATGCTGTCATAGCCATATACATTGGCATAGTTATTATCAATGCTTAAGTTATTCTCATTGTCGTTTGTTACAGCATGAATATAGTTACCATATGTTAGTGTTATATCAGAGCCTATCATGTTAGTTACATCTATTATAGAATTTCTGTCAATATAATATACATAGTATCTTACAGCACTATCTTTATCCAGTTCTTCAGCTTTTGCTTTATTGACAATTGTTATGCCATTGCTATATTGTGTAGCATCTACATAATCTACATATACTCTTCTAAATACATATAGACCAGCTCCAGAATATTTAATAGATGTATCAGATATATCGTTAATTAGATTGGACACCTTTCTATTTGGGTCTCCTGCAACATTGTAATTAGAAGTTGCTGTTATTTTGTTCCAACCATTGTTAGATGCTGTTGTAGGGGAAATAGTAAATGGATAAGTACTATTTGGTTCATTTACTGCATCTCCATCAGCATTATAGTTGTTAGTAGACAAAGCACTGTAGTTATGTGTAATTTGGTTGTCCTTTTCATCTACAAATATTATCTCATAACAGCTTTTCGAACTATTGTATGAAATATTTTTTATTTTATAATTGTTATAGAATCCGGTTTTACTTAAATCTTCAAATGGATAATATTTATAATCGAATTCTGCAGTAGGTATAGAACTATCTATACTAGTTAAATAAGTGAAGTATACTTGGCTAGTTGCGTATGCGCTAGATAGATCTGTTGCTGCAAATACGCCCAGATCATCATTGTTGCTCAATTCTTTGTCAGTTTTTGCATTAGTCATCCATGCCATTGCTACTGTCAAGTCGTTGTTCATCCATAAGAAGCCACCATCGCTATTTCCTAGAATATCTTCTATTACGTAATCATATTGAATCTCGCCATAGAATCCATATGTGCCTTGAGGGCTACGTTTTATTAGGTTTCTTGCTGCCTCTTTTTCAGTATCTGTTGCGTTGTTTGCCACTAAGCCATTTGCAATTGCTAAATCTAATGCTGTAGGGGATAGTATGGTTTGGTTAATTTTGCCAGTAAGCATATTGAATATGAATTGCTTCTCTGTCTTATCATCGGCGTTTGTTTGAGAATAGTTGAATGTTGTGTTAGATAAAGGTATTAATATAAAGCATTTATCTCCCGATGAATAGTCTGCATTGCTTATTTCTTCCCACTTGTTATTATCTTTTCTAAAAGTTTTGTAGCTTGCTCCTAGATAAGTGTTATTAGTGCTTTTTGCAACGATATCTTTCAGTGCCATTTCAATTGCTGTAGGTTGATAGTTGATATGATTTGCTCTATTAATAATATAACCTATATCTAGGCTTCCAGATACTTCAATTGCCTTATAATTTCCCCAGAATAGTGTTGTATTGTCTGTGATAATATTGTATAGATTGAAGTTGTTTGATGTTTTATCTTTTTCACTTAACTCCACACTGTATTTAGGTGTAGAGTTGTCATACAATACATAATAATTAGCTTTGTTGCCCGCACGATCTTCTAAGTAGAATACATATAGTGATGTAGAATCAGGATTGAATTCGTTTCCTGTAGGAACTGTTGATCCTGCCTCTCCGTAGTTATAATTATATGTATATTTTTTCCATCGAGCATCTTCGCTTGCAGTTAACTCTATATCTGTAAGTACACCTACGGTGGTGTCTGCTAGATACAGTCTGTCATAATCTTTATCTATTGTAGTGGATTTGAATGAAATCTTTCTATAATAAGTAGTGATATCAGCTCCACTTGTTTTAGAATCGTATATTAATGTAAATGGCTCATTTATTAAGTTGTTCGATCCGCTTGCAAAGTTGCAATTTCCATTAAAACCTTTGGATATTATATTTCCGCTGTTATATAACATAACACTTCTAGCTACGACATTTGATATAGGTAGTGTATCTATAACAAACCTACTAGTTATGTTAGATGTTGCACTGCTACCATATGTTAGTTTTAATAAGTAGTTTCCGCTTCCCCATATGCTACCACTAGATTGTATTTTATTAATTTCATCTAGATGTGTCGAAGTAGGGTATATCATGAATTGCCATTTGTATCCTATAAATTCAAAACTAATTGATGTTCCACTCTGGATAATAGTGTTAATAATATCCACAATCTTAGCGTTGTACATATCTGATGGATATAGTGTATTATTCAATATTCTTGTTTGATAATACTCTTTCTTGCTTTGTTCTAGTATTGTGTCAAGATTTGCGTTCTGATCTACTATTAGCTTGAATACAGGTACCTTGGTCAAATGTGCATTGTCATACTTTGTTATATAATACTTTTCTGCAATTAGTCCAGCTTTATCGGTATATTGTATTACTCCATTATTTTTTACAATATCTGCATTGCCTGTAAGAGATATCTTCTCTGTCTCATTAATATGAATGAATACTTCTTCATTAGTTCCGCTTATAGCATTAATTGTTGAAGTGCTATCACTTGATCCATAGATGCTTGATACGCCAGAGTAATTTTCCTTTGTAATGGTTGGAATTATATCGTATTGGAAGTAATTAGGCGTATTCCAATTAGCTCTAACAATAGAGTTTGTTATATTGTTGGATGCCATGCTTTGCCAATCTAAGTATTTATATTCTTTGCTGTCAATTGTTTCTTTTAGTGTATCGTATGCCACCTCTGGAGAGGAGTTGTCTATAACGAATGCAAATACTTGATATTGCTTGTCGGACTCGTAATTAGTATCGTTATTTTTATATGAATACTCTATTATAATCTCATAATATCCATCATCTTCAGGTCTTGAGTTCTTATCAAAATAGCTGGTGATATAATTATTAGTATTTTTGATTGTGCATGTATTATCATCGTTGTATACGAAGCTAGGGTATCTGTAAATTCTGCTATTCGAAATGTTTCCAGTGTATGCATAAGAACATAAGTATTCGAAGTAAATTGGTACTTGGTTGGTATTAGGTACTTTTCCTATAGATGTTCCCGCATTATTTATTGTTGTTCCTGCCTGTGGCATTTGTTCAATTTTATTAGTGTTATTAATTGAATTAATAGTGGCGGTCATGTCACTATAAATATTTTCTGACTCTAGCATTAATTCGGTCTGTACAGTAGTTGATGTCGCAGACATGTACTTATTGAAATATGATTTTACACCAAATATAGATATATTATATCCTCCATTTAGTGTGCCTTGTTGCAGATTAACAAGTCCTTTTGGATCGAAGTTTGGTTCAATTGCTATAACGTCTTTAGAGATATTGTGCAGATTGTATGTGTTATAAGGTGTTTTGCTAGGTGAGTATTTTGTGCTTGTTACATAGCCCATTTCGAATACGTATTCACCTAAGTTGGAAAATTCATCAGTTATGATATAATCGAAATCCAACTGCTCATAATCGAAATAGTAGTCGTATTTTCTGCTAGCAAAACCTTTTTCTAATTTTGCATAATCTGTAGCAGGCGTTTTATCTAAGTTATAGAACT
The DNA here is from genome assembly GCA_015055515.1 of Clostridiales bacterium. Taxonomy (GTDB): domain Bacteria; phylum Bacillota; class Clostridia; order Christensenellales; family UBA1242; genus UBA11490. The sequence continues at coordinate 44,061 of SVIC01000003.1, read as the reverse complement.
TGTACATATTGTCGTATGACCTATAATTTACTGGCTTGGATATCTTTGTTATATATTCATTAATTACTTTGTTATAACTTACAAAAGAATCATCTTTTGATTTTTCAATATCTGTTATATAGTGCCAAATGTAGTAAGTATTCTCTGCTGTGCTGTATCCAACAATTGAGACAATTTTCTTATCGAATTGCAGCGAAGAATAATTGTCGTTCACGAATGCATTTGAAGGGGAATCGATATAATATGTATATTCTAATATCGCAACCTTGTCAATATCAACATTGGTGGCGCCAACTATTTGGATTTTACCATTTGTTGGTTTTTCTATAATAGTGGCATTTGCTAGTATTTTTGTTCTAGAATGTGTTCTGTTTACTTCGATATTATTGATGTATCCGCTTTCTACCCAAGTAAATATTGAATGTTCTTGATAATATTTTATATTCTGCTCTGTGTTCTCAGTTCCAGTGGCAGTAGCATATGTTACTAATGTGTCTTTTGTAACAGTGTCTCTTTTGAATATGTTCAATGCAGAATTGTAATCTGTATTATACTCATCGTAGTTATATGAATATTGCATCGAGTATTCGCTAGCATCGAACATTATCTCTGGCTTGTTCATGCTTTGGAAGTTATATGTATATATAGGGTAGTTGTTATCTTTTTCTACATATTCAGTATTATTTATAATAGGATAACTGTCTTTGTTGCTTGTCTCATCTACAATTAACGAATAAGAGAAATTCTGTGATGTAGAACTGATACCTGTCTCGATATTGTAAGTATTGTATGTTATTTCAATTTGGTATTCTCCGGCAGAATGTTCTATTATTCTGGTGTCAGATAGGTTTGATCCCGAATATGTTCTTAGATTTTGAAGGTCTAGATATTGGAACCAGAAACAATTTTGCTTGGTTACATCATTAGATAAGTTGATATTTTCTTGTCTAATTGGCTCATTAATTATTACCGGTATCTCGTTGTAATAACTATTAGTCAATGTCATATTAACAGACAATTCTGTGATAATGATATTAAATGCATTTTTGCTGTTGTCGTTTATGTTAGGGTAGTATATATCGCCAAAACTAAGATATATATTCTCTACATTTTGATTATCTGTAGTTGCAATATCAGAGTTGTATAGATCTCTTTGTACTTTGTAGTTGTCTAGTACAATATCGCTAGTGGTAGAAGTTATTACTTCTTTAGCACTATTAGCGTATACGGTGTTGAATAGTTCGTGATAAGCCCCGTCTGTGCCCAAGAAGTATAATTCATCTAGGTTGTCTTCTGCAAAATATGTACTTATAAAGCTTTGATAACTATCGAAGTTTCCTTTTGTGTTGTCGCTTGCTTTTAATTCGTAATTGTATAATTCATAATCTAAGATTGTGTTCTTATCTTCGCCATATACGGCTTTGTAGATCTCATAATAATAGTTGTTTGTATAAAGGTTATCTGAAAGGTTGTTGATTGTTAGCTCTCTACCAGTATTAGTTGTAACCTTTATTTCTTTTAATGTGTTTTCATCGTAACTAATATTTGTTATTACGGCATCTTTTAGCGGAATATATTCGTAGTCTTTGTGACTATATAATCCACTGTTTAATTTATAGCCATATAATGTTGGAAGGGCATTGTTAGTGGCATTGGTAGTTCGTTCTTTTGTGTTTGCACCATCTTTGTAATAATACTTGTTGGAGTTCAATTCACCCCATACTGATGTATTGTTATTATCTTTTTCTAATATTACATAATTAGTTTTTTCTGTGGTGTTGGATAATTTTCCTCCATCTGCACGACAATATTCTATTATTTGCCATACACCATTATAGTTTATTATATTAGCATTGTCATAGGAAATGCTGAATAAGTGCTTGTTAATCGATATGCTACCAGATATGAAATTTATATTTGCAGGGTCGGTATTGTCTAATTTTACGAATTCTACAGTTTTTTCTGTGTTAGCGCCTATTTTTAGATATGGTTCGTTAATGTATACTCTGGTATATAGTTGATCTAGTTCTAGCTCGACATTACCAGTTAGGGTTAATTTAGTTCCATCAAATCTATCTATATTCTCATTTTCTAGTAATAGATATTCTGTTCCGGATATGCAATATAAGCCGTTTTGAATAGAATATGTATAGAATTCGGGTTGGCTCTCAAGTTGTTTTTTATCGCCATTTGTATCTTTATAATAATATGTTGATCCAGACACCCATATCTTAGGTAGTTGTCCGTCTTTTTCTAATATTACGTATGTGTCATCAGTTGTATTGGTGATTATGCCATCAGCATTACATAATTCAACCTTCATCCAAGAGTTATTGTAATATGCGAATTTGCCACTTGTGTCTGTATGCTTCTCAAATATATTTGAAATATAAGTATACTTGTGCTCACTTGTTGATATAGGATCGGTTGTTAGATCGGAGATATATGTGTAGGATATTTCCGCACTATCAGATGGCGTAATTGGTTTATAACTATACTCTGATTTGAAAGACTTATAATTATATCCATAATAGTAGTCTTTTGAGTAAATTTTGTTTTCTTCTCCTACTTGTATATATACATCTTTTCCATCTATAATTATTTTTCTAACATCAGAATCTTTGCTATCTACTCTGCTATCTTCCATTGAAATGGCACTAGTAAGATTGTCTTTTGATAGGCGAGCACCTATTGGGCTTAGCTTGCCATTATCATCGTATCTATACCACTTATTAGCCTCTGGAAGTTCAAGCAAGCCAGTAAATTTTCCCGTTCCTGCATCATAGGTGTAGTAGTCACTTATTGAAGCAACATTTGTATCTCCATCAACGCTAATAACTTGCTTGTAGTTAGGTACTTGGCTAAGAGTATTGTCTCTTAGGTTATAATACTCGTTCGCCCACATAACGAAAGATCCCGCAGAGTTCTCTTCGTATATTATATCTACGGCGTTGTTTTGATAGTTGTTTGTTTCTCTTATATTGGTTGTTGCTACAATAAAGTCTGGCATGTAGGTGCTATTCTCTGCCAGAGTTTTTGTGCTAAATATTATGTGCGATAATACAAATGCAAGTATTATACTTAGCGATATTGCAATAATATTTTTACCTGTTGTTTTCTTGATGTTAGTGTTAATCATATTTTTCTCCATTTTTCTTCGAAGTAATTTGCATACTTTTTACAATAATCATGATACCATATTTGGTCACAATTTGACAAATAAATACTATATACTTTATTTTTTATATATTTATATATTTTATTCTTGCAATTGTTTTAATTGCTTAGTTAATGTTTGTATATTTTGCAATAATTTATTTATCTGTTGGTTTTCTATATGGTATCGTTGTGGACAAAAAAAGAGTGACATTTGCCACTCTTGTATTATTTGAAAATTCTTCTAAATTAAGCCATATTTTTGCTATTGAATATGTTTTGGATTTTATGTGCTACTACTTTTTTTACTTCTTCCATAGCAGATGTATTATATTTTCGTATATCCACATTTTCAGCATTTTCATTTAAGTGTTTTCTAATACCTGTTGTGTATGCGATTTTAAGGTCGCTGTCCACATTTACTTTACATATATGCTTGCTACAAGCTTCGCTTAACATATTCTCAGGAACTCCGTTTGCACCATCTAGCATTACTCCTTGCTTTTCGGCGTTTTCTACTAGTTTTTTTGTTACTGTACTTGCACCATGTAATACAAGTGGGGTGGTTGGTAGTTTCTCTTCAATCTGGGCCAATATGTCTAGTCTCAGTATAGCGTCTCCCTTGAATTTGTGTGTGCCATGGCTAGTACCTATGGCTATAGCAAGGCTATCGATACCAGTTCTCTTTACAAAGTCATATGCTTGATCAGGATCTGTATATATATTGTGAGATGCAGATATGTCTTCTTCTACGCCCGCTAGAACGCCTAGTTCTGCCTCTACCGTAACATTTTTGCTATGTGCGTATTCTACAACACGCTTAGTTAATGCAATATTTTCCTCATACGGAAGACTTGATGCATCTATCATTACATTAGTAAAACCCGCATCTATAGCCATTTTACAATCTTCGAATGTCTTGCCATGGTCAAGGTTAAGACATATAGGAATATTAACATTTTTTGCCATGCTTTTTGCCATTGCCACAAGTGTATCAACTCCAGCATATTTTATTGCTCCGGTAGAGCATTGTACTATAACAGGGCTGTTATTATCATTGCTTGCTTCTATTATTGCTTTCAATACCTCCATATTTACAAAGTTGAATGCACCTATAGCGTATTTGCCATCTATAGCTTTTTTGAATATTTCATTTGAATTTTGTAACTCCATATATTTCTCCTTAATTATTTATCGCCATTAAGTATACTTTAATGCAATAAAAAAGACCAAATGAAAAAAGTAAGTTTTTGATTTTTTTGAATGATTTAGCAAATGTGTTGCATTAAAAAATTCTCTTAGCCTAAAAATGATTTGACTTGAATATTATAATATTGTAGAATACGTAAAAATATACTTAGGAGAGATTAATGAAGGTTGTTTTTTTGTTGCCAGTAATGCATGAATATGATTTTACATCTCAATATGAGACTATTTCTAGGACTTGTAGGGAATTAAGAACAGATTTCGATGTAATATATGTGTTGAATGGCAATATGCAGAAGATGTTTGCTGATATAAGAAATAAGTTTATAGAGAATGACTCTGTCAAGGCTATTAAGATGATGAGTGATGTCAATGAACACAAGCTTATTACTGTGGGTATGAGATATTGTGAGAGTTATCCTGCGACAATTGTCTACTCTGCTAAGGAAGATATTAATGCAAATGTAATTAAGGCATTCATTACCAGTTGGAAGTCTGGCAATAAGATTGTGTATCTTAAGAAGACCAGAACGGGTTTTGGTAAATTTATCCAGAGTATTGGGTCAATGTTCTACAATCTAGGCATAAAGGTATTGAATGTGTATAAGGATTTCTCTGGTGAGACGGATATACAGTTGTTGGATTTAGAGGTTGTTAAGACTATAAATCAATTACCTGAGAAGAATAGACAATTAAGAATTCTTGATTGCTTTGTAGGCTTTAAGTCTAGCATTGTGAATGTTGTAGACAATAAGACAAATGATAATAAAGAAATTACTAAGAAATATACTGATATATCCAAGAATTACAAATATAGTTTGATATTTTTCATAATGATGTTATCTGTATTTGTTGTTTCGCTTGGCTTTGAGATCGTGGCACTTGCTGTGGGTATGCAGATGGGGCTTGTTGCTCAAATATTATTGGTTGCGATTATTTTAGTCTCTGCTTTTGTTAGTTTGGTCTTTATAACGAAGACTAGATTGTCGTATAGGATAGGTGATTATGTCCAAGTGCAAGAGATTAATAATCTGGATGATAAGGCAGAGAAGTATAATCTGAAGTTGAAAATACAATAAAAGACGCCGTTATGGCGTTTTTTTGTTGTATTTTTACAAATTGTATGTCAAATAATTTGATATAAAACAATCATTTTGATAAAATTAATGGTATAGGACGATGTCCAAATACAATAAAATAGGAGTTTTTATATGAAAAAAGTTGCAAAAATTGGTATTAATGGTTTTGGTAGAATTGGTAGACAGCTTCTAAGATTGTCTTGTGAATTCGAAGATATTGATGTAGTAGCAATCAATGATCCATTTATCAGTGTTGATTATGCTAAATATTTATTTGAGCATGATACTGTACATGGTAATTTTGATGGTGAGTGCGTTATAGATGGTGATTGCCTTGTTGTTAATGGCAAGAAGGTTAAGTTCTTTGCTAGCCTTAATCCAGAGGAGATCCCTTGGGGTAGTGTGGGTGCAGATATTGTCTGCGAAGCAACTGGCAAATTTACTAAGGCAGAAGATGCAGAGAGACATTTGGTAGGAGGGGCAAAGCAAGTAGTGATCACCGCTCCTGGTAAGAATTGTCCAATGTTTGTATATGGTGTTAACCATAATGAATATGTTAAGGGTACTAAGGTTGTATCTAACGCTAGTTGTACAACTAACTGTCTTGCTCCACTTGCAAAAGTAATCGATGATAACTTTGGCATCGAAGAAGGTTTGATGACAACTGTTCACTCTGTTACAGCTACTCAATTAATAGTAGATGGTCCATCTAAGAAAGATTGGAGAGGTGGCCGTGCTGGTTGTGGTAATATTATACCATCATCTACAGGTGCTGCTAAGGCAGTAGGTGTAGTTATTCCTAAGTTGAATGGCAAGTTAACTGGTATGAGCTTAAGAGTTCCTACTCTTGATGTATCTGTTGTGGATCTTACAGTTAGACTATCAAAAGAGACTACTTATGAAGACATCAAGAACGCTATTAAGAAGGCAAGTACTGGTAATATGAAGAATGTTATGGGATATACAGAAGAGCCTGTTGTGTCTAGTGACTTTATTGGCTGCAGAACTGCAAGTATATTTGATGCAGAGGCGGGAATCATGCTTAGCCCTACATTTGTAAAATTGGTTGCTTGGTATGATAATGAGATGGGTTATAGTACTCAGTGCCTAAGACTAATTTCTTATATGAACCAAGTTAATAATGCTTAATTTTTAATGATATATAGCTAGCACTTAGGTGCTAGTTTTTTTTACTGATATGCAATAATTATAAAAAGGCTTTATTACATGACTTTTTAATAGTTTATAACATAATATTTTAGAATTTGAGGATGTTTTTTATAATAATTGTTATTTTTATTATTCATTATTATTACTATATGATATAATGGTTTAATATTTAGGAGGCGGATTATGTTAGAGCTGAAAAAGATATCTAAAGTGTATGAACTTGGCAAGGCAAAGAAGGGTACGTATCTTAGAGTTGATGCATTAAAAGGTGTTAGTGTTAAATTCAGACGCAGTGAGTTTGTATCAATACTTGGTCAGTCTGGATGTGGAAAGACAACACTTCTTAATATCATAGGCGGGTTGGACAAATATACTAGTGGCGATTTGATTATAAATGGTAGAAGTACAAAGTCATATACAGACAAGGATTGGGATACATATCGTAATCACTCCATTGGTTTTGTGTTCCAAAGCTATAATCTTATTCCTCATCAGACAGTACTAGAGAATGTGCAATTGGCATTGACATTATCTGGTGTTAGTAAAAAAGAAAGGGAAAGAAGAGCAAAAGATGTATTAAAAAAGGTTGGATTGAAAGATAAATTACATTCCAAGCCAAATCAGTTGTCTGGTGGTCAGATGCAAAGAGTGGCTATTGCAAGAGCTCTAGTTAACGATCCAGATATAATACTAGCAGATGAGCCAACGGGTGCATTGGATAGCAAAACAAGTGTACAAGTAATGGAAATCTTAAAAGAAATATCTAAAGAAAAACTAATCATTATGGTTACCCATAATCCTGAGCTAGCAGATACATATTCTTCTCGTATTATTAATCTTAAAGATGGTGAGCTGGTGGGTGATAGTAATCCTGTAGCTGATGATGAAGATATAGTTAATGATAAATTGCTAAGCATGACAGATGATACAGAACTCACGAAGAAAGAAATAAAAACAAAAAATAAGAAAAAAAGGATGTCATTTCTCACTGCACTTAGTCTTAGTTTTAAGAACTTACTTACTAAGAAGGCAAGGACAATTCTAGTGTCTTTTGCTGGCAGTATTGGCATAATCGGTATAGCATTAATATTGTCGCTTTCTAGTGGTTTTCAAGCGTATATTGATAGGGTTCAGAATGATACATTGTCCACATATCCTATAACTATAAATGCGGCTACAGTAGATTATTCGGCAATGCTTGAAATGGTCATGAGTACGACAGATAATGACAATAGCGTATCAGATCCTGACAAAATATACAGCAATGATGTCATTATCAATTTGTTTAAGAATATTTTGCAAGGTGCTAGAACTAACAACTTAAAGGACTTCAAAAAATTTATTGACAGTAACCAAGAATTGCAGCAGTATGTTGCTGGTATTCAATACACATATTCAATTGATATGAATATTTATGGTAGGCATACAATCAGTGATGGCGGTAGTACAAAAGAGATCACTACTCAATTAACTCCTAATACCATGTTTCAGGATGGTGTAATGGCATTCTTTGATTCTGTTGCAGAGAAGGAAATTCCAAATAGAATTGAAGGCGCAGTTGATGATGCAATAATTACTAATGCAGTAAAACAGCAATTGGGAATAACCAATGTAACAATGACTAAAGAAGAAAAGGTATTGGTGGATACTACTAAAGATGCATTGTCTGATGCAGAAAAGCAAATGATAATATCTAGTTGTTCCGAGTCCGACCGTAATGCAATAAGAGTCGCAGTTAGACCAGCGTTAAAAGCTCAGATCATGGCGGAGACAATGGCACGATTTAATTCAGCCACAAGTTCTGGTGGTACTACCATGGGCGATCTAAGCTCTATGGGCTCGGACGATTTGGGTGTGTGGAATGAAATGCTAGACAATCCACAGTTGTTGCACTCGCAGTATGATGTAGTTGCGATCGAATCTGGTGCAGACAAAGATAAGTTGTTTGAAGATTTGGCTTATAATGAGATTATTTTAGTTGTAGATGAGAATGGTAATCTAAGTGATTATAATCTTTATGCACTTGGTATTAAGACTTCGCCTACAATAGAAGAAGTGGCTACAGGATTAGCTAATAATATGAAGGATTATGTAATTGAGCCATCTTCATTTAATCATAGTGATGTGATAGGCAAGACTTATCCATTAATCCTTGAAACTGATTTTTATCAAAGATTGGATAATGCGGGTAATATTGTTAGCGATGGTGATTATGTAGACATTAGAACAAAAATCAAATCAATGGACAATATGTCTAACCCATTGACAGAATTAAAGTATAATGAATTGGTTGATTATTTGATAGATAATAGGGTAGATGGTCAGAACAAGATTGATCTTAAGATTAAGGCGATAGTTAAGCCAAAAGAAGGCGTGTCTGCTACATCTATAGGTGGCGCAATAGGATATTCACATCTACTTACAGAGAAGATAATAAATATGCAGAATGCAGAGATTATTAGAAAAGGAATGGATGCAACAATGGTTCAGACTATTGATGTATCTAGTCCTACATCTGTTAGTATCTATTGTACAGATTTTGAGAGTAAGGCAGAGATTGAGAGAATTGTTGCAGAATATAATGAAGATAAGGTAGAAGAGGATAAGATATCTTATACCGACTTTGTTGGAATTATGATGTCGTCAATCAGTACAATCATTAATGCAATATCCTATGTTCTTATTGCGTTTGTGTCTATTTCGCTAATTGTATCAAGTATAATGATAGGCATCATTACCTATATCTCTGTGCTAGAAAGGATAAAGGAGATAGGTGTATTAAGGAGTGTTGGTGCTTCAAAGAAAGATGTCAAGAGGGTATTCACGGCGGAGAGCCTTATTATTGGTACTATGGCGGGAGTTTTAGGTATAGTTGTAACGCTACTATTGAATATCCCAATCAATATAATAATACACGCATTAGCAGGTCTATCAGGTGTTGCGGCATTACCAATAGGAGGAGCATTTATTCTAATTGGTATTAGTATGTTACTTACATTTATTGCAGGTCTTATTCCTGCACATATTGCAAGCAAAAAAGATCCTGTTATTGCACTTAGAACAGAATAATTAAGTAGTAGTCACAATTACTTTTAGTAATGTGACGCTACTTTTTTTTATGAAAAATGATATAAAATATACTTTTTTATTATTAATTTAAGTAAATTTGTGCTATATAATAGTCAAAGTGTTATATTGACATATAATACTTATAGATGGTGAACAAATGCTAAATTATTTCAAAATTATATTTAATAGATCTACATTATTAATATTATCAATGTTATTAAGGTTAGCCTTGATAGTTTTTGGTGTGTATTATCTATCAATATATGTGGGATGGGTTTCATATTGTCTTACAATTATTAGGTTTGTAGTGTTATTAAAGATTGTTAATGATGACACTAATCCATCACATAAGATACCATGGTTAGTTATATGTTTAGTTTTCCCTGTTGCTGGTACAACATTGTATGTTATATTTTCTAAGAAACTCATCTCTTATAGGCAAATGCAGATGTTTAGAAAAACAAGAGCAGTATCATCGAAGTATTCAAAAAAGCATATAAAATCACTGGATAAATATGCTGATATTAGTAATTATATATGCTCTACATCTTTTATGCCTTGTCATGATGGCACATCGGTCAAATATCTGCCTACTGGTCAAGACTTTTTGCATAATTTGATAAAAGATCTTAAAAGGGCAGAGAAGTTTATATTTATGGAGTATTTCTACATCAAAGATGGCATAATGTGGCAAGAAATATTGAAGGTTATTAAGGATCGTTTGTCAAATGGTGTGGAAGTACGCATTATGTATGATGACATTGGAACGATTAATAAGGTGTCGGCGAACTTCTTTAGGAAATTAAAAAAATTAGGCATACAGATTGTTAAATATAACAAGTTCAAACCGATTATTTCTGCTATTCATAACAATAGAGACCATAGAAAAATTACTATTATAGACGGCGTTATAGCATATACTGGTGGTATTAATATAGGTGATGAATATGTTAATATTGTTCATCCTTTCGGATATTGGAAGGACACTGCTTTAAGAATTGAAGGAAAGGCTGTTGACAATTTTACAATAATGTTTTTGCAACAATATAATTCTCAGACAAGAAAGGTAGATATGTATAGCAATTATGTGGTTGCATCAAGGGTAAATATGGCAACAGATGGCTATGTTCAACCATTTTGTGATGGTCCAAAGCCAGTGTATAGTGAACAAATTGCTCAGAATACTTATCTTAATATGATTAATAAGGCAAGAAAATCTATTATTATAACTACGCCATACTTCATTGTAGATTATCAGATATTAAATGCTTTGAAGGTTGCAGTATCTAGAGGAGTGGATGTAAAGCTGATAGTTCCAGGAATTCCTGATAAGAAGATGGTGTATGCGTTGACTAAGAGTAATTATAGAAGATTGTTGTCATACGGGGTAAAAGTATATAAATATACTCCAGGTTTTATTCATAGCAAGATGATATTGGTTGATGATGAAATGGCGATAGTTGGAACAATGAATTACGATTATAGGTCGCTTGTACATCATTATGAAGATGGCGTGTGGTTGTGTGGAAATGAGTGTATCAAAGATATCAGGTCAGATATGCTAAATATTCTAGATGTAAGTGAAGAACAGACGTTAGAAATGACAAGGATGAATATTTTTATTGAGTTGTTCTGTGGATTTATCTCTATATTTTCACCTATGTTCTAATTTTTACTTTTGATATTATTGACTTATTTGTTTCACAAAAAATAATAAATGTGATATATTACAATGGAATAGAGGAGGTATAGTAATGGCAGAAAAGGATCCTTTCGATATGATTAACCAGGTGTCGGAAGACATCGATATGTCAGATGTGGCAGAGAGTGATGCTATTGAAAAGCAATCATATAGTAGGTATTCTTATAATAGGGTAAAGAAGGCAAGAGAAAAAGGGTTGTCCTACGGTGTAGATATACCATATCTTAAATATTCGGTAGATAGTCCTGATAAAGCCCGAACGCTTTTTCTTATTTTAGGAGTAATCTCAGCTGTCTTTTTGGTGGCAAGTATTGCATTTGTTACATTTTTTGTGATTACTAATCTTATTCCAATGATATGTAATCTAATAGGTGTTACAGAGCAAGCTATGATTAGGGTAGAGTACGATATATTCGCAATAGGTCCTGCACTGGGCTCTATTATGTCGGTATTCTTATGGGTGCTTGTTTTAATTATTATAGCGGCATTTGTGGGAGAATTGTTGTTCTTTATATATTTAACTAGAAGAATGTTTGCAATGTCTAAGTTTAGTATTCAAGAGATGGCTGTTGGCCATGAGATAAAGAACTCTATTAGAAGTATTATAATTATAATGGTGATAATTGCATCCATAATGATTGGATTGTTTGTACTGGTTGAGGATATGCCAACTAAGGCGGTTTTAGTAGTGCTTGGAATTGGTTTAGGAATAATGGCATTGTGTGCTACATTGTTAACTTTCTTAATATTAGAGAAGAAAAAGGCAAATAAGAAATTTATGGAATTGCCATATGAGGAACAAGAAGACTTTATGGTACATGCTAGAGCTTATGAGAGAGTGTGTAAGAAGAAAAAGGTTAATCATTTATCCTCACTTAATTCAGGATTTGATTTCTAGGGAGGCGTTATGAAGAAAAGAAATATATTTAGTCTGTTGAAATTTATAGACTATTTTATCGAAGCAAGAATAGCATATAATAATGCAAAGTCTAATCCAGAAATAAAGAACAATACTGTAGCGTTTGCGAAAAGGGCAATATTATATATCATATTATATGCAGGCTTGTGTTTTGGTGGATTGGCTTTGTTTGTGTATGGATTTAACAATATACCATTTGCGTTCTTTCTTGCATTGTTGGCATTAGTAGTGGGAATATACTTATTTTTGTATGGTTTTCCGTTTATTTTTATAAGTCTTAATTTGGTTATAAAGCAATTGTGTCTAAATAAAAAGTTTTTAGGCTGGTTGGCTTTGGTACTATACTTGGTTGCATTTTTTGGATTAATCATTGCAATTTTGTTTTATTTAGGAGTATTGTAATAGAATATCTCTGGGATGACCAGAGATATTTTGTATTAGAAGTGATAATTATATGAGGTGTTATAATAAAAATAAATTTTTTTGAAATTTCTATAAAAAATCATTGACAACGCTATTAATAAATGTTAATATAATATCGCATTTTGAAAAAAGATGCGTTATGGGGGTATAGCTCAGCTGGCTAGAGCACCTGCCTTGCAAGCAGGGGGTCAAGAGTTCGAATCTCTTTATCTCCACCAATTTAATTGACAGATGATAAAGTCGGTAAAACATGAATATAGGGATAGAAACTTAAGCCGGTTAGAGCACCACTCTGGAGCCGAGCGAAGCGAACGCCATTTTCCTTTAGGAAAATATAAGGTGGGTCCCACAAGATGAGGCTAAACTCTTTAATTTTAGCATATAGGGATGTAGCTCAGCCGGTTAGAGCACCACTCTGATAAGGTGGGGGTCGGTGGTTCGAGTCCACTCATCCCTACCAAAACAATGACCGTAAGGTCATTTTTTGTTGAGTGGGCTCATAAGGTTAATAAGTTGGTAGAGATGAGTCCACTCATCCCTACCAAAATGGTCACTCTCTACGAGTGATTTTTTGTTGTTTAAATACCCCCACCTTAACGAACGCTAGTTCGTACAATCTAAAAGATTGTATCAGAGTGGAACTGTGCCTTCATTTTTCTGACAAGAAAAATATAAGTGTGGGGGTCGGCTTGTAGTCGGGGACCCTGCCCGACAAACGGGGCGAGTCCACTCATCCCTACCAAAACAATGACCGTAAGGTCATTTTTTGTTGAGTGGGCTCATAAGGTTAATAAGTTGGTAGAGATGAGTCCACTCATCCCTACCAAAATGGTCACTCTTTACGAGTGATTTTTTGTTGTTTAATTACCCCCACCTTAACGAACGCTAGTTTGCAGAGAGATTTTTATTCTGTTGGAGTGAACGAATATAAGTTGATTAAGGTTTTTCTTTAATATAAATATCGACTAATATTATTGAAATTTTATTTTTTTTATGATAGTATATAGTAGTTAGTATAACAAAGGAGAAAATAAATGAGAAAGTTTTTCAAAGAGTTTAAGGCGTTCATTACTAGAGGTAATGTATTTGACCTGGCTGTAGGTATGATTATTGCTACTGCGTTCAACAAGATTGTGTCAAGTCTTGTTAATGATATAATTATGCCACTTATTACAGCTCTTACTGGTTCTGCTAGTGTATCAGAGCTTAGTCTTGTATTAAGGGTTGGAGAAGATGGAACAGAGTTGTTGTGGAAATATGGTAGTTTCTTGCAATATGTTATTGATTTCTTCATTATTGCTCTATCTGTATTTATTATGGTTAAGATTGTTGTATCTTCTAGACAGAAATTCAAAGAACTAGGTGAATTTGTTGAGGCTCAATCTAAGAAAGAAGTAAGAGCACAGAAGAAGGCTTGTAGACAAAAGGCAAAAGAAGAAGGAAGACCATACAAGGAAGTATGGGCAGAGTTTGAGGCAGAGCAGAAGCGTATTGCGGACGAAAAGGCAAAGGTAGCAGCTGAAGAGAAAGCAAAGTTGGAAGCAGAGCAAAAACTACTTAATCCAACACAAGAAGAATTGTTAAAAGAAATCCGTGATTTGTTAAAAGAGACAAAAAAGAAATAGATAATAAGAAACCGATTGTATAAATCGGTTTTTTATTTTTATATAATATTTATTTGTTATTAATATTCATTTCTTTTATAATCGTATTGAGGAGTATTATGGAAGTTATAAGAAATGAAATTTATAGACATAACAAGACAGGAAATCTGTATATTATAGTAGATATTGCTACACATTCTGAAACAAAAGAAAGAATGGTATGCTATAGGGCTCTGTATGGAGAATGTAAATTGTGGGTAAGACCATACAAAATGTTCATCGAGGAGATTAATGGTGTGCCAAGATTTGAAAAAGTAGAAATAAGTGACAAAAGAAAGTAATGTAATTCAATTTGTTATTTTAATAGGAGAAAATGTATGTTAAAGAAATTAAAAGTTTTATTGATAGTTATAGCAAGTATTTTAATTGCTATTATGCTTGCATTAGGAATTTATTTTCTTTTTCCTTGGAACGGAGAGTTCTTTAGCAATGCAACAAAGGAATTTGCAATACCTGGATTGGACTCTAATTTTACTCCACAAGGATTTAGTGAAATAAATGATAATACATTCCTTATTAGTGGATATATGAGTGATGGGTCTGCTTCTAGGTTGTATGTGGTTAATTCTGACAGTGGAGATAATCACTATGTAACGTTGCTTGATAATGGTGCAGATTTTACTGGTCATGTCGGTGGGGTGCAGTGTTATGGTAATACTGGCTGGGTTGTGTCTGTTACAGATGAAGGTGGTTATTGCTATCGTTTTAATATAAATGATATTCTTAATGCGAATAGTGGTAGCAAAATAGATATTATAGATAAGTTTGCGACAAATAATGGTGCGGATTTTGTATTTGAACATGAAGGTTTGTTATGGGTAGGAGAGTTTTATCGTGATGGTAATTATGTTACCGATGCTACTCATCATATTCAAACTAGATCAGGAGAGACAAATCCAGCAGTTGTTTTTGCATATGATATAGATGAGTCAAAAGCATATGGCATAGACAGTGTGATTCCAGTTAGGGCTTTATCAATCAGAGGGTTGTGTCAGGGTATAGATATAACTAATGAAGGTAAGTTCGTAATGTCTACTTCGTACAGTATTCCGGATAGCAATATATATTATTATGAGAATGTATTGTCTGAAGCAAATCATTCCAATATAACTATTAATGGTAGTGTTGTACCACTGTGGTTATTGGATGAAGAGTCTTTAATATCTACAACAAATGCACCATCCATGTCAGAAGAGGTGGTTGTAAAGGGCGATAAAGTATATATATTATTCGAATCTGCTTGCAAGAAATATAGACTTGTTAATAGAAAAAAGTTGACAGATGTTTATTCTTTGCCTATTTCTAGTCTTGAGAAATAAGAGAAATGCTAAAATTTCTCTTGTTTTTTTCTAAATATATATCAAAAATAAAAATATGTGTTGACAATAATAATTAAATAGTCTACAATTATACCAGACTAAAAAGGTAGGGTATATTATGAAGTTATCTACAAAGGGCAGATATGGGCTTCGTGTAATGTATTATCTGGGGCAAAGTCCAGATAGAGTGATCACACTTAGCGAATTGGCAAAGAGTACAGGTGTCAATGCTCCATATTTAGAGAAAATATTGGGAATATTGAAAAAGGCAGATTTGGTAGTTACTGAGCGTGGTGCAAACGGTGGGTATGTTGTATCTAGACCAGCAAATGAAATATCTATAGGAGAGATATTGAGAGCATTGGAGGACAACTTGTACTTGGCTGATTGCAATAGTGGTAAGTGTGACAAGGTGACTTGTCCAAGCAAATCCATATTTAACTATATATATACTGAAATAAATAATTTGTTAGATAGTAAAACTCTACAAGATATGATAGGAGATAATTATGAGTAAGATAGTGTATTTAGATAATTCTGCAACAACCAGCGTGTATGGTGAGGTGCTAAATGAGATGTTGCCATATTTCACCGATATATATGGAAATTCTAATAGTTTACACTCTGCAGGCAGAGAGGCTAGTGCAGGGGTTGATAAGGCAAGAGATATAATTGCTGGTGCTATCAAGGCTAAGAGAGATGAAATATTCTTTACATCTGGCGGCACAGAGGCTAATAATTGGGCGTTAAAGGGTATTGCTTATGCCAATATGGCGAAGGGCAAACATATTATTGTGTCTTCAATAGAGCATCATAGTATCCTTGATACATGCAAAGATTTGGAAAAAGAGGGTTTTGAGATAACTTATCTTCCAGTAGATAATACTGGTATGGTATCGCTATTCGATATTATGAAAAGCATTAGAAAAGATACTATACTGGTATCTGTAATGAGTGTAAATAATGAAGTAGGGACTATACAGAACATTAAGGCTATAGGTGAGACGGCACATCATTATGGCGCGTATTTTCATACCGATGCTGTGCAGGCGATGAGTGTAATAGATTTCGATGTAAATGATATGTATATCGACTTAATGTCTATGTCGGCTCATAAGATACATGGACCTAAAGGTGTAGGTGCATTATATGTTAAGAAAGGTGTTAAGATTAAGAAATTCATGCAAGGTGGCGAGCAAGAAATGAATAGACGTGGCGGTACTGTCAATGTACCTGCTATAGTTGGGTTTGGCAAGGCCATGGAATTGAATTTAGCGAATATGAAAGAGTCCAATAAGATAATTGCAAATACAGTCGATTATTTTATTAAAAAATTGCAATATAGTATTGCAGATATTTCTATTAATGGAAATGCTATTCAAAAAGCACCAGGAATAGTTAACGTTAGCTTCAAATATATTGAGGGAGAGAGTATATTAATGCTACTTGATTTCGAAGGTATATGTGTATCTACGGGATCTGCATGTGCATCTGGTAGCTTAGAAAAAAGTCATGTATTGAAGGCGATGGGAAAAAGTCATGAAGATATTAATGGAGCAATCAGATTTTCTTTTGGAGTAGATATCACAAAAGATGATGTAGATTATGTTATAGATAAGTTAGTAGAGGTAATAACTAGGTTGAGGTCAATGAGCCCACTTAAGAAGAAGAGGACTAGAAAATAGGGGGATGAACTATGTATAATGAGAAAGTAATGGATTTGTTTAAGAATCCAAAGAATGTAGGTGAGTTGCCGGGTGCTAATGCCGTAGGTAAAGTTGGCAACGAGGCCTGCGGAGATATAATGCAAATATTCTTAAAAATTAATGATAACGAAATAATTGAAGATGCGTCATTTAAGACGTTTGGTTGTGCTGCGGCAATTGTGTCATCTTCTGTTGCTTGTGATATTATAAAGGGTAAGTCTATAGAAGAAGCTTTGAAGTTGGAAAATCAAGAGATAATTGATTATCTTGGTGGATTGCCAACACACAAGATACATTGCTCGGTATTGGCAAAAGAGGCTATAGAGGATGCCATCTCTAATTATAGAAAGAAACAGGCCAAGGCTAAAAAGTAATAGAAAACTGTATAATTCGACATTTTCTGCTAACACTAAATATATCGGAGGTGGAAGATGAAAGAATGTTTATTAGGTATTGCTGTAGGTGTTGTCTTTGGCGCACTATTAGTTCAGAATAGCCCTAAGGCAAAAGAATTGGTAGACAAAGGCACCGATATGGTAAAGAAAAAAGTAGAAAAAATGAAAAAATAATAAAATCTTCGATAAAGCACTAGGGATATAACCTTAGTGTTTTTTTACTTCGACTTAATGACATTAAAATCGTATTAATTTTACTTTTTTTTCTTGCGTATACCTATACTTTAATTGATAGAATGTAATTAAATTAGTGGAGGAGAGATGGAAGTATATATTGAGTATGTAATTATAGATAATATCTTAGTTAACTATGTTCTACTATCGCTTACTTCAAAGATTTGTAATCTTACAGTCAATCGCAAGAACTTAATATTTTCGGCATTAATTGGAACGCTATTTGTTGTATTTATGCCATTAATTACTAATAACGAGGCGTTGTTAGTAATTTATAGAGTTGCGGTGGGTATAATAATGACTATATTTGTTAGAAAGTATCGCAGTCTTAAGCAGTGGTTTTCATATTTTTCTCTATTTGTTGGTTTAACTTTTCTGTTCGGTGGATTTCTTATCGCTACACTTTCTTTATTTGATATTGTGTACACCACTAGTGGTCTTATTTTTCTTAATTTTGAAATTCCGCTTAGTCTCTTTGTTGTGCCAATACTACTGTATGCGGGTATTTTACTTAGACTATTTAAGTATGTGGCATCGAAGATTGGGCAACGTGCATTGTTTTATGATATATCGTTGATAGTCAATGGAAAAATATGTCACTTGCGTGCTTTTCTAGATACTGGTAATAATCTTATTGATGACAACGGAGTGCCTTGTGTTGTTATAGAGTTAAAAAGTTTTTGCAAAATATTTAATAATTTTCCAATTCATAAGGTTTTATTAGGGTCTGTTACAGGCGATGATTTGCCTTCGGCACATTACATAGATGTGTCCACAGTTAATACTACTGAGAAGATGTTGGTTTTTCGTGCAGATAATATTAACATAATAGGAGGTGGCAAGAGTAAGGTATATGACAATGTTAGCGTTGCGGTATCTAAGAAGAATTTCGGGGATTATGATATGATTTTACATAGAGAATATTGTTAAAAAATGTAGGAGTGTAATATGGCTAATTTTTTGAAAAAAATATTAAATTTATTTAAGAATTTCGAATTTGAAGAGACTAAAAATATTCTTCATTATTTTACCAATGGTGAGACTTTGCCAAATGCACCAACTGAAGAAGAAGAGAAGTTGTTAGTTGAAAGATTAATGGCGGGTGATGATGAGGCAAAGAATACATTAATAGAAAAAAATATTAGGCTTGTAATATTCATTGCAAAGAAATTTGAGCATAACGATTTAGATATGGAGGATATAGTGTCTATCGGAAGTATTGGCTTAATCAAGGCAATTAATTCATTTAATGGAGATAAGAATATTAAGATTGCTACATATGCAAGTAGATGTATAGAGAATGAAATATTAATGTATCTTAGGAAGATAAATAGACAGAGGGGCGAGATTAGTATAGATGATGCCTTTAATGTGGATGGCGAGGGTAATGAGTTGCAGTATCTAGACCTAGTTGCAAGCGATGATGATACACCACATTTCGAACTAGAGAAGATTACAGAAAGGCAGATACTCTGGCAGATATTGGATAGACTTAATAGTCGTGAGAAAGAGATAATGATACTTAGATTTGGTCTTTCTGGCGATGACGAGAAGACTCAAAAAGAAGTGGCAGATGATCTAGGTATCAGTCAAAGTTATATTAGTAGGCTAGAGAAGAGAATAGTGTCTCAGATAAAAAAAGAAATGTTAAAAATGGCAAATTGAAAAATGTATAAAACCCCTTAATATATTTTTATTTATCACTTTATTATGTTATACTTATACATATTATGGAGTAGAATATAGTATTGTTCTGCTGTTAACTTCAATTAAATATGTGGGGTCTTATATATGCCTGTGTATCCTAGTAATAAGAGTTCAATAGTATCCAAGAAGAAAAAACACCAGTCTAAGTTAGCAATTGTACTGATTAGTGTTTTTTCTGTTTTGTTGGCACTATTAATGTTGAATATATTCCCTGTGTTCAGTAATTTTATATACGGCGTGTTTGGGCTGTGTGTATACCCAGTTGGTATTTTCTTTATAGTATTTGGCGTAATGCGAATTCGTAAGGTAAATATTAAATTATCTAGCAAGGAAGTTGTGTACCTTGTATTATCCTCACTTTGCTTAATTGCAATGGCGCATATTTTCACGTCTAGTACAATTATTAATAATTCGTATGCGCACTATTTGCTACAATCTTTTAATTGTTCTAAGTGTTATACTGCTGGTGGTGTAATATTCAGCTTTGTTGTGTATCCTGTATATAGTCTTACACATTTAGCAGGTGCATCGGTTGTTTTTGCTATAATACTACTTACGTTCTTATGTTTATTCGTAGATAGTATATATAAGCGTAAGCAGACTAGAATGTATATCGAAGATAGTGTGTCGAACATTGTTATGCCTCAGGAGGAGGAAGAAGAGGAGGAATATTTCGAACAAGCTACTCCTACTTTTGATGAGGTGCCTTACGATGAAGATGTCTTTATATCCGATGACGAGGATGTTAAGGTAGAAAAAAAGGCTGTAGACAAATCTATTGCTAGAAGGATACTAGGGCTAGAGAAAGAACAGCCTGTGATTATTGATGAAGATGATGAGGATTTATTTGCTGTAGATGAAGAGGTTGCTGAGCCTAAGAGAAGACCTAATATGGTGTTCCATGATGATGAAGAGGAAGATGAAGTAGATGAGCCAGTAGTAGATATGGGTAGACTTCGTACAGCAACGGTATCTTTTAGTGCATCACAGTCTGCCGAGGCTGCTGCTAAGTATGAGCGTGATAAGCGTAATAGAGATTATCTGGATGATATAATGGGTAGGTCCAGCGTTGATGTTCCGCCAAGACAGGAAATAAGGTTGGACAATACTTATGGTAAGACTGATAATAGGTATAATGCTAAGGAAAAATTGTTTGGCACAGCGGAGCAGGAAAATTTATTTACTAGTGCAAATAGGTATGTAGACGAAAGGCCTAAACCGGCAAAGCCTAAGAGGCGACAATATGCAGAGCAACAAGATTTGTTTGATGAGAATCTAACTTTGCGTGGTTACGAGAAGAATAAATCCGATTATATTGATAGGCTAAATAACTTTGATACAGCATCTGCTCAAATTGCTAAGGCTAATGAAGTGTACAATATGCGTGAAAATACTGATAGGCGGGGTGCCACATCATATACTAGCAATGTTGTAAATGTAAATGAGATAAATAAGATTAGGACTCAGGCGGAGAAGGCAAAGCCAAAGAGACGACCGTATGTCAAGCCTCCTATTGATTTGTTGGATACCTATACTAACGATAACGTTGTAGAGGAGAATAACGAAGAGAAGGCAAGAAGGTTAGAGGCTACCTTGGATAGTTTTAGAATACCTGCAAAGGTATGCTCTGTTGCAAGAGGTCCTTCATTTACTAGATTTGAGTTAACAATGCCTATAGGTATATCGGTAAAGAAGATAGACAACTTAGTGCCAGATATGCAGATGGCGTTGGCTTGTAAGGGATCTATAAGGACGGAGATTCCAATACCTGGCAAGAATGCATTTGGTGTAGAGATACCGAACGAACAGAAGGAAACGGTAGGGTTAAAGGATATTATTGATTCCTATGAATTCCAGAATTCGAAGTATAAGACAGCGTATGGACTAGGTAAAGATATCTCCAATAGTCCTATTATAGGAAATATAGAGAAGATGCCTCACTTATTGGTTGCCGGAACAACAGGTAGTGGTAAGTCTGTGTGCTTGAACTCTCTTCTTATTAGTTTATTATACAAATCAGGTCCAGAAGACTTGAGGCTTATTCTGATAGACCCTAAGAGATTGGAATTCTCACTATATAATGGTTTGCCACATTTACTTGTGCCAAATGTTATTACAGATAAAGAAAAGGCAATGAATGCTTTTGATTGGCTTATAGATGAAATGAATAGAAGAATTAATTTCTTTGATTCACTTAAAGCTGGTATCAGAAATATAGATGAGTATAATTCTTGTGCGAAGGTGAAGAGTGGCGAGTTAGAGAAGATGCCTACTATAGTGGTAGTTGTAGATGAGTTGAATGAACTTATGATGCAGACTAGAAAAGAAATGGAGTCCAAGATAGTGCGTATAGCACAGTTGTCCAGAGCGGTAGGTATACACTTAGTTCTTGCTACGCAGAGACCAAGTACCGATGTTATTACTGGACTAGTTAAGAGTAATTTGCCATCTCGTATAGCGTTTGCCGTATCTTCATTTAATGATAGTATTACAATTCTTAACCAAGGCGGCGCCGAAAGTCTGCTTGGTTATGGAGATATGCTGTATTCTCCAGTGGGTACAAATAAACCCCAGAGAATACAAGGAGCATTCCTTAAGAATTCAGAGGTGGAGAAGGTTGTTAACTTTATAAAAGAGAATAACGACTGTATCTTCGATGAAGAGGTAGAGGATAAGATGTTCAATAGAAATAATGATGATGTAATGTCCGATTCTGGATCAGGTGCTTCTGGTGGTGGTAATGCTAATAATATGGATCCATTGATGAAGGATGTACTTCGTTTTGCTATCAAATCTGGCAATATATCTACAACCAAAGTACAGAGATTCTTGCGTATTGGGTATCCAAGAGCGGCAAAGATAATAGATGATATGGAAGCAATGAATTATATATCGAAGAAAGATGATAAGAATAATAGAATTATATTCATGTCACAGCAAGAATTTGAAGAAGTATTTGGCGAGGATTTCTAATTATGGATATACTTAAGAAAAAGATCGGTTTTATAAGTTTGGGATGTGATAAGAATAGAGTGGATCTAGAGAAGATGATGTATGCTGTTCGGTCCGCCGGTTTTCTAATAGAGCCTGATGCGACCGAGGCAAATATCATAATTGTTAATACTTGCTCATTCATTCGCCCTGCAAGGGAAGAATCAATTTCAGCAATAATAGAGTGCGGTGAGTTAAAGGGTGACAAATTAGAGAAGATAATTGTTACTGGCTGTATAAATGAGATGCAGTATACCGATCTGGCAGAGAGTTTGCCAGAAGTGGATGCATTTGTGCATATCAAGGACAATGAGAGAATTGTAGATGTGATATTCGGGTTGTATAATAAGAAGGCTTCCGATTGCTGTTATAGCAATCATAATAGGTTGATAACAACACCTAGGCATTACGCATATCTTAAGATCTCGGACGGATGTAATAATTTCTGCTCTTATTGTAAAATCCCATACATTAGAGGTAGGTATAAGAGTGAGTCATTATCAGATCTAATGATAGAGGCGCAGAACTTAGTTGATAATGGAGCCACGGAGATTATATTAGTTGCCCAAGATGTGACAAAGTATGGCACAGATCTCAATGATGGCACGAATATTGTGACACTTATTAGAAGATTGTCTAAGATAACTAATTTGAAATGGATAAGATTATTATATTGCTATCCTGAGAGTATAACAGAAGAATTGATTGCGGAAATAAGGGATAATCCGAAAGTATGTAAATATATAGATATCCCTCTGCAACATGTAGATAGTTATATATTGAAGCAAATGAATAGGCGCAATAATTATGATAAGATTGTTAACCTTATTAAGAAGTTAAGACTCAATATTCCTGATATTGCTATAAGGACAACTTTTATTTTAGGTTTTCCAGGCGAACGAAAAGAACATTTTGATAAATTGATGAATTTTGTAATCGAACAGAAGTTGAATTATGTAGGATTTTTTACCTATAGTAGAGAGGAGGGCACTAGGTCATATGATTTTATAGATCAAGTACCTACTGCTACAAAGAATAGAAGGTTAAAGGCAATATCAGAAGCTCAGTATGGGGTTGTAAAGACGTTGAACAATGCTATGCTAGCTAAAACTATGGAAGTTGTGATTGATGGTATAGAGGATGATATGTATGTGGCACGTAGCCAATATCATAATCCTGAGTCCGACTCTGTTATATATATTTGTGCAAAGGGCAATAACCTTAATATAGGCCAATACTATACTATTCGTATTACAAATGTATTAGATTATGATTTACAAGGAGAAATATTATGAACACACCAACGAAGATAACTGTTGCTAGAATTATAATGACACCAATCATGCTATTTATGTATATGGCAGATTTTATACCTTTTGGATTGGGCAAGTTGTTTGCTTTAATCTTGCTTATTGCAGGTGTTCTGTCTGATTTCTTGGATGGATATCTTGCTAGAAAGAATAACCAAGTAACAGATCTTGGTAAGTTCCTTGATCCTATTGCTGATAAGTTGCTTGCTACAACTGCAATAGTACTACTGATAACTGGTGCAAATCCAGTAATTCCTACTATTGCGGGTATTATATTTATGTTTATCAATCTTCAGCGTGATTATGTTATTACTGGATTTAGACAGATTGGACAATTAAAAGGAATTATTATTGCTGCAGATAGATGGGGCAAAAACAAGCAAATTGCATTATATATTACTCTTGGTGCTGGTATGCTTTTGGCATATCTTAGAACATTTGCATTTGCAACAATAGAGTTTGTACATATTTATACAATAGTACTGTATGCATTAATAGGCATTACATGTCTTCTTATGATCATATCAGAGGTTGGTTATATAGTTAACAATCCTACAGTATTAAGATCAACAAAGAAAGATGATAAGGCAACTGATGAGGACGAAAAAAGAGACTAAATAATGAATTATACATATCTTGATATCGACTATAATTTTAATAACAAAGATGAAGTATTAGACTATTTGTCTGATACTTTGTCTCGTTATGGCTTAATACTCAACAATTATTCAGCCATATCTTTTTCTACCGATGATGTTAAGAAATATATAAGGGCTAGTCAGAATGATTTGATTTTTATTAAGCTTAGTTCGAATTTTGAGAAGAATAAGGAGATAAAGGAAGTAATAAGTGATTGCTTTCAAACATTCTTGGTTAAGAACTCTGCCGCATCTTTTGCAATAGAGAGTTATCTTAGATTGCATTCGGGGGAAATTGGTGATAATGCCAATTTTGAGAATGAGAGCCTTATTCCAGATGGCTCCGAGCCACTTACTAGTGATCTAGGATATGTACAAGGATTCTATTTGTCTAGGTCGGGGGTTAATTTAGTATTCTTACCACCAGATGTTGATCAGGTATCTGATATATTTAATTCAAAACTAATTGCTATACTGTCAAGGCTGTATGATTTGCCGCAAGAGTTTATTTACTTGAAGTGCTTTGGCTTGACTGAGGATGCTCTGACAAAGATTCTAATGCCATTCATGAATAATAGTGTAGGCGTGTCTATACAATGTCGTACAGATAATCTTGATACACTTATTTCTGTTGGTTATAAGAATAGTGTAGATAGATCGGATTTGCAAGAATTCGTTGCAAAGGTCTGTGAATCATTGGGTAGATATTTGTATGCTACAGAGGATATTTCCTTGTATCAAATGGCTATAGATCTTGTGAAATTAACCAGCAAGAGAATATCTGTATTAGAGAGTGTTACCAAGGGTAAATTGATTAGAGATATGGTTATGATGGACGATGAAATAATCTCTTATATTACTAATCATAATATTATTACAAAAGTTAAAGATTTGGGTATGTATCCAACAATTGATCTTAACGATATTGCTAGAAATGGAATGTATAGCGTAGATTCAGCATATGAAGTCGCTACAGCAATGATTGATAGTGGCGAATGTGATGTAGTTGTGGCTTCATTAGGCGCATATAATATAGATACGCATGTGGCGAATTGTTTTCTTGCAATAGGTAATACAGAGGGTGTACATATTTACAAGCATACATATAAGGGTAAATTGTCAGAAATTATTGATTTGGTGACAAAAAACATATGTTATTACCTTATAAGGATGTTAAAGCAGAATAATTTATTGTTTGATCAAACATTGACAAATTAGCGAACAAATGTACGATAAATGTTTGACAAAGTCACTATATGTTGTTATAATACAAGTGTTATAATTGAATAAAAAAGGATAAATTTATGGATGATGCTAAGAAGAAGGCGTTAGAGCTTGCTCTAATGCAAATAGAGAAACAATTTGGTAAGGGCTCAATCATGAAGTTGGGTGATACTGGTGCTCAGGCAATAGATGTTATTCCTACTGGTTGCCTTACATTAGATCACGCACTAGGAATTGGTGGAGTGCCAAAGGGTAGAATTGTAGAGATATATGGACCAGAATCGTCTGGTAAGACAACTTTGGCTCTGCATATTTTGGCAGAAGCTCAGAAGATGGGTGGTACTGCTGCGTTTATTGATGCAGAGCATGCTCTAGACCCACAATATGCCGCAAAGTTAGGTGTTAATATTAATGACCTATATGTGTCTCAGCCTGATACAGGTGAGCAAGGATTAGATATATTAGAATCACTAGTTCGTAGTGGTGCTATGGATGTAGTAATAGTTGACTCTGTTGCAGCACTTACTCCTAAGGCAGAGATTGATGGTGAGATGGGAGATAACTTCATTGGTACTCAAGCAAGGCTTATGTCACAAGCCCTTAGAAAGTTAACTGGCGTTACTAATAAGAATAATACTTGTGTAATTTTTATCAACCAATTGCGTGATAAGATAGGTGTAATATATGGCAATCCGGAGACAACCACTGGTGGTAAGGCTTTGAAGTTCTATGCTAGTGTAAGACTAGATATTAGAAAGGTTGATGTTATTAAGGATGGATCTAATATCATTGGTAATAGGGCGAAGGTGAAGGTTGTCAAGAACAAGATGGCACCTCCATTCCGTGTTGCAGAGTTTGATATAATGTATGGCAAGGGTATAGATAAATTAGGTTGTATTGTAGATGTTGCAATAGAGGCAGACATTATCAATAAGAGTGGTAGTTGGTATTCATATAATGGTACTAAGATTGCTCAAGGTAAGGAGAATGTTAAGGCTATCTTGAATGATAATGAAGAGATGTTGCAAGAGATAGAGACTAAGGTTAGGGAGAAGATGAGTGCTTCTAATGGCTTAACTGAGGTTGATTTGTCAGAATAAATATTTTGAAGGGTTGGGTATAGCCCTTCTTTTTTTAATTTATTTTTGAAAAATAAGGTATAAGTAAATATTATTTTAATAAATCTCGTTTTTAGTCATATTTGTTTGACCAAAAATAAATGA
This sequence comes from Clostridiales bacterium, assembly GCA_015055515.1. Classification (GTDB taxonomy): domain Bacteria; phylum Bacillota; class Clostridia; order Christensenellales; family UBA1242; genus UBA11490. Next base: position 16,926 of record SVIC01000003.1, on the reverse strand, counting down.
ATTTATATAATATATTTGTATATTATATAGAATATATTATCGTTATATTATTGGGATGACACATGTCATTAGAGAAAAAATTATCTATTATCTTAATAATGATGGTTGTGGCACTACTATGTGTAGTGGTTTTTTTGGCGGTGGTATTAGTTTCTCCTACTAGCATTATATTAGATTCTGGTGTGTCCCTAGGGTATTCTGCAATAATTCCCGATTCAATAGATGTGAAGGTCAATTTTATGGGTAGGTTAATGCCAGCATATGAGGCAGGCGCTGACTTTTCTGATTGGCATGAAGATATATGCAGTATAGATGCTGTTTTTGAGAAAAATAGTGAAGGGCAATATATATCTCAAATAGCTATACCTACAGTAGCAGAAGATGGAGAAGAGTTGCTAAGTTTATTTGGTCATACATATTATTTTAATGGATGGTATTTACATACAGACTCAACGTTTACATTATTATATACAACAGCGGGAGATACAACAATAGGTAATCTACCATATGACAATTTATCTATGGTTGTTATTTGTCATGATTATAACAATTTTACTTTTTCTTCCTTCTCTAATGGATATAGAATAAAAATAGTAATTGATAATCCTAGTGAATTGCTTGATGGTAATATTGATATATATGCTCAGTATAGTTATTATTTATCATCACACAATGTTATAGGTGGGTGTGTATATGATCCTTGCAGTACTTGCGGAGGTGAAGGTCCAGACAGTTCTTTTGATACAGATGTTGATGCTTATCAAATAGGTGATGAGATTTATTATGGAACGGATGGTAACTATTATCGTTATTACAATTGTACATTCTCTTCTCCTTGGAGTTGTGGGTGTTTTGATCCTAATGGTCCTGTGAGCTAATTTTTTATTTGATGTTTCGTTGAAGTTATAGACGAGTTTATCAAATTGTGGATAAATCAAAATTAATTTGCTATGTGATATAGCAAGTTTTTTTTATTATTTTATAATTTCTCCTGCAAATTGTTTGACCTCTGGGGGGGGGGGTAGTGATACAATAATATTAGAATTGTATGTGGATGTTTTGGCACATATGGTTAAATATTATAAGACAAAGGAGATAAATTAATGAAAACAAAACAAAAATCGTTGATAATTATTATCGGCGTGATAATGGCTTTGGCAATAATAGGGCTTACTATAGGTATTGTGTTAGTTGCATTAAGAACTAGTACAGATAGTTTTATGACAGTTACATATGTTGCCAAAGAGGTGGACTGTGAGATCACTGCTCAAGGCGTGATAGTAGATGGTGAGAATAGGACAGATTTGACTGCAAAGATACAGGATTCTAACAATACTGATTTGACAGATACTAGTATTGTTCACAGAGCTGGACAGTCTGCTAGTAGCAATAAATTTATATTTGATAATGTTGATCTGCCAGATCCTAACAATGGCACAGGCTATGTAGCCTATATGTATGTTATTAAAGATACTACACCTGATTCAAATCCTAAGAGTAGTAAATCGTTGGGGGTAAAGTTGTCTGTAATTAATGCAAATATCGAGAGTAATGTAGAAGTTTTGATCGGACAGGAAACATCCGAGGATCCAAGTGTTGTGTATGATAATGCAGATTATAAGAATGTTAAGACAGCTTTTGCCAACTTAGGAACGTATCCTGGTTCTGATCAGACTACATTCGTTGTAAGACTATCAGTTGCTGATGCTACTAAGAATGTAGATTCTTTCCAATTACAAATCAGGTTTGATATTGAGTATATTGATTATTCCGATACTGTGTCATCTTGGGGTAATGATAGTGACCTTACTGCATTCAATGCATCATTGACTAGTGCAAATACACTTATTAATTCTGATAGTATCAATAGCACAACAGTAATGCCAGTTATAGAGATTGATAGCCCAGAAAAATTATGTGCATTGGCTGATTTTGTAAATGTATATGAGGGTGCAATAATTGATAGTCCTGCAGGAGATTATACTAATTATATTCCTTTTACTAGAGTGACACATGACAATGGTTATACAGTAAAACATGTTACTTTTAAGTTGACTAAGGATATAGATCTGGCAGGTGTAGATTTTGATCCTATCGGTTATGGATATTATGATATAAATAATGCTAATAATGTAGAGAGACCATTTAGTGGAATATTTGATGGCAACGGTCATACTATCTACAATATGAATATTAATAAAAATAGCGAATATCTTGGTGGAGATCCAACAATTAGTACTGGTTCTGCAGGTGTAGGATTATTTGGATTTGTTAGATGTGGTATTATACAGAATTTAACAATAGAAGGTGCAACAGTAGTTGGCAATAGATATGTAGGCGGTATAGTAGGTTACTTATATAACAATTGTAATAATGGTTGGGATTCAGCAGAGCTTATTAGAAGATATGCTAGTATAGTTACTAATTGTACTATTACTAATTCAGAGATTAATTGTATTTATAACAACACAGAGGACTCTGGTGACAAGGCAGGTTCCATTGCAGGATTTACTGCTTTAGGATTTATAGAGAATTCTACTGCAACTAATTGCTGTGTAAATTCTGGTAGAGATGCTGGACAACTACTTGGCTGTTGGTCAAATGGTGGTAGATCTAATGGTCTTCCAACTGAATGCAGTGTTAGTTCTTATTATGTACCAGATACTAATACTGCTACAAATGTAACGGTCAAGGCTAATGGTACTGGTACCGGCAATAATATTAATAATACTTTTGTAGGTAGAAGCTAATATATATAACGTAAGTGCTTTTGCATTATGTAAAGGCACTTTTATTTAATTATTCTATAACAGAGTATTTGGTAGTAATATATGTCTAATACTAAGAAATTAATAGCCATCTTAATACTTGCATGTGTTGCGCTTGCTAGCGTGGCTATTTTTCTTACTGTTGTACTAACCGAAAGATTACATCATGCAACGACCGACTCGTTTATGGGTGTAGATTATGAGGGTAAGAAATTACCCATTGATACGAATGTAGTCTTTTATATCAATGATACTACTGCTGGTATTGTGTATATAAGTAGTATGCCTTTAACATTAGATCCTGCCAATGATTATATTGCAGAGGTTGATTGTCCAAGGACATATAATGGCAGGGATTTATTAGGGTATAATGATTTGCGTTTTGATGGGTGGGAGTATTTTACCTATTATGGCTTTATTGAAATAAATGAATATAGTGATGGTAATTCTTCTAAAAATGCACCGGGAAGTAGCTATTATTGGTCTAACTATAAGATAAATGTAACCAAAGACATGATTGTAGATGACACCATAGAATTATATGCGAAGTATATTCCATTAGATGATGATGATAGGGGTTATGCTACTATTACTTATGACTTGGTATGCTCTAATTGTGGGGCTGTGTGGTTTGGTAGTAGAGAGGAGTCAATTGATGGACCAATGATAGATGCTATGCATTTTTACACTGGTAATATTTATTTGGATGGTGACTACATTTATGGTGGTCAAATTGGCTTTGGACTATGTGATGGGTGTGCAGGTCTAGTATAAAAAAATATTAGCATATTGATATGAGATCATATCAATATGCTTTTTTTATCCCAATAAATCTTTATTAATTTGCCTTAAATCTTATAATCTGCTACAATATATCCGTTATGAGATATTGTTCACTGGCTAGTTCATCGAAGGGTAATGCAAGTATAGTATACACCGATGATACAAAGATCTTAATAGATGCAGGCATATCTATAGCAGAGCTTGAGATGAAGTTAGAGGCTCTGTCTATTTCGCCACGCGATATATCTGCAATCCTAATTACTCACGAGCATGGTGACCATATCAAGAGTGTAGGGGCTATGAATAGGAAGTATGGTACACCTATATATTGCCACATAGGTGCATATGACAGCCTTATTACGAAATTGGGTAGAGTTAGACCCAATACAATATATACATTTACAGATAGACTGTTCTCGGTTGGCGATATGGTTATAGAGGGATATAAATTGCCCCATGATGTGCCATTCTGCTGTGGGTTTAATATCTATCACAATGCTAGAAAGATTAGTTTTGCGACAGATCTAGGGCATATCACAGAGGAGATAATAGCGAAGTTCTATGACAGCAGAATGGTGATATTGGAGTCCAATCATGATGAGGGTATGCTGATGGCGAATCCTAAGTATTCTTATCCTTTGAAGCAACGCATCAAGGGAGACCATGGACACCTTAGTAACATTGTATGTGCAAAGGTTATTAGTAGGTTGGCAGTAAATAATGTAAAGCAAATGGTACTGGCACATCTTAGTGAAGAGAATAATACTCCAGAATTATGCTACAATACAGTAACCGATTATCTAAGATCAGTAGGAGTAGAGCCAGAGGAGAATATTAAGATTTTTGTAGCGCATCCGTATAACATGAGCCCTATCTTTCATATTAGTAGTTAAAAATATAAAGTGTGAGTATACATTTTATATTTTTTTATGTACAAGTAGGGTTTTTTGTTTTCATAATTGTATATATAATTAGAAAGTTTTGTAAAAGTAGGAAGAAGTATTGGATAAATTTGGTTTTTCTAATAATTGGATTAGTGACCTAAAGGGCAGAGTCAATATAGTATCTATTGCCAGCAAGTATATTAAATTAGATAGGCGAGGCAAGCTATACTGGGCTAGGTGTCCATTCCATCTTGAGAAAACTCCTTCATTTGCTGTAAACGAAATGGAGCAGTTTTTCAAGTGTTATGGTTGTGGTCTTAGTGGTGATGTTATTCGATTTGTAGAGAAGATAGAATCTCTTGATTTCTATGATGCGTGCAAGATACTGGCAGATGATTGTGGTATGGAGTTGCCTGCATTTGAGAAGAGTAATGTCATTGCAGAGAACAAGAAGAAGAAAGATACATATCTAAATATATTGCGGGATTCGGCAAAGTATTATTATAAGAATTTAAGTAATCCTAGTAGCAAATCCGCACTTGACTATATTGCCAAGAGGCATCTTGATGCTAGGACTGTACTTGATTTTGGTATAGGTTATAGTCTGGGTTGGAATGAGATAATATCTTATCTTACAGGACTAGGTTATTCGAAGGAAGATATGATAGGTGCAGGTGTTGTAGAGCAGAAGGGAAACAATGTCTATGATGCACAGGCCAAAAGACTGGTATTTCCTATAATCAATAGTTATAATGAAGTTATTGGGTTTAGTTCAAGACTGCTGGAGAATGCAGATTTTGCCAAATACAAGAACACTGGACAAACCCTTGTATTTGACAAGAGTAGAACGGTATATAACATAAATAATATTAAGAAAATTAAGAATACCGAAGGCTTAAATGAGATAATAATTGTTGAAGGACAGATGGATGTAATATCTTTACATCGTAGTGGAGTTAAGAATGCTGTTGCTTGCATGGGAACGGCGTTGACACAATATCATGCGAAGGAACTAAAAAGGTTCTGTGACAAGGTAGTCGTATGTTTTGATGGCGATGGCGCTGGAATTAAGGCAACCCTTCGTAGCCTAGAGATCTTGGTTAAGGCGGGACTAGATGTATATGTGGCTAATTTACCCGGTGGTAGCGATCCCGATGAATATATATTAGCAAATGGCAAAGATAGTTTTGATAAATTGATTAAGGATGCGAAGTATTGGGTTGATTACCTACTATATTACTATTCTACAAAATATAACTTGGACAAGTCCGAAGAGAAGAGTAGGTATATTGCAGAGTGTTTGGCCGTGATTAATACACTAGAGTCAGAGAGTGAGAAGGATATATATTTAGCAAAACTTAGAGATATAACTAATATATCTATTAGCGTGTTAAAAGAGGATTTAAGAGGGGCAAAGTTAAATAGTGCAACAGATGTACCAGATGAAGAGGCTAAGGTACAAAAAAGTGATAGCATTAACTTAAAGGAAAATGCGTATGTTAAGGCAGTAAAATTTGTAATATCTGCGCTAATATATAAGAAACCTTATGCTGTGCTAAATGATATGATTAGAGAGAATATTAAAAATAGCGACTATGTAAAAATATATGATTATATCAAAGATCAGTACGATAGCGGTAATGTGCCTAAGGTAAGTAGTCTATTCGATATGTTCGAAGTTGAAGATAATAGTGATGTATACGATATTGCGAATTATGAGTTTAATTCATTAGAGGATAATGAGCAGTATTATAAAGATTGCACTAACACATTAATATCATATGGACTTCTTATTAGACAAGAAGAGGTAACTAATAGACTGAAAGAGACAAAAGATAATAATGAAAGAATGATGCTTGCTAAGGAGTTGCAAGATCTAATTACAAAGAGAAAAGGATTATAAGAAATGTTAAACGATAGTATTATAAAAGATTTGCAAATTATAACTAAGAAGTATGGCAAAGATGGATCAATTACTCAAGAAGAATTGTGTGATAAATTGGTACAGCATGACTTATCTTCTAATGAATATAATGAGGTTGTTGAGTATTTATCCAACGAAGGTATAATAGTCGAGTCTATAGATGAAGAGATCAAAGATAGCGATCTTAAGCAGATTATTAGCAATGTAAAAGTAGATGATCCAGTGAAGATGTATCTAAAAGATATTGGATCTGTGCAACTACTTACTGCTGAACAAGAAGTAGAGTTGGCAAAGAAGATATTAGAAGGTGATGAGAGGGCAAAAGAAGAATTAAGCGAAAGGAACTTGAAATTAGTAGTATCTATTGCCAAGAAGTATGTAAATAGATCTAGCATGCAATTTCTTGATCTGATACAAGAAGGCAATCTTGGTCTACTTAAGGCTGTAGAGAAATTTGACTATACCAAAGGTTTTAGATTCTCTACATATGCTACTTGGTGGATTAGACAAGCGATAACTAGAGCAATAGCCGATCAAGCCAGAACTATTAGAATACCTGTGCATATGGTAGAGACCATACATAGATTATCAAGGGTAAGTAAGCAACTGATGCAAGAACTAGGAAGAGATCCATCCAATGCAGAGATAGCGGAACGTATGGGTATCACCGAACAGAGAGTATGTGAGATTCAGAAGATTGCACAAGATCCAGTATCTATAGAGAGTCCAGTAGGTGAGGAAGATGAGAGCAAGATTGGGGATTTCCTAGAAGATGAGAGTATTAAGTCTCCTACCGATGATGCTACACAGAGTCTACTTAAGGTGCAGTTAATGTCTGTTATTGAGACACTTACTCCAAGGGAACAGAAGGTTATTAGACTGCGTTACGGGCTAGATGATAATCATCCAAGGACTCTAGAAGAAGTAGGAAGGGACTTCAATGTAACAAGAGAGAGAATAAGACAGATAGAGGCAAAAGCATTAAGAAAATTGCGAAACCCTAATAGAAGTAAGAAATTAATGGATTATATGGAATAATGAATAGAATAAGATTGTCCAAGAGGATGCAATTAGTTGCCGATCAGGTAAAAGGCAAGAGAATAGCAGATATAGGTTGTGACCATGGCAAAATAATAACATATTTATTAGTTAATAATCTTATAGATTATGCGATATGTTCAGATATAAGTGCGCCCAGCGTAGCAAAGGCTGAGGCATTGTTAAAGCAACATAATATAGATGATAAATGCTGGGACATAAGATGTGGCGATGGTTTGAAAACCATATCGTGCGAGGATAAAATAGATGAAGTTATAATGTCTGGGCTAGGCGGTAGGGAGATATCTAAGATAATCTCTCAATCAGATATAAAAGCAAGATTGATATTACAGCCTCAACATAATGAGATAGATCTGAAAAGATATCTTGTGTCTCATGGATATAATATAGTTTTTGACAAAATAGTATATGATATGTCCAAATTCTATAATGTTTTTGTGGCAGAACAATCGGATGAAGTCAGGAAGTATAATGACTATGAATTGTATTTTGGTAAAGATAATTTTACTGGTGATAATCATGATTTAAGGAAATATATTTTATTTTTAGAAAATAAATACAAGAATATTGTTGATATTGTGCCAGAAGATACTAGACTTGAGGTGCAATACATGTTACAATTAATTGATAAAGCAAAAAAAGAAATAGGAGAGTAATATGCAGAGTATGTTACAATACCAGAACATAGATATGGAACTGGACAAATTACAAAGAAGCAAGAACAGTCTTGAAGAAGTGAAAGTAATAGAGAAGATGAAGAATGTAGTTAAGACTGCTCAGAACAATAGTATTAAGATAGAGAATGATGCGGAAGGTTTGTTAAAGGAATATAATGCATTGAAGTCAGGTTATGATAAGCATTATAAGACTATTCAACAGATGACAAAAGAAGACATAAATACTATGTCTAGAGATCAAATTAATAATTATTTGATGAAAATTAATGCTATTAGCAGTGAACTATTTATGATAGAGCGAAATCTAAATATTGTTATAACAAAGATCAGTACTGCATTAAAAGAGTTCGAGAATAATAAGAAGACCGCTGTTCTGGCTAGAAATAAGCACAAAGAGGCTAAAGATAGTTATACTAATAAGATAGAGGCAATTGAGCCAAAGATAGCAAAGCTGGCTGGAGAGTTAAAGAAATTAGAAGGCTCGCTAGATCCTGCAATATTCAATAAATACAAGACAATGAAGAATGATGGAATATTCCCTGTATTTGCAAAATTACAAAATGATGCGTGTGGATATTGTAGAATGGAGATCCCTAAGAGTAAGTTGGATAACTTGAAGGGTGATAGCACAATTACTTGCGAGCATTGTAGAAGGATAATTTTTAGATAAAAGCGGATTATATATCCGTTTTTTTTATATAAAAAAAAAGAAGTAGTAATTTACACTACTTCTTATTTATTAAACTTCTGGAATAAAGTTAGTGAATACAATGTTGTCTATATAAGGCATTACTCTCTTATATTCTTCTTGGCTCATTACATTATATGCTAATATACCTACAACATTCTTTCTTTTCAAATATTTGCTTGGTATATCTTTTGCTATATATGCAACGAAATCTGCTTTTGCTACCTTTAGGTACTTTAATTTCCTTAGTTTTGATACTTTTATATTAGCATAGCTTTTAATATCCTTGAAGTTGCCACTTTTTAATATTCTTGTGTACCAAGGTGCATTCTCATAGAACCATTCAAGAGATAGGGGATTTATGGACATTATAGCTACTTTGCCACATTGGTTGTATTTGCTACAGTATTTATCTAATAATTGTTCGATCTTACCTTCTATCTTGCCTACAAAGGCTTCGTTAAGAATCTCGATTGTTATAGGTGCTCGGCCTGCTATGTGATCTAGCATGTCTTCTAATGTGATTATGTGATGCTTTGTGTTCTTTATGACAAGGTCTTTAATATCGTCATATGTCACATTGGACACATATGCATTTAGGCCTGTCATTTCACCCAAAGACTTGTGCTTGAAGCATATGATCGTATCGTCCTTTAATCCTTGTACAACAAGGTTAATTGCATAGCCCAAATCTATTGCCTTGTCTATTGCAGTAAGGCTCTCGCATGGGTCTTCTTCGCTAGTAATGCCTAGTCTAGATATATACTTATCTAATAACCATTCGTTTTGCATTATATCGAAATAGTCATCATCTAGCTTAATGTCTACTAGGGCATTTGCTTTTTTTAATGTCAATATATCTATCTTATAATTGTTCCAATCAATTTTCTTTTTATTATCTTTCATACTTATATATCCTATGGCGTAATGCCACTCATTATTTATTAGATTTCATAGCAATCTGTCAAAGTACATAATTTATTAATTATATACTACCATCTTTTTGTCAAATATGCTAATAATTTTAACCTTTTTTTTATATAACAACTATTTATTGACAGAAAATCTATTATGTAACTCAATAAAAGGTGAAAAAATGAAAGCAATCATGATAAAAATCTGTATATTTAATATTTGCTATTTTTATATTCTTGCTGTATAATATAGTCATTCGAAATAGTATGAGGACTTAAAGTATAATGAGTGATAGAAGTGATAAAATTAGAAATTTCTGTATAGTGGCACATATAGACCATGGTAAGAGTACACTTGCAGATAGATTATTAGAGATATCTGGAACTGTTGCCAAGCGTGACATGACAGAACAATTATTAGATAGTATGGATATAGAGCGTGAGAGGGGGATTACTATTAAGCTTACACCATCTACAATGCACTATACTCTAGATGGCGTGGATTATACTCTTAATCTAATAGATACTCCGGGGCATGTGGATTTTACCTATGAAGTGTCTAGGTCGCTAGCTGCTTGTGAGGGTGCTGTACTTATAGTAGATTCTACTCAAGGGGTAGAGGCGCAGACCTTGGCAAATGTATATTTGGCACTAGATAATAACTTGGAGATATTACCTGTAATAAATAAAATCGATCTGCCTAGTGCCGATATTGAGGGTACAAGACAAGAGATAGAGGATGTCATCGGTATTCCAGCCGACATTGCACCTGCTGTTAGTGCTAAGGATGGTACTAATTGCGAGGATGTGTTGAAGCAGATTATAAGGTGTATTCCAGCACCAAAGGGTGATGAAGATGCGCCACTTAGAGCATTGATATTCGATAGTTATTATGATAATTTCAAGGGTGCGGTATCGCTAGTTAGAATAGTAGATGGCACAGTCAAGAAGGGTGATAAAATCAAATTTTTCCAAACTGGCAATGTATATGATGTTACAGAAGTGGGTATCTTCGAGCCAAAGATGTTAGAGAAAGAATCTTTGCATATGGGTGATGTTGGATACATTTGCGCTAGCATTAAGAACGTAACAGAGACTAAGGTCGGAGATACCATCACATTAGCCGACAATCCAGCCTCCGAAGCTTTACCGGGATACAAAGAGGCAAAACCTGTTGTGTTCAGCGGAATATTCTGTGTTGATGGTAGTAGATATAATGATCTGAAGGAAGCTTTAGAGAAATTAAAATTAAATGATGCGTCGCTAGAGTATGAACAAGAAGTATCACAGGCGCTTGGCTTTGGTTTTAGATGTGGATTCTTAGGCCTTCTGCATATGGAAATAATCCAAGAAAGGCTGGAGAGGGAGTACAATCTTGATCTTATCACCACTGCGCCTACTGTTAGTTATTTGGTCCACAAAACCAATGGTGAGACCGAGTATATAAGTAATCCTGCTGATTTGCCAGAGCCACAGTTGATAGATTATACCGAAGAGCCTATGATAAAAGTAAATATTTTTACTCCTCCAGAATATGTCGGTGAATTGATGCAACTGTGCCAAGAGAGGCGTGGTATACATCTAGACTTGCAATATCTAGATAGCAAGAGATGTCACCTTATATATAAGATACCTCTAAATGAAATTGTATTTGATTTCTTCGATCAGCTAAAATCCAGATCTCATGGATATGCTAGCATGGACTATGAGATTGTAGGATATGAGGCAAGTGATTTGGTGAAATTGGACATTTTGTTGAATGGTGAAGTGTGTGATGCGCTTAGTCTAATAGTGCATAAGGAAAAAGCATATGCTAGAGGTCGTGCAATTGCAGAGAAATTGAAGGAAGTAATACCTAGACAGTTATTTGAGATTCCAATTCAGGCAGCTGTTGGATCAAAAGTTATTGCAAGAGAGACTGTAAAGGCTCTAAGAAAAGATGTTTTGGCTAAATGTTATGGTGGAGATGTTACTAGAAAGAAGAAGTTGTTAGAGAAGCAGAAAAAAGGAAAGAAGAGAATGAGGCAGATTGGATCGGTAGAAATTCCAAGTGAAGCATTCATGTCTATTCTTAAGATTGACTAATATGAATAATAATATTGGAATATACGTACACATACCTTTTTGTATATCAAAATGCGCATATTGTGATTTTAATTCATATTCTGGAAAATCTCATTTACAACATGATTATATAAATGCTCTCTTAAAAGAGATTAAATATAGTTCTAAGTCCTGTCATAGAAATATTGATACTATTTATATTGGTGGCGGTACTCCTAGTACATTATTCGAAGGTGCGATACAGACAATTGTGTCGGAAATTAAGAAGCATTATATTGTGTTAGATAATGCTGAGATCAGTATGGAAGCAAATCCCAATAGCATTACTCTTATAAAAGCATTACAATGGCGTGATGCTGGTGTAAATAGAGTAAGTGTAGGATTACAGACTACCAGAAAGTCTGCGCTAAGTGCAATAGGTAGAGTTCATACAAAAGCAGATTATATTAATGCTATGAAGATATTGCACGATGCAGGGTTTAATAATATTAATACAGATTTGATGATAGGATTGCCCAAGCAGAAATCATCCGATGTTAGATATGCCGTATCGCTAGCCAACAAAATGGGCTCAACGCACATAAGTTGTTATAGTCTAATATTAGAGGAAGGAACAAGGCTATATAATGATGTGCAAGAGGGAAGAATTAAGTTGCCTAAAGAAGCAAAAGTGTTGGGTATGTACAATACAGCATTTAATTATCTATCAAAATATGGATACAATAGATACGAGGTAAGTAATTTTGCATATAGCGGTTATGAATGTCAGCACAACTTAAATTGCTGGGATATGCATGAATATCTTGGATTTGGAGCAGGTGCACATGGATATATAGATAATATGCGATATAACAATCTGTCTGGAATTGAGGAGTATATTAATGCTATATATAATAGTCAAGATGCAAGGGAAGACAAATATATCTGTTCGAAGGAAGATACTTATGAAGAGGCTGTTATGCTTGGGTTAAGAAAAACAGATGGCGTAGATATAGGTATGTTAACAAAATTGCTAGAGGTTGACTTCTACACAAAATATAAAGATGTAATTAATAGATATAAGTCCTTGGATATGATAGAAATTGTTAATGATAGGCTAAGAGTAACCGATAAGGGTATGTTTGTATTAAATCAAATAATACTAGACTTCGTCGTGTGATCAAAAGGTTGTAAGTAGTTTTACAACCTTTTTTGTTTTGTAATATTTCTTTATTGTGTTATGCTTAATATATAAATTATGCGGGGGAGTAAATATGCAGAATTATAATATAACCAAAATGTTGTCTAGAGACAAGGCTTTATCTATCACTAGAGATGTACGATCTCAGTTTTATAAGAATCCAGTATATGAGATAGATCATACTGTTAATTATAAGAAAAGCGATGTGTCAAGGGTTGAGGGAGAATTGGCTAGTATAGAGACGCAGATGTTAAGGCTTAGAGGAAAACAAAAAACTTTGACTACAAGTGATGCGGAGTTGTATCAAAGCTGTGTCGTAAGACAAGAAATGTTAAAAGATAAGTTAAAGGTAGCGAAATCGGTAAGTGAACAAGTAAATGTGGCTACTAAGTATTTTGTATTCAAGAGGACTAAAAATGTACTAAAGAATGGTAAATTGGTGGAAGTGTTTAAGACTCCACGTGAATTGGCAAGAGAGCGTGATGGTAGAATACTAGCTTTATACAATGATTATAAGAATGCTAATGATAGTGCAAAAAGAATATATAATGCTGAAAAAGAATTTTTTAAGACAGTATATGCCGTTAATAGCATATATGATAGGACTATAACTAGTACTTGTATAAAACATCCAGAACTAGTAGATGAGCCTTTACAAAGTGAGACAATTACAACTAAAAGCGGTATAACATTAAATAAAGATGCTGTTCAATCTGCTATGGCTAAAACAGTAATAGAGGAAAGTCAAAAATATATCGAGAGTAATAAAGATGTATTCCATAATGATCTTGTATCTACAGAGGGCATTGCTATTCTTGTAGGAAAAAACAATCCTGTGGCAGTGACCGATCCACAGACTGAGAAGAGAATAGCAGAAAGGCTATTGGAAGAGCATAAAAAATTATTGGATGTAGTAGATAATCATGTATTGTGTGATAATGTTAAAACAGAATTAAAAGATCATTTAATCGATGAAAAGGTTGTGGTAAAATTAAATCAAGCACAGAATGATCAGCAAATAAAACAGATATTAGGTGATGCCGCAAAAGATTTTGTAGAAGAGCATAATCATACAAATGATATCCATCATAATGGTGAAAATGGCGTTGATAATGAAGTAGTATTTGATGATCCTATAGCTCAAGAGAAATATAAGGCAATTTGTGAACTTTCAGAAAATGTTGATGAAGCTATGAAGGATGCAAAAGCACTTGTAATGCAAGGAGTGGCTGAAACTGTTACTCCAGAGCTTCAGACTAATATAGTGAAGGAAGCGGAAGCGGAGCATGACCTAGTCAATGAAGTTGACAATGAGCGTGTAATGCAAAAGAAGAAAAACTCATGATAAAGGCAGTTGTGTTTGATTTCGATGGTACTCTTACAATGAGTAAAGACAATCTATGGCGCAGTATTTGGCAACATTTAGGATATAGTGTATCAGAAGGTTCTTATTATAGACAATTATTAAATGATTTTATGTCGGGTAAGATTTCTCACGCCGAGTGGTGTAATTTAACGCTAAATGCGTATAGAGAAAAAGGCTTTGATAAGACTATGTTTTACGATTTAGTAGATAAGCGTTGTCTTAATTTGGGTGCTGGGGATTTGTTTAAGAATTTAACTGATGCTGGAATTAAAATATATATTGTTAGTGGCAATATTGTATCAGCAATCAAAAGAGTATTAGGTGATAACGAGAAATATTTTTCAGATATTAGGGCTAACGAATTTGTTTTTGATAACAATGGCATTATCAATGAAATTATTGGAACAAAATATGATTATGAAGGCAAGGCTGTATATATTAAAGACCTATGTCTGTTAAATCATATAGATCCAAGTGAAGTATGTTTTGTTGGTAATGGTAATAATGATGAGCACGTATTCCAGTCTGGCTGCAAGACTGTATGTATTAATCCAGAAGGCACACAACCAGACAATCAACGCATATGGAATAAGGTTGTGATAACAGATAATTTATTAGATTTACAAAAGGAGATATTAGATGTCAAATAAGTATGAAATTCGTTATGATGTAACTGAAGATTATATTAATCAGATGATAGAATTAGATAAGCAGTCATATAGTGGAGACAACATAGGCGAGCGTTCTAGAATACAATCATGGTTGAACTCAAACAAAGATATTTATACTATGTTGTTATGTGATGGCAAGGTTGTAGGTTATATTAATTTTATGCCAATAACAAAAGAATGTTTTGATAGGTACTATTCTGGTAAGATTTCAGATTGTGAAATAACAGGTGAGGATGTGTGTCCGTTTATAGTAGATAAGGACAATTATTGTCTGTTTACATCAATTGTTGTTAGCAAATCACATAGATTTACTAGATCTGCGATGTTGCTATGGCAAGGCTTTTGTAACAAGATAAATAAATTACAAAATAATGGTATACACATAAGTAGGGTTATAATGGATTGCGTTACTGATATTGGAGAAAAATGCGCAATTAAGTATTTGAATGCACAATATGTAACAAAATCTCCTAATGGCAAAATATATGAAGGTCAGGTTGGTAATAAATAAAATGTATATTTTGTCTCAAGTTTTAGTAGTGATTTCTGATATATTGTGTATTATATCCATGCTTACTAAAAACAAAAAAAGTGTAGTTTTTTATCTTATATTCTCAACAATCCTATTTGGTAGTCACTTTTTGTGTTTAGCGGAGTATACTGGAGCTGTATTAGCATTGGTAGAATTGATTTTTCTAATTCTAATGTATATATTGGAAATTAAAGATAAATTGCAGTATACTACAATTCTATCATTAGTTACCATTGTTGTATCCATAATACTATCAATTCTTACATGGGACACATGGGTGTCGGTGCTATCAATGATGGCAATGATTATATATTTAGTTACCATGATGTTCAAAAATTTAGTTGTTGTAAAGTCAGGTGTGTTTGTTAGAATTACTCTTAATGCAATATATATGTTTTTGATAAGATCATATTTAGGCGCTGGGTTAAGTATAGTCATTCTTATATTTACGATTTTAGGTGTTGTGCAAGATATAAAGGCCAATAGATCGGAAGAAAAGAATAATGTGTAAAAATAAAACACGATATTTGTTATCGTGTTTTTTCTATTACTTTATTATCTTATTATATATTTTCTCGCACTCTGAGTATAGTTCATCCATTGATCCGTTGTTAAGTATATAGTAATCGGCAATGCTAATAGGACCACCTTTCTCTATATTCTCAATCTCTGTATAGTCTCTTTTATCAGCTTCTTCAGAAGTTAATGATCTAGTAGGTCTATTTGCTATTCTTTCTTTTCTTAAAGCTCTATCTACTACAATACAGATTACATCGAATGCATCCCCAAATATTTCTTTAATATATTTGTATTCACTCCAAGAATACATGCTTTCTATGACTACATTTCCTTTCTCATATGCTTTTCTTACTTTTTCTTCGTTTAGTTTCGCATATATTGCCATATCGCCACTTGCTCTGAATTCTTCTCTTATTTTTCTTTCATTGTCTTGCGTTGGTTCTAATCCTCTTTTTTTCATTTCATCAAAAGTAATTGCTCCGAAATATACTCTTTCAAAACCTCTTTTTTCAAAAAATTCGGTTGCTTCGCTTTTTCCAGCCCCACACATTCCAACGATTGCTATAATTTTATTCATATTTTCCCTCCGTAAATCTGATTTTAATTGTATCATATATAGTTGTATTTGCAAATTATTTATTTACATTATCAAATTTAATTATTGTCTAATGATAATCATAATAGATAGAATATTGATATAAATAGATAACAAAATAAATATTTTCATTTTTTCAAAAAAATTGTAAAATTCTCTTGACATCTAGGGTAACATATAGTAGAATTTACTCGTTATCACAAGATTGATAATAAAGATTTCGGGGTGTAGCGCAGTTTGGTAGCGCACATGATTTGGGATCATGGGGCCGGGAGTTCGAGTCTCTTCACCCCGACCATCTA